>CAJQKB010000133.1 GCA_905478775.1 uncultured Opitutales bacterium | reverse complement strand
TTTAGAAGACCGATGCTCTATCCAGCTGAGCTACTCCCGCACACTAATTAAGCACACAAAGATGCTTAAATATGAATTAGCTTATACTTCAAAATTCGATAAATTCGCAAGTTCAAAGACTTCATTTTTTCTTCGATCGACTTAAATACTGAAATAAATTGAATAATAGTAGTTAGTTTTGCTTGGCAGAACCCAAGCCTGGTATTTTGATGTTTAATTTTAATAATACTAAAACCCACAATAAACTATGAAGAAACTAAATTTCTCTCTTTTACTATTTTTCTCCGCAATTACTTCTCATTATGTGCGAGGGCATTGCCAAGTACCTTGTGGAATTTATGGTGATCAAAATCGTTTTGAACAAATGCTCGAGGATCAATCGACTATTGAGAAGGCATCAAAGGTAATCAATGAGCTTTCCGGAAAAAAAGATCCTCAATCTCAGAATCAGTTAACCCGTTGGATTACGACTAAGGAGGCACACGCAACTGCCATACAGAATACAATTGCGGATTATTTTATGGCTCAGCGGATTAAGGCTTCCGATCCGAAATATCAAGAAAAGTTAAGCAAGGCACATTCGGTAATAGTAGCGGCAATGAAATGTAAACAAACAATTGATCCGCAGTCTTCAGCTTCACTTAAAGCATCTATCTTATCTTTTCATAAAGCCTACGAAGGAAAAAAGAAGTAGAGTAAAATACAATGAATCCCTCCCTTACTTTATATGTCACCTCCAATGGGGTGGACCATGGTCCCTTGTCTTTAGAAGAGGCTGCAAAAAGAGTAGGTAGTGGAGAATTCAAACCCGACGACCTTTCTTGGCATCAGGGAGTATCCGGATGGGTACCGTTAAAACAACTTCCCGAGTGGTCACAAATAAATAAAACTCCCCTACCCTCGTTGGCTCCTGAGAAGGATAATATTGAGGATGGTTCTGCACTTAAAAATATCACCAACCATGCAAGTCCGGCTAACTCGAAAAAGATCAATCCAAGGAGTAGCCCAGCTAAAAGCGTAATTTCCTCGTCTCAGTCTTTTGAAGAAAAAAAGGGCGGAAAGGCAGGAATGGGAATAGTGGGAAAGCTGATGGTTTTAGTTGCTATTCTTGTATTTCTATCGACCCTAAGTGTGGTCGGGTTTCTGGTTTACAAAAACTTGGACCGATTTATTCCACCAACAGATGTAGAAAAGATTCAACAGGACAGCGTGAAACCGAGCGAATCGGAAAAGGAAGAAAAAAGTAACTTAATTAGTGAACCAGATCCTTTTGCTGCGCCGCAGGATGAATAATTTCCAGACCGCAAAAAGCTCGGTACTTAAATTACAACCCGGTAATTAACGATTTCAATTGAACGGGGAAATCCGCGGTCCATATCCAGTTCTACCAAGCAACCCTGCATCCCAACATCGCCATCTGCGACTGGACACTTCCTGGGCATTCCATCTATAAACCTTCCGAGGCACGCCTCAATATCCCGGCCCAAGACCGATTCTCTTGGCCCAGTCATTCCTATATCAGATTGATAAGCAGTACCCCCTTTTAAAATTCTTCCATCCGCGGTCGGAACATGAGTATGGGTACCAAAGACTAGACTTACTTTTCCATCGAGGTGCCATCCCATTGCTTCTTTTTCGGAAGTCGTTTCGGCATGAATTTCAACAATGATTGCATCTGTATCGGCCTTCATTTCTTCAACCAAGCGACCTGCCGTTTGGAAAGGACAACTGACTTTTGGTCCCATAAAGGTTCTACCCAGTACGGTGAACAAACCAATCCGTTGATTATTAACAGAAATAACGAGTCGATCCCGACCAGGATTAGAAGAAGGCAAATTTGCCGGACGACAAACTCTATCCAATTGATCGATCTCGCGATTAAAATTCATTTGATCCCAAACATGATCTCCAAGTGTGATTGCATTTACCCCCGATCCAAGAATTTCCGTTGCGGTCTTTGCTGTGATGCCTGCACCACCCGCCGCATTTTCACCGTTGGCAATGATAAGATCAATTTGATTGTCTTTTTTATATCCGGCCAACTGATCATTCAAAAATTTCCTCCCCGGCCTTCCAACAATATCTCCTAAAATAAGAATTTTCAATTTCCAGCTTCCTTGCTTTGATAATAACACAGAAAACGATCGTGAACTAAGAGAACCAGATCATCTCGCCCGTCTCCATCCAAGTCCGCAATCAATCCATCACGGGGCTCGTTCACACCCCCCTTTTTACCGCGATAGTGAAGGTCTTTTTCGAAAACCTGAAAGTGAAGCACGCTCTCCCAATCTTTTTCTTTCTCGGAAAAAGACAAAAACTCGAGCACATTCTTCCGACCGTCCATACATAACAAGTCGAGGTTCCCATCATTATTAAAATCTCCCCAATCTACTCCGCCATGAATAATTTTAGGAAGATCGGTCAGATAACGCGAATGAACCTCCAAGTGACATTCCTGATTCGATAGTGATTGCCCAATTACATCAATCCCACTTGTACTTAATGAGTAAAAACCTTTTTTATTTTTTGATGGGAATGAATAGACAACCAAAGGGGAACGTGTTTCCTCCTCAATTTCTTCAGACTTTTCAAAAACTCCATCTGATAGTCTCTTTAAAATTACCCAATTTTCACCAGAATAATAAGCCAATTCCTTTTCCCCGTCCCCGTCGATATCATGTAAAATTGGGCACGCAAGTTCAGCCTTTGGATCAACTGAGTTGAATTGTTCGATCACTTGCAGATTTCCGTCCCTCCACTTGAGTGCACGTACCATCCCCTCGCCGGCAATAAGCAATTCAGGAGATTGATCGCCATTGACCTCCCCACTGCCTATATGAGAACGATTTTTTCCAAAAAGCACACTCTTACGAATGGCTGAATCCATTCCCACTAATTCAAGCTTACCCTTCCCGTTATTGAGCAGAAGTTGACCCGCTTCTCGATCGGACAATAATACCAGGTCGATGTGATCATCTTCGTTTAAATAACAGGGAAAGATAGCGGATGGTTCGCGTTTCCATTCATCCAGTTCAATCTCCGACGAGACTTGATAATCCTTTCCATTTTCCTTTGACCATATTTGTAGAACAAAATCTGATCTTTTCTCGACCACGATCAAAATCTCATCACGATCATTTCCATCTAGGTCAGAACAGTGGGAGAGAATTGCATCGCCGTCCACGGAAAGAGGAACGGGAAAAGAAAATCTTTTGTTATCTGTGAATTCTGAGAGTCCGACAATTTTCTCTTCCGGACTCAAAATAAGAAGCCCTGGATTTTTGGTGGAAGAAAACCGGCAGGCCGAAAGTGAGCTTATTCCCTTTAGGGAAGGATTTTTTTGAGGTAAACCAAACTGCTCGTTTGTGCCACCAGGTAAAAAAAGGAATTCACCGAGTTTGGGAGAAGCTGCAATCAGGTCGACATTCCCATCAGAATTAAAATCTTCCATTACCCAGGCGGCTTTTTTTTCATCCCCGGGAAAAAGGTCATGACTCACCGCACCATAATCAGAGAAGTCAGCCTCGCCCTCTTGTGGGCTAATCGAAAAGACGGTGACTTCACTGGATGTCCGGTCGATACCCACGAATTTAGATTCTTTATTCCCTTGGAAATGGTCGACTGGATTAAAGGAAAGAAGAGAAAGATCAAAAGAATGCTCGGGGCCATAGCCGTCCTTTACTCCGTAGCGCACACGAATGGACCTTTCCTTTGTGGGGTCTAAGTAAAGCCAGTCATCCACTCCATCGTGGTCGAAGTCGGCCAAATGCAGTCCGCGTGCACTTTTACTTCCTTCCCGAAAAAGTTTTGAAGGGTATTTTGGTTCGCCTTTTTTAAAATTAATGACTTCAAGTCCCGGTTCAGTGAAAAGATAAAGTGTAGAACGACCTGGCTCTTTTCCGTTTTTAATCTTGATCGAAAACATACCAGAACGGAGCTTTCCAGATTCTACCTCATAGGGATCTTCCCACTTTAAATTTTCGGTACGGAAATAAACTTGCACACCGTTTTCAGGACTACCCTGGATCACATCTAGTAGACCATCCCCATTGAGATCACCTACTGCCAATACAGTTATTTTTTCAGGTACAAAAATATATTCCTTTTTATAAGGAGCATCCTCCAAGTCGGGATTCCAACGATCCGCCTGAACTGGGCTAACTCGGGGAGGAGTTTTTCCGTTCGCAGTACGGTAGAGAATTTCAATTCGCGAACGGTCTAGATTAAAAAAGAGGAGGTCGTTAAGACCGTCCGCATTCAAATCCTCACAAAGAAAAGTCCGTGCATTCCAGCTGGCCTTAATTACCTCCGGAGAAGAGAGGCGAAAAGAAACCGCCCCGACATTAGTGAATGCAAAAAAGAAAAGAAATGCACAGGTACATCCCCTCATTGAAACGGATAAGAAATTCATTGGCCAGTTTTGGGATATAATTTTCCTTTCCCTACTATTCCCCGCTGAATATTCTTCGACCAAGCGAGCAGGAAGTAAGGAAAACTGGGGAAATCACTTGATTTGAGTTCGATTTCTTCTTCAGATTCAAGGGTAGTTGTAGCCACCGAAGATAAAAAACTTACCAATTTTTCAAGGTCGACGAAGTCTAACTGATTCAAATCATCAGGCAAATCCACTATTGCTTGTTTGATTTCTTTTTTCTTCCATAAAGAATTTCCCTTACCTTGCAATCGGTTAATAACTTGATTGAGTTGATTGTTCTGTCCAAACGCCAGCAATAACCATTTTTCAGTAACTGCATAGCTCAGCGAACTTCCGCTCTCTTCCAATCCACGAAGTTTCCTTATGGTGACTCCCTTATGCACACGCTCCGAAAAAAGATCATTACCCGGAGCGACTGAATCAATCATCGTCCGCAAAGATCGGTCAAACAATTTTGGATCAGTAAGAGAAATTCCAAAAAAATCACTACTCTTTCCAAAGTCCTCAATCGATTCAATCTTGGCGGGCAGAAGAGAAAAGCTAAACGCTTCGTCTCCGAGTGTTCCCAGAACATCACGCCGAAAAGCCACTCCCGCTTTTTCCTCAAATGCCTGTATCTGTGAATTGACGAGGAGCAAGAGTTGAGGACTGAGTCCGGTAATTATTTCTTCTATTGTTGGCCAAATCCGTGCGAAGTCGTATCTAACCGAGGTGGCAGTAAATGCCTGCGTGGGAAAAAACTCGTACTGAACCGCTTCCTTTTTTTCCTCGTTTTGAACGAAAGAAAAAATTCCTTCGTATTTACTAAAAAAAGCAGCAGTCGACAGAACTAAATTTTTGTCAGTCGGCTCTATTTGCATACCAAGGCATTCCATTGAATCGAGCCCCATGGCAGAAATCAACTTGGATGTGGTCACTCCAAAGGGGTTTTCCGGAATTTGCATGTCCGGAACAGATTCCGCTTCTTCAATTAATCCCTGGAGTTGTTCAAAATCAATAAACATTCGGGCTGCCCCGCGGTCGATCTCATCAAATAAATCCAAGTAATTATCATTTTTCTCCATAGATGCAGACGGCGATTTCCCGGTGACTCTGAGGAGAGAATCCCTGACATGATCTTCTCCACCAAGGAAAACTCCAAGAGTTTGATCAATCAGAACTACTGCAAAGCTTTGCTTTTTTTCTTTCCCATTATCGGGCCCAATCCAATAAACCTCTTCACCCGCGATTGTTTCTCTTTCCCAAGAAAAACTTCCGTCCGAAGATGTCACTTCTTTTTTCATCCATTTCAAGGTGCCTTCCCACTTTTTTTGAGTGAAATCAGTTTCAACGAGCAGTGTCATCTCCGGGATTTCCTTGGATAATAATTTCTCGAGGTTACCCACTGCCAGAATTGCACCGCCTGACATTGAATCAACCCACTCCTCCATTCGCTCAAACATAAACCCGACTTTTTCCGAACTATTTGCGGAATCACTTTGCATTTTATTCTCGGTCCATTCCCACATTTTCTTCCATGCCTTGGATTCTGAAAACTCTCCGAGTGGACCAGATTCAATCGATTTTCCCAATCCATTCCAGTCATCCACCTCCAAAAGAAAAACGGTATTTTCGGGAAGCATGTGCAACAGTCCGGATTCCGCTTTTGAATGCAGACAAAAAAGTACGCAGTGAATAGAAATTAGAAGGGAGCGAATCGAGGTATTCATAATAAAATCATTGAGGTGGGGAAACATAACGGAATCCGGCATTGGGATTCCGGGGGTCAAATGCAAAGGCGTCACGGTTTTCCAGAAAAGTCTTTAATTGTCGGACCGGAATTGAAAATCCAAGTCCTTCCGCCCCACTGCTTACCACTTTCATATTGTTCACCCCGACAACCTGTCCACGATAATTAAATAAGGGACCACCTGAATTCCCCGGGCTAATTTCAGCAGTTGTTTGCACATGCAGACGAGACTGGATAATACGATTCCTTAAACTTACAATTCCCTCCGAGACACTGCGTTCCAATCCGAGTGGACTTCCGATTGCAAATACTCTCTCTCCCTGCTTGAGATCATTCGAATTCCCCAGTGGTACGGTCGGAAAAGTTTTTCGACCGGATTGGCCCTCAATTTTCAACAGAGCGAGATCAATGTTACCACCAGTCGCCACGATCCTTACATTATCATAATTTTCTTTGATTAATTCATTTTTTCCTTTTCGAAACCGAGTGATCGAAATTATTCGCTCCCCTGCAACCACATGATCATTAGTTACCACATACCCATCCGGATGAACAATGAAACCAGAGCCCAACCCGACCGGAGTTCGAATCATTACCACCGCTTCCCCCAGTCTTTCAACTAACGCACCCAACGGTTGAACTGAAGCTCGGGGATTTTGCCTATACAGATGATTTCCTGCTCCTGAAACCTGCTGGCTCTCTTCAGAAAGATTGCGGGTAACTTGTAAACATTCCCTTGCTGGAATTTTAATCAAGTCAAAGCCCAAGTCTACAATCCAGTAATCAGCATTTTCCTTAATTAATTCCCCAGAAATTGAACTTCCATTTTGTAATTCAACCTTGATTTTCTCAGCGGTACAGAAAAACGTAAAAATGAACAGATGGGTCAGAAAGAATATATATTTTCTCATACTAGATATGCAATATTGAGTGCTCAATTATAAAGCTTGAGATTAGTCTACCAAACATAATTTTAAATACTGTGACCTTTTCCATCAAGCAATCGCTGCAATTAAAAGAGAAAAACCAGGGCGGATAGATAATACTTCAAGAATTCGCCACTCTTTCTCTTCTCCAAGATAAGCATCAATACTGCAGAATGGCACAATCAATTAATTAGGATAATGAAAACTGGCCTGTGAACAATTTCCAAAGTTTGCCCCGTGTAACGCCTTTGGTTTTGCGCCCTCTAATTCGGTATCAAGAATCATCAAACGCATTTTCCCTTTAGAAGATCGTTCCGTATAAATAATATGCCTTCCATCATTTAACCAAACCGATTGTAGTCCATGGCTCACTCCTTTGGTCAGTTGTCTACTTTTTCTAGAATTAAAACTGTATTCAAATATTTGAAACCCACCCCCCACTGCTGCTGTAAAACTAATTTTGGAGGAATCGATGGGATTCCAAGAAGCTTCGGTACAATGAGAACTCACATTAGTTGAGATCCGAGTGAGGGAACCTGTGGAAAGAGAGAGTTCATATAGTTGAGGTTTTCCTCGGCTATCTGATGTCACAATCATACGGCGCCCGTCCGAAGACCAACAAGGTCCGGATTCATTACTCTTATTCTTGGTCAATCTTTTTGGCTTTGATCCAGGATTAGGTGCAATCCAAACCTCCGGGTTACCGGTGCTCGAGAGAATCAATGCAACTTGCGAGTTTTTAGGGTTTTGTACCGCACTTAAATTACTGCCACGATAATTCGCAATTGTACGAATTTTTCGAGATTCCAAATCAAGATAAAAAATATTGTTAAACAACTGACGATTACTGGTAAAAAAAATGCCTTGCCCTTTATTACCCCAACTCGCGTTAAAAGTAATTTTTTTAAAATTAGTATTAGGTCGACTCGTAGACATCAGCGCATTGGAAACAAATATTTCCTTATATCCAGATAAGTTGGATAAATAAGAAATTTTTCCGGCAAAAAAGCCTGGGGTTTTTAATAAAAGGTTTACCACCTTATCACATCCTCTAAGTAAAGCATCATCGATTGAATCTCCCCCTGAAGCTAAAGTTTTCATTATTCTCGGAGGACTGCCGGACTGAATGGTAATGCCAACTTGATTCCCTCCTTTTGCCGAAAATGTAATACTGTATTGACTTTCTTTTGGATGACTTAACCGAAACCCACCATGCAAAGAAAAGGCTTTTTGGATGAGCGGAACCAAGGTGGAAGAGGTCGATCCGAGATCGACTGCTATTTGCTTCCGAGCGAGATCTGATTCGATACCGGGAAGGAGTATCTTGTTTCCACTCTGTGCAGACAAAGAAGAAGATGTGCAAACCATCGCACTCAACATTAAAATTACCAAAGAAGAAAAAGAAGTTCTTCGCAAATTATTTATCCAATCATCCATATCCACATTCATGATTCTATGATTCAATAAAATTCTTACTCTCAGCAAGTTCAAAAGAGTATTTTGACTATAATTTTGATTGTGAGAAAGAATAAATGCTCACTTTTAAATAACTTTTCATTTACTCGAACAAACACTTACTCCATTATAGGTTCTTTTGAATTATGTCCGAACAACTTATTACCGACCTTCTCAAGCAAGTTAATTATCCTGGATTTAGCAGGGATATCGTCTCTTTTGGTCTCATCCAGGAAACGCGTTTCGAAGATGGACAAGCCTTTGTGAAGGTTGAAATCAGTACCGCGGATCCAACCCTGCCAAAAGTCCTTAAAGGCGAGATTGAAAACAAGCTCATCCAGGAAGAGTCAATACAGGGAGTAGATATTCAGATTATAGTTAAGAAACCTGCTGTTGATCGATCAACAAATGCAGAGAATAAGGAAAGTGCAGTACTCCCAGGGGTTAAAAAAATTGTTGCAATAGCGAGCGGTAAAGGCGGCGTTGGAAAATCAACTATGGCAGTCAACTTGGCCTGCTCTATTGAACAAATTTTATCCAAAGACTCCTCTGCACCAATTAAAATAGGCTTAATGGATTGTGATGTTTATGGACCGTCAATTCCACTCCTGATTGGAGCCTCAGGACAACCAAAGGCTTTGGGAGATAACTTAATTGCTCCCATCGAAAGTTATGGAATTAAGGTAATGTCGATGGGATTACTCGTGGATGAAGAAACACCCGTTGTCTGGCGCGGACCCATGGTAATGAAGACAATTCAACAATTTGCCGCTAATGTAGATTGGGGAGAACTCGACTTACTCTTAATCGATTTACCTCCCGGCACGGGAGATGCACAACTTTCCATCGCTCAGGTGATGCCACTCGATGGAGTGGTCATCATTACTACCCCACAAAAAGCGGCGGTAGATGTTGCCCGAAGAGGTGCAAGAATGTTTGAAAAAGTAAATGTTCCCATTCTCGGAGTGATTGAAAATATGAGTTTTCTTCTCAACGAAGAAAGCAAAGAGAAGTCCTATCTATTTGGTAAGGGAGGGGGCCCTATGACAGCACAAGCACTTTCAACTGCATTTCTTGGAGAAGTTCCCCTACACGAAGAAATAAGAATGGGGGGGGATCACGGGCTTCCTATTGTCGTTTCTAACCCCGATCACTTTGCAAGCAAAGCAATTACGATTGTGGCGAAAGAAATACTCTCGATTTTAAACTGAG
Organism: uncultured Opitutales bacterium; assembly: GCA_905478775.1. Taxonomy (GTDB): domain Bacteria; phylum Verrucomicrobiota; class Verrucomicrobiia; order Opitutales; family Seribacteraceae; genus Seribacter; species Seribacter sulfatis. The sequence goes on along the minus strand of CAJQKB010000133.1, from coordinate 49,472 downwards.
CGAAAAAACAGCTAGAAGAGGAGGATTAGCTCTTAATTTCTTTGTGCAAAGTATGCTTCCGCATAAAACGGTTGTATTTCATTTTCTCAACCGGATCGCTTTGTAGCTTCTTATTACGGGAAGCCATGTATCGGGAAGGTTGTTTACCCTCTTTACGTGCAACTGTGCATTCAAGTATGATAGTATCTCTTGCCATAGTGTTGAAGATCATGTCTAAATAACCGAGGGTGGCAATGAAAAATTTAAGGTTTATGAATTACAAATTGCTGAAAAAAATTTTTAGGATTTGCAAATTCAGCCTAGAATAACCATCCTTTGCTAATGGAAACTTCATCAAGCGATCATGTGAATTCTGAAAATTTACACCGAGAAATGCAACTTCGGCGTGAAAATGAATCTTCTCTTGAAGTCCCCGAAGTTGGAAATGAAAGCTCTGAGAAAGTCACAAAAGCACCTGACCCAATTCATCTCTCGGGGTCGTTGGCACAGGATGAAACTCTTGAACAACAAACACAAACCTCTCACCCAGGCATCCCTCTTGAAAGTGTAGATAATGTGGACGATGCCGGTCTTGACAGCACAAGGAATCCCGATTGGGAAGTGGTTAAACCAACTGATTTACCCAACGAACCAAAACCAAGCCAATTTCACAATGATCGATACTGGGATGAAAGAAGCCTGGATCGTGAACTTCAAGATAAAGACCTACAGCAGGAATTGATTGATCAGGAAATGGAAGACTTTAATAAGGCAGCCGAGAGAGGCGAAGATTTTAGCAGACCCAATTCGAATGAAGTACTCGATCCTTACTACCAAAGCGGTTCCGACTCCTCAGAACCCCCTTCTGCTGGAAATAGCCTAGACTCCTTTATTTAAAATGCATTCATCCCCTAGTCGGATTGATGTAATTGGAAATACTCTTGCTCTCCAATGGCCTAACGGAGAAGAAAGCTTCATTGAGGCACCTCTCCTGCGCACTCAATCACCCAGTGCAGAAAACAAAGGAGAGACTGATATTTTTGGACAGGTTAGTGGTGGCCAAGTAAAAACTGAATACCCGAACATTAAGATTATAAAAGTCTCAACCATCGGAAATTACGCCATTCGAATACTATTTTCTGATGGTCATTCTACCGGAATCTATTCCTGGGAATACCTCCAAAAATTAGCAAGTCTTAGTCACAATTCCTGATTATATTAGCCCATAAAAAAATTAGCAGGGCGAACAGAGAATATTAAGCAAGTCCCCTATTACTTTTCTCGGTAAATTGTATAATTTCTTGGGTGATTTTTTCTTCGGCTAAATTAGATCCATTCTGCAAATGCTTAACTGCCTGCCTTCGGTTCAAATCACCGCGGTAGAGAACTTTGAATACTCCCTTCGCAACATCCAAGTCAGTCTTTGCAAAGCCAGAGCGTTCCATCCCTACTTTATTTATTGAGCGAACTTCTGCCGGAGATCCATCGGCGAGCATGAAAGGAGGAACATCCTGCACCAGTTTCGAGCAAGCGGAAATCATACAATGCCTCCCCAATCGACAGAATTGATGTACGCCCACGCCCCAACCAATAGTAACATGATCGTCTACCTCAACATGCCCACCAAGGGCAGATTGACTACTCATTACTAGGTGGTTACCGACTTTACAATCGTGGGCAATATGACTGTAAGCAAGAAACACATTTTCAGAACCAATCACAGTACAATCTTGACTACCTGTAGCAACATGGGCTGTTACATATTCACGGAAGATATTATTATCTCCAACCACTAACTCAGGTTCCCCACCGGTGTACTTTAAATCATGAGTTAATCCTCCAATTAATGCATAAGGATAAACTTCATTATTCTTACCCAATGTCGCTTTACCCTCAACTGTTGCATGATGCCGAATAATCGTACCATCTCCCACAACTGCGGATTTACCAATTAATGCAAATGCTTCCACGATCACATCCTGACCGAGCTGAGCTCCTTCTTCAACGATAGCAAGTGGATGAACCAATGTGGCCATTTAACTTCCTTCCCCCGCATCTACAATTGAAAACATAAGCTTTGCGGATGAAACTGCCTTCTCATTCACTTTACATTCAACGCTTGCAGTTGCCAATTTGTTTCCCCTTACCTTTTCTAAAGTAGCGGTTATGACAAGTTGATCTCCCGGGACAACCGGTTTTCTAAATTTAACCTTATCTGCACTCATGAAAAACGCCACTTTACCTTCCGAAGAACTTCGACGTAATAGTAAAATGCCGGCAGCTTGTGCCATTGCTTCTAATTGAAGTACTCCAGGCATCACAGGATGCCCAGGGAAATGTCCGGTAAAAAAGGGCTCATTGATACTCACATTTTTGATTCCAACCAAAACTTCATTACCCTCAATTGAAATTACCCGGTCAATCATTACAAAAGGAAAACGATGGGGCAAAACATCGAGGATACGTCGAATATCTAATTCGGTCTCTTCTGGAAGAACCACGGATTTATTATTTTTCTTTTCAGAAACAACTTTCCCTTCTCGCTCCATCCTTTCCCCGATCTTTTTTGTTAAATCTGAATTCAGAGAATGGCCCGGTCGTACCGCAATTATATGAGCTTTTATAGGTTTTCCTAATAAAGCGAGATCACCAACAATATCTAAAATTTTATGACGGACAAATTCATCCTCAAATCGAAGCGGTTCCTTCGAAAGAATCTTATCTCCCTTGATTACAATTGCACTGTCAAGACTTCCCCCACGAATTTTTCCCAATTTAAGTAATTCTTCTATATCTTCGTAGACGGTAAATGTTCGGGCAGGTGCAATCTGAGCAACAAAGGTCTCAGGATCCAAATCAATCGATAGATGCTGTACGTGACTGCCACGATCATCCGCAGAGGTACATGTAATACGAAAACCGTCATAAGGAAGAGCAATCATTGAACGATTCCCTGAGGTCACAGAAAGCGGTTCAGGTAAGGTATAATACTCCCTTTCCGCATTTTGCTCTACTGGTTCTGCTTCTAAGACAAGATTGACAAAGGGACGGCATGAACCGTCCAATATAGGGGGTTCACTTGCATCTAGTTCAATGATTGCATTATCTACTCCACAACCTGCAAGGGCACTCAAAACATGCTCTATTGTATGGACCTTTGCATTTCCATTTGAAATTGTCGTACTTCTAACCAGTTCAGTAACATTACAGGACAATGGAATAATTTCAGGCTTTCCAAATAGATCAACTCGTCGAAAGACAAAACCTTGGTTTTCTTCCGCCGGTTTAATGGTAAGATTAACTTCTTCTCCAGTGTGAAGAGATTTTCCCTTTATTGAACGCTCATTTCGGATAGTTCTTTGTTTTGCAGGCATATAGAGTGGAATTTCTAAAACAAGCCTGACTTTCTGTAAAGAAGGAACATATTTTCGATGCTTGCGAAAATCTAAAAAATGTAGATAAACGACATTCTATCCTATGAAAAAACAGACTTTGTCAAAGCGATGGAAGAAAGAATATTACCGAATGGTGGACGGTATTGTTCGATCTCATGCGATACAAAAAAATTTAATGAGGCTAGTATATTTAATCTGTTTTATTACGACTGTGATTCTTGCCTCACTATTATATCTTAACTCGTAATCAAAATTTTATTTTTTGAGAAAAGGTAAGTCGTTTCGAAAAGAACCATTCATCAAAGATTTCTGCCAAGTTTGATACGCTTTTGCCTTCTCCGATTCATCTAAAGAAGAATCTTCCGCAAAATCAATCAATCTTAAATAACCATTTTCTTGGAGGTAGTGCCCAAGAGTACTATTCGAACGGGGATGGCCTATCATTGAAAAAACCAATTGTTCGGCTTCAATAACTCTTTTCTTTTGATTACCAGCGACTAAGAATACGCCAGACGAACGAATTTGGTTGAGTCGATCCTGAACAACCTGACTTTCTAGGTCCAGACAATTTCCAGAAAGTGAAAGGCGTTTTAAATTGTTAAGTGCGAGCAAAGGTTTTGCAGAATGTATAAAGTTATTGGATAGGGATAAAACTTGTAATTTATCGAATTCTGCGAGTGCTTGAAGAGTAACAATTTGGTTTCTTTGTAAACGAAGTTCTTTCAATGAAGTGAGTCCCTGAATTGCTCTCAAATCACAGATTCGGTTTTCCGCGAGGTACAAATGTTCAATTCTTGGTAAAACCTCGAGACCGTGGAGACTGTTGATGCGATTGTCAGAGAGAGAAAGCCTACTAATATTTTCGAAATTTCTCAGATTCCCAACACTTTCTAATTGGTTTCCTGATAAAAGAAGGATCTGTAGTCGTGGTAAATCATTCAGAGAATTAATTGATTTCAAAAGATTATCATAAAGATACAAATTTACTAATGTTGGGATTGATTGTAATTCAGTTAATGGATCAGTATCCCTTTTTCCATTTCCACTTTCATCCGAAATGGGTTCACCAATATCATAAATTTTGTTCTTATTTTCATCCACATATCCCTCAATTCTTCCCAATTGATTTCCTTGCGCATAGAAACTAGTCAGATTCGCAAGTGTGCTTACTCCCTCCAAATCAATTAATGAATTCCCTGACACATCTAAGTGACGTAATTGACTAAGGTGTGAGATTCCCGAGAGACCCAGCAATCGATTATTAGCAAGTGATAACTCCTGAAGTTGCCAGGGTCCCCTTTTTAAACGTTCCATCAACTCTGATAAAGTCAGAATTAACGAAGCAACCTCGCTCTTGGGAGTTTTATAATCGGATAACTTGAGTTTAATTTGGCTAATTTCATCCTGCATTTTGCGGATTGATAAGCCCACAAATGGAGATAAGTCTGCTATTTTATTTCCAGAAAGATCAAGCTTTCGCAAATGAGGTAAATCCGTTATCGGGGAAAGATCTTGGATTAAATTATCGCGAAGAACTAAAACCTTCAAATTCTTAGCTGCCTGCAGTCCAGTTAAATCCCTAATTTGGGCATTACTGAGTTCAAAATATTCTAACTTTTCGGCGACTAATTCGGATGTCAGCGAATCCCGGTCCACTCGCAAGGCTTTTGCCAGAGCCTTTTCAAGTAGAGGTTCTGGCACAAAAAGTGGCTCTGCAAGTATAGCAAGAGGGAATAAAAGAAGGGAAATCCCTACCTTGAAAAGGAAAGACATGGCTGTGTTAAAAAAACAAGTTATTTGCACCTGTTTAATAATCGACCGGTCAATTGAATTCTTTAACGCAATCGAGCAATCAAATCTTTTGATTCAACCGAATCCCCTACCTTGACTAAAAGTTCGTCTACCGTACCGGTTGCCGAGGCGTAGAGTGTAGTTTGCATTTTCATGGCCTCTAACACCGCGATTTTTTCTCCTTTTGCAATCGTCTTCCCCACGCTTGTGGAAATACTGCTGACCATTGCAGGGATTGGTGCCGCCACATGCTTAGGATTAGCGGGGTCTGCCTTTTCCCGAGCTCTCGTTTCAGCTTTAACAGATTTATCCTGCACTATTGTGCTTCGTGCTTTTCCATTTAATTCGAACGACAATGTTCTTTCTCCCTTTTCATCGGGATCTCCAATATGAAGCAATTTAATAAATAAGGTTTTTCCTTCCTCAATCTTAATTGCAATCTCTTCCCCTGGCTCAAGTCCATGAAAATAAGCGGTGGTGGGAAGGACTGAAACATCTCCGTACAAGGACCTGAAATTTTGAAAATCTTCAAAAACTTTTGGGTACATCACACTTGAAAACAAGTCATCTTGAGAAGCTTTTCTTCCCAGCTTCTTGGTCAACGCTGTTGCCTCTTTTTTGAGGTCAATCTTAGGTGCAGATGCACCGGGACGACCCCGGAGTGCTTTTCTCTTTCCCAAGATAACTTTTTGAATGGCTTTGGGCCAACCTCCCTTAGGTTGACCAAGGTTTCCTGACAATAGATCAATTACAGACTCAGGGAAACCAGTCTCAGGCGGTAAGTTTAGTAAATCTTCCGGCTTTACTCCTTTAGTAATTAGGAAAATAGCTAAGTCACCAACACTCTTACTGCTTGGTGTCACTTTCACGATATCTCCCAGCATTTTGTTTACCTCTTGATAAGTTTTAACCACATCAGGCCATCTTTTACCCAGTCCAAGCGCACTCGCTTGTTCACGTAAGTTGGTGTATTGACCACCTGGCATCTGATGTTGGAAAACTTCTGCACTTCCAAAGGGGGGCGAGCTGTCAAAAGGAGAGTAATATTGCCTGACCGCTTCCCAATAAATTGATAACTGGTTCAATGCATCCACATCCAACCCAGTAGAACGAGGTGAATTACGTAACGAGTGAACAATCGAATTTAGATTCGGCTGACTGGTGCAGCCAGAAAGTGAGGAAATAGCCAAGTCCACCACATCCACTCCCGCTTCACTGGCTTTTAAGACAGAAGCAGCAGCAATACCACTTGAATCATGCGTGTGAAAATGGATCGGTAATGAAACTTCGTTCTTCAGCGCTTTTACTAACCGGTAAGCTGCAATGGGGTGACAAAGTCCGGCCATATCCTTAATGGCAAGAATATGGGCACCCATTTTTTCTAATTCTTTCGCGAGATCGACATAATATTTGAGCGCATACTTTTCTTCAGTTGAGTCAGTGAAATCTCCTGTAAAACAAAGAGATGCCTCACATAGTGAATTTGTCTTTTCGCTCACCGTCTCCATTGCCACTTTTAAATTGGGCAAATAATTTAAGGAATCAAAAATTCTAAAAATATCCATTCCCGCTTCGGATGAATGGATGATAAATTCACGCACCACATTATCTGGATAATTGGCATAACCAACTGCATTCGAGCCACGAAGTAGCATCTGAAAGAGAACATTGGGAATTTTTTCACGCAGATGCCTGAGGCGTTCATACGGAGATTCCCCAAGAAAACGCATACAGGTATCGAAAGTAGCTCCCCCCCACATCTCCAAACTAAAGAGTCCGGAGGCCCGGCGTGCGATAAAGTCAGATACTGCGGTCATATCATAGGTTCTCATTCTCGCCGCAAAAAGAGACTGATGAGCATCCCTTAAAGTGGTGTCGGTCACCAAAAGAGACTTTTGATCCCTCATCCATTTTGAAAACTTCTGAGGACCTTTTTCAAGTAGTAAGTCACGAGTTCCCCGGGGAGGAGAAACCTTGGCATCATATTCAGGTTCGATCAATGGAAGCGGTGCCTCTATGCGTTCCCTCCCCTTCACTTGAGGGTTCCCGTTCACAATAATTTCCCCAAGGTAACTGAGTAATTTGGAAGCCCGGTCCCTGCGTGCTTTAAAGCGAAAGAGATCGGGGGTAACATCGATCATTCGAGTGGTCGCATTTCCCTCTACGAAATCCTTATGATTGATTACATTTTCAAGAAATGGAATATTGGTTTTTACTCCACGAATACGCATTTCCCTGAGGGCCCGATGCATTCGGGCCAGTGCTTGAGATAAGTTGGATCCCGAGGTCGTAAGCTTAACTAACAGAGAATCGTAAAAGGGAGTAATTATGGCACCCGTATCCCCCATTGCTCCATCCAAGCGCACACCAAAACCAGCGGCTGAACGGTAACTCAAAATCTTACCATAATCGGGAGCAAAGTCTTTCTCTGGATCCTCAGTGGTAACTCGACACTGAATGGCACATCCATTACGTGGAATATTTTCCTGGGAAGGAATTCCTATGTCTTTCCCATGTAAAGACTTGTTCATTGCCACAAGGATTTGGGAGCGGACAATATCGATTCCTGTAATCTGTTCAGTTACAGTATGTTCAACCTGAATCCGTGGATTCATCTCGATGAAGAACCATTCGTTGGTGTCTTGATCCAGAAGGAATTCTACCGTTCCTGCATTGTCATAGCCGATTTTTCGCGCAAGTTCAACTCCCGCATCACAAAGATTATCCACGACCTCCTTGGGCAAACCAATAGACGGAGCAACTTCGACCACCTTTTGGTACCTTCTTTGCACGGAACAATCTCGCTCATGCAAATGAACAATATTTCCCTTTCGATCTCCTAATATTTGAACTTCTAAATGCTTCGCACGTCCAACATACCTCTCGAGAAAAACGGATGAATTCCCAAAAGCACGTTCCGCCTCTCCCTGGGCTTCTTCGAGCATTGCTTTTAAATCCTCTTCTTTATTTACCACTCGCATTCCACGACCACCGCCTCCAAAGGCGGCTTTGATAATTAATGGAAAGCCAATTTTACGACCCCACTTGAGAGCATCTGCAGGTTTTGAAACCGCACTCGGAGTAGCTGGTAGAGTAGGAACCCCCGCCGCATCGGCAGCTTTCTTGGCGGCCACTTTATCTCCCATATTTTCAAGTAATTCCGGACGCGGTCCAATAAAGGTAATTCCCGCATCCTCACATGCACGGGCAAAATGAGCATTTTCGGATAAGAAACCGTAGCCAGGGTGAATCATATCGACACCTTTATCCTTCGCGAGGGTAATGATCGAATCGATGTCAAGATAAGCGGCGACCGGACCTTTTCCCTTCCCCACTAGATAAGCTTCGTCTGCCTTGAAGCGATGAACTCCAAAACGATCTTCCTCCGCGTAAATTGCAACAGTGCGCAGGTTTAATTCGGTTGCTGAACGAAAAATACGCACTGCAATTTCGCTACGATTGGCGACTAGGAGTTTCTTCATAAAATAAAGGATGGGGTTAGTAATCCAAACCTTATCCAATGCATAAAACTAAAGGTTTTTTCAATATTAAAAAGCTTTGAGTAAGGAAGTATTATCAAAAAACCACAAAATAGGATCAAACCAAGAATCAATTACTTCGGATGCCCCCCCAAGATAAATAATTCCACCTATCGCTAAATAAGGGCCAAACGGAACCTCGGCTCCCCATTGTAAATTCTTGTCTGAATTTTCATTTTCGGTACTTTTACTAAAACATTTTTGAAAAATCATTAATGGAAGTAATAAAAGAGTTCCCAATAATGCACCGCCAAAAATTGCAAATATTGCACCTTTCCAACCACAAAACGCACCAATACATCCCAACAATTTAACATCTCCTTCGCCCAGTGCTTCTCTCCCAAATCCAATATGGGCAAGGGTACCAATCCAATAAAGTAAAGAGGAGCCAATCAGAAGGCCTAGTAACGAATTGAAACCACTCGCAAAATGGGAAAGCCAGGTTTGATCAAATCCCATTTCATTAAGTTCTGGGAATGTGAAACAGAATAAAACGCCCAAAACCGCCCCCCCCACGCTAAACCGATCGGGTATAAGCATGGTTTCATAATCAATCACAATCACCACGATCATAATCCAAGAAAAAAGGAGCCGGGCGAGTAAAGAGACCAGATCTAAGTCGAGCGAGTATAGGTAGGCAAAATAGGCAAAGACAAGTCCCACTGAAACTTCGATTAACCAATAACGTAAAGGGATCGAAAAAGCACAACAACCAGCCTGCCCCTTTTGGTAAAGCCATGTAATTATCGGTATATTTCTAAACCACGGTATACTTGTCCCGCAGCCCGGGCAGTGGGAAGAAGGTAAGATAATGGACTTCCCCATCGGTATTCGATGGGCGCACACATTGAGGAAACTACCCAAAACGGTACCCAGTACAAAACCGAAGTAAGGTAAAACCAAGGGGGTTAGAAAAATTTCAGGCACCAGATTTAATGAGTAATTGCGGCATGAGCCCCTGAATACATCGCAGTTACAGAAATCTCCTTCCCGGTCCATATTTCCAACGACCGAACCGCCTGATGTACCAGCATTGACAATCCATTCTCGTGTGCCATTCCCCGTGCTTTTGCATCTCTAAGCAGAGGGGTTTCGGCAGGATTATATATCATATCATATACCCGTGTGGATTCTGAAAAATGGGCAAGGGACAGGGGAGAAGGGTCACCTTCATTTAAACCAAGTGAAGTTGCATTGATGATGACGATTTTTTCATGATTATAAATTTCGGGGGCTATTTGACTGATTTCAAAGGGAATCACATTTTTTACATCAAATGACTTACTCAAATTCTCTACCAGTTCACCAAGCCGATTAGAGGAACGGTTTCCAATCCATATTGTAGGACATCCCCGAGATAAGGCCTGAGCGGCGGCCGCTCGTGCTGCTCCACCGGCACCAAGAATTAGAACAGGAGTTGATTCTAAAGAAACTGCCAATTCTCCAGCCAACGCATTCTCGATACCATATCCATCCGAATTAAAGCCCTGCCATTCCTGCCCATTGAGCATCAAGGTATTGACGGCTCCGATACTTCGAGCCTCCTCGTTGATTGTATCAAGCAATGAAAAGACCTCTACCTTATGTGGAATGGTAAGGTTTAATCCCCGATACCCGCACTCCCTTAGACATTCTAACGCGGGACCTAGATTCTTGGATTCAACTTCTACTTTATGGTAGACCCAATTTGAAAAGGAAGGAAAGCGAGTACACAGTTCGGCGAGAGCCGCTTTATGTAGTTGAGGACTGATCGAATGCGCAATTGGCGAGCCTAAAACTGCCAAGCCCACTTGTCCGCGAGGGAGGGGAACGAGATCCTCAATCAATAAAGGTGCCTCAGGCATTAGTCTCTCTTTGATGAACCCGCTCAAATTCATTTACAAAATTTTGAAACAGAATCGAGTTTTCCTCATCTCCCAATTTAGCGTATTGTTGAACGAGATTTCGGCACCCTCTCGTTAATGTTTCTGCTACGGTTACCGGTAAAAGATAGGAGCCTGAATTTTCGATAGAAGAATCATCAAGGAAGTCTTCCATTTGTTCGATTTCCAAGAATTTACCACCCGACCAGGCATCGATATAAAAAGGCTTATTATCTGAAAAACAACCCACCATAAAACGTCCGGGTAAGCCAATAGGTTCGAGTTCCAGCCCAATTCGCCTGGCCACCAAAAGGTACACCATGGAGAGGGTAATGGGTAAGCCCCTTCTTCTTTCCAAGACACAATGCAAAAAACTGTTTTGAGGATCCGAAAAGTCCTTACTTGCCGCACGAAAATTAAACTCATGAAAAAGGACCCGGTTCAAAACCGAGCAAATTTCCTTCGAACTATGCGGAGGAAGCAAAAGCTCTCTGGCACGATCAGCTAAACGATCTAAAAAGAGAGTGGAAGAAGAAATGTCCAAGCCTGGAAAAATAGTTCGATCCAATAAGAACCAACCAGATTCAAGCTCGTACCGTAATGAACGTATAAAGCTAAGAAAATCGCCTACCCCATCAACCCATCCCAGTTGAACGAGTAGACTATGAGCATGCTTAGCTAAAAGATTGTCCGGTTCCCGCATTACTTGTTCTAAGAAACGAATCCCCTCATTCGGACATTTGGTAAGATAATCGATCAAACCTTTACGAACGACCGGGCTTTCATCATCCAATAATCGACGAACTTGATTCCAGCTATCATCGTTTTTTACTTTTAAACCTTTCTTCATTTAAGTGCCAATATTTGCGCCTTCCATGAATCGGGGCAAGCCTAGTTCTATATCCAAAAGATTCAAGACCTATGCCCAAAAAGCCCCGAACCCACACGAATCATGGTACTACCTTCCATTACTGCTTCCTGTAAATCTCCGCTCATTCCCATTGAAAGTTCGGTTAAAGGAAGGTTGAATTGAGAAGACAATCGATCTCTTAAAATTCGTAATTTTGAAAACGCATCCCTCGCAATAGTAGGTTCATTGGGTGCAAAAGGAGCAATTGTCATTAAACCCTCAATTCTAATCGTAGAAAAACCCATGGCTTCTTCCAGTAGGCTCTTACATTCCTCCTCTGCAAGTCCAGCCTTAGCAGGGTCTTTGCCGGTATTGACCTGAATAAAAATACCCAATTGATCATTCGATTTTTCTAACGCTTGATTCAACTTGTTCAAAACTTTGCTCGAATCCACCGTTTGAACCCGAGAAAATCGACCGGCAACCAGCTTGGCTTTATTACTCTGCAAATGCCCAATTAAATCCCAATTGATTCCTTCAATTCCAACTTGCTTTTCAATTGCTTCCTGGACTCGATTTTCACCAACCCGCGAAAAACCGGCTCTCTGTGCGTAGTGAACCGCTTCAATTGGCCAATTTTTAGTGACTGGAAGAATTTGAACCTCTTCAATGGATCGATTGGCAGAGCCACATGCATTAGCAAGCTGCTCTTGTAAAAGTTCCAAGTTTTGCCTGAATTCTGCTTCCGATATCATCTTAATTATTAGTTTTTTGAATATTAGGTTTGATAATCATAAGATCAATTAATATCTATTATACATGCATATACAAAACTTCAAAACATTTTGCGATTTGGTTGAAACACAAAGTTTTTCAAAGGCAGCACGACTCAACGAAGTCACACAATCTGCAGTAAGTCAGCAATTAAAAGCGATGGAGAATTATTATGACATGCTGATCATCGATCGAAACCAGAAGAAATTTCGCCTCACTCAGCAGGGAACCACACTTTATAAAACCTTTAAGGAAATCCTCACCCTCTATGAACGCTTAAGTTGTGAAATTCAGGAAATGAGAAATGTGGTGAGTGGCTCGATCCAAATCTCGACTGTTAACAGTATCGGACTCCATGAATTACCGCCTTACTTAAAGTCATTCATGAAGGAATTTCCGTCGGTAAACGCAAGGGTTGAATACAGGCGGGCAAACTTAGTTTATGAAGATGTATTACATGGGACTGCAGATATTGGCTTGGTCGCCTTCCCCGTGAAGCATAAAGAACTCACGATTATTCCATTTGCCACCGATGAATTAATTGTGGCAATGAATCCAAGTCATCCATTAGCGGCGAAGGACAGTCTATCCATTGAGGAACTGAAAGAGGTTGAATTCATTGCATTTGAAAAAGATATTCCCACTCGAAAAGCGACTGATCAAATTCTCAGAAACGCGGAGGTAGAAGTCTCCATCGTAATGGAATTTGATAATGTAGAAACTGTAAAGCGGGCATTGGAAATCAATGCCGGAGTCGCGATCATTCCCAAAAATACCGTTGCTAATGAAACCGATCGAAAGCAATTGGTTACTTGCCAGTTGGATGAAGGTAAGCATATCCGACCACTCTCTCTCATTCACAAAAAGACACGTATGCTAACTCCCGCCCTTCGATCCTTTATCGAAACAATGCTACACCCTCCTTCTCAAAAGGAGGAATAGTTTAAAACTATTTTAAACCACTCGTTTTTCGAAGGTTAGCATTAAAACTTCCCACGATTACTTTACTGCTGATTTTTACAGGGATTCTTCGGCTGTCTGCAGAGTACCAAACCCGTAATATTCCATCCGGACTTTTCTTAAATACACCCCGTAGGTTTTGCATTTCTGGTCTGGTCTCAATTGCATAAAATTTCCCTGCAGGTACAGAAATCTTTTCCTTTTTTCCAGCTCTTACTATAATTTCCCGAAATCTTTTTCCATCACAAGTGGGCAATGTCTTTTGTTGACCAGATTGAATGTCATCAGTCCTGAAAAAGTAGGCAATTGATAAAGGATCCAGTACTTTATTCGGGATTGCTACAGTAGACTGTACCTTTCCTCCTTCCGAGTAGACCGCTTTTTTTTGCCCATAGTCATAACGGACAACAATCTTTCGTTTCGTACTCCCCTCCTCTTGTGATTTCCGATAAATAATGGAACGAGAGAAATCGGATGAAACTGTGCTCTCGATACTGGTCCTTACTTTATAAAATCGATCGGCAAAAGAATTAGTTCGGACGGAGAATTTCACGAGATAGCATAATTCTCCTTCCACTTCTGTCAGAGATTCAACTTGCATAATAGCTGAACCAACGGGGAAAAAACCCCAGCTTAGATCATATTCGAGTCGCTCGCCTACTTGAAATGGAAGAGTAGAGTTTTTATCTGCAAGTGAATACTGGACAAAAGAAATAAAGGAGAATAATAAAAAAAAGAACTTTACCATCATGAAGAGAGCGGCACTTCGACGGGGCTTAGTTGCCAAACCTCATCGGCATATTCTCCAATTGTTCGATCCGAAGAAAACTTCCCTGAACCGGCAATATTTCGAATCGCCATTGCTGCCCATCTTTTTTCGTCCTGAAATGCTTTACCAGCAAGATCCTGTGCATCAACATAGGCTCGATAGTCTGCTAATACAAAAAACGGATCACCCCACTGCAGCAAGCTATTGGGCAGGTCAGAAAGTACGCACCCCTCTTGGGGAGAAAAGAAATCAGAGGCCAGCCAATCGAGAACTGCTTTTAATTCTTCATCCTCTTCATAAAATTTCTTGGGATCATATCCCTGCTGTTTTAACTCTTCAATTCCTTCCACCGTTTTTCCAAAAATGAAAATATTATCATCTCCTACCTCTTCATGAATCTCAACATTGGCACCATCTAGTGTTCCCATTGTTACCGCCCCATTAAGGGCAAATTTCATATTTCCTGTACCGGATGCTTCTTTTCCTGCCGTAGAAATTTGTTCTGATAAATCGGTCGCTGGAATTATTTTTTCTGCGATCGAAACGCCATAGTTAGGAAGATATGCAATTTTGAGCTTGTTCTTAATTCGCTCATCCTGATTGATCCGGTCCCCCACTAGGTTAATGGCATGAATAATTACTTTTGCTAAATGATAGCCTGGCGCCGCTTTTGCACCGAAAATAAATACTCTCGAGGGAATATCCAAATCCGGATTTTTCAAAAGTCTGCGGTACAAAGTTAAAATATGCAAAAGGTTCAAATGTTGACGCTTGTATTCATGCAGGCGTTTAATTTGCGTATCAAAAATTGCATCCGATTGGATCGATAATCCTATTTCGTCCTTAATCACTTTTGCCAAACGATCTTTACTCGCCTTTTTAATCGCAAGAAATTGTTGCTGAAATAAAGGGTCATCTGCCACTTTTTCTAGTCCCCTCAATTTGCTCAAATCAGTAACCCACTCGTCCCCCACAACTGATGTTACTAAATCTGATAACTCCTGATTACAACTGAGCAACCAACGGCGTGGAGTGATGCCATTGGTTTTATTGTTAAAGCGATTGGGGTAAAGTTCGGCAAAATCCTTAAGAAGTCTTTCTTGGAGTAATTTTGTATGTAATGCTGCGACACCATTTACAGAATGACTGCCCACAACGGAAAGGAAAGCCATTCTAATTTGCCCGTCTGCAATAATTGCCATCCGGTGATGTCTGTCATGTTCATTGGGCCATTTCTGAACTAATTCCTTTTCCACAAACCTTCGATTAATTTCTCGAACAATATCCAAGTGACGAGGAAGAACCTTTGCAAAAAGTCCCTCACTCCATGTTTCTAAAGCTTCCGGTAAAAGCGTATGGTTGGTGTAAGCAAAAGTTCGTTGTACCAGAGCCCAGGACATATCCCAGCTTAAATGTTCCACATCCAAAAAGATTCTCATCAGTTCAAGAATCGCAACCGCAGGATGGGTATCATTTAATTGAATCACCGCCTGCTTCGGAAAATCTTCCCAATTTCGTTCTTTCTTGTGAAATCTTCTAATTATATCTTGGAGAGAACAGGATACGAAAAAATACTGCTGAACAAGTCGTAATTCTTTACCGCTTTCTGTCTCGTCGTTCGGGTAAAGAACTTTTGAGATTGTTTCACCCATCGCCTTTTCACGAACTGCTTCCACATAGCCACCTTGGTTGAAAATTTGGAAATCAAGTTGTTCTGATGCTTTTGATTCCCATAAACGAAGAAAATTTACCGTCTTTGCACCGTATCCGACAATTGGTAAATCATAGGGTATACCTTCCACCTCTTTTGTACCCACCCACTGGGGAGAATAATTCCCCAGGTCGTCGTAAGAATGTTCAACCTGACCGTAAAGCTGAATCTTTTGCGAATATTGCGGACGAATAATTTCCCAAGGATTACCGTTTTTTAACCAATCATCCGGTTTTTCAATTTGTCTACCATTATCAAATTCTTGTTTAAACAAACCAAATTGATAGTGAATGCCATAGCCAATCGCAGGCAGGTCCATAGTCGCCATTGAATCAAGGAAACATGCGGCTAATCGGCCTAATCCACCATTCCCCAGTCCCATGTCATGCTCTTCCTCGGAAAGAACATCCAATTGGAAGCCTAGTTCTGAAAGAGCTTCTTCCACGGCATGCTTCAGTCCCAAATTAGACAAATTAACATTCAGCAAGCGGCCCATCAAATACTCTAAGCTCAGGTAGTATACTCGACGGGTATCCTGCTTACTGTGCTCTTTTTGAGTCTCGATAAAACGATCGATCATCATTTCTTTAACCGCAAGGGAGGTGGCCATCCAAAGCTCAGACTTGGTGGCACTACCCAAATCACGAGCAAGAATCAGTCGTAATTGATGCTTGATCGCATCTTTTACTTCTGCAACTAGAGATTCTTCAGTTTTATCTGCGTGAATTGTAAAGGGACGAGAAAGAGTTTTTTGAGTCATTTGTAATAGTTCATATTACAATAACGCAGTCTCCATGCCAATCTTCGAATCAAAGAAAAGTTGGGTAATTTTACGGGTTTTTCAAATTCTACTCTTACTCAACGCTAAATTTATGTAAGGTAGTATGCCTGTAGGTATCACCTGGCTTTAGTACGCAACTCTTCCAGCCTTTCTCCCCCTGATGGTTGGGACTGTCCGGGAAAACCTGCGTCTCGAGGCATAAACCGGAACGAAAAGGATAGGGCTTCCCTGAATGTCCGAGATAACTACCATCCAGGTAATTACCGGAGTAAAACTGAATGCCAGGTTGATCCGTATAGATTTCCATTTTTCGGCCCGAACCAGGGTCTCGCAATGTCGCGGCATGCCTCAAATTGTCTTCTGTTCCACCCTCATTCCGAATTACCCATGTATGATCATACCCCTTCCCAAATCGTAATTGTTCGTGCTCCTGCTCAATTCGTTCACCAATAACAAAAGGTTTGGTGAAATCTAGTGGAGTTCCAGAAACCTTCGAGATAGAAGTGGGTATGTTGGTCTCATCTGTCGCCACAAATTTATCTGCAAATAAGGTGAGTTGATGATCAAGAATTGTGGAATCACCCTCCCCTGCCAGATTGAAATAGGTATGATTGGTAAGATTTAAGACAGTTTCTTTGTCGCAAGTGGCGGAATATTCAATCTTCAATTCATTCTCATTGGTTAAAGTATAAGTAACTTTCGAGACTAAGTTTCCGGGATAACCCTCATCCCCGTCCGGACTTCTCATGGTAAAAACAACACCTGTACCTACATCTTTTATTTTTGCATTCCAAACGATCTTATCAAATCCACGCTCACCTCCATGAAGGTGATTCACTCCATTATTAACAGCTAATTGGTATTCTTTTCCATTTAAAGAAAACTTCCCCTTTGCGATCCGGTTTGCATATCGACCCGCAGTAGAACCAAAATAGGGGCTTTTTTCACGATAATCTTTGAGGTTCGAAAAACCGAGAGAAACATTTTCCAATTTTCCGTCTCGATTAGGGACTACGATTTCCTTCACTGTTGCACCGTAATCTAGTAAGCTAACCTGCATCTTATTGGCATTGGTCAGAACAAATAAACTAACTTTTTCTCCGTTCGGCATTTCCCCAAATGTTTTCTTTGCGACTGTCATTGCTTTGTTTTGTGATTTTGTATTTTCGCTTAATCCCAATTGTTCCCGACCCTTCTCGTAAGCAAATTTACTTTTTTCCGTAAGGTAAGATTTACTTTTTACGAATCCATCTTTGGTTTTCTGAGTAATTTCAGATACTGTGCACCCGAAAGATAGAAAAATTACTATGGAAATGAATATAGATTGGTTGAATATAATTTTCATACTCTATTTCTGTATTCAAAATAGTATATTTGAAAGAAAAAAATTAGATTTTTCTTCGAAATCGGGTTTCAAAATCACGAACCGGAAGTTCGTAATAGATCGGCCGTCCCTGCGGACAGGTGTAAGGGTTACGACAGGAGAGCAGTTGATTTGCCATTCGTACAATTTCGTTCTCAGAAAAAGTTTCTTTCGCTCCAGGGTTCTTAGTTGCCTGCTTAATCATTGCCTCCTTTGCATACATCACAATTTTACTTTCTCCTCCTGACTCACTGGCAATTTCTAAAAAATCTCGTAGATAAGACACTGCTTTCTCAGGATCAAGCCAAGTGGGACATGCTTCTAATCGGAAGAAATTACGACCAAACTCTTCAATTACAAATCCAATTTCAACCAATTGAGGAAGAGATTTTTGTAAAAAAGCACTTTCTACTCCATCCAATTCAATCGACTCGGACAGGAGAAGGGATTGGCTTCCGACCTTTTGATTTTTTTCAAATGAATCTTCCAGTGCTTCAAAGCGAATTCGTTCATAAGCAGATCGACAATGAAAAACGACAACCCCATGAGTGGTAATGAATAAAGCCATACTCCCATGACTATGATCCACCAATCGCCAAGTTACATTGGGATCTCCTCGTAATCCAACCACTGGTTTGACAGGTTCTTTCGAATTGGTATCTGATCGATCTTCAATACCTGAAGTTTTCTTGATTGATGGATTACTGGCTAAAGCGCCAGGCAAAAATTCAAACTCTGGTTTTAATTCGACAATATGGGAAGATTGAGGAAATGAAGAAGGTTTAAACTTCTCGAATATTCGATCGTCTATTTTAGGAACCATCCGTCCGGAGAGAGAATCTTTTTCAAGTTCGATCTTCTTGATCTCTCTCGATCTTTTCCCCGAGAGTTCCTGAATCGATTGGAGTATGGACTCAATCAGAAATCCCCGGACTTTCATGTCTTCTCGAAAGCGAAGTTCACGCTTTGCAGGATGTATGTTCACATCCACTAAACTTGAATCAATAGTAAGAAATAAAACTGCGGGAGGAAACCGTCCCTTAGGGGCATAGGTATGATAAGCTTCCAGTAAAGCGTACGACATCGTCTTGCTTTCCACAGGTCGACGGTTCACATAGAAGAGCATCTCCTTCCTTGTGGGGCGACTGTACCCTGGCTTTCCCAACAAACCGCCCAGATTCATACCCTCTGCCTGCACTTCGATGGGGGCAAGGCACTCCGATAACGACTTACCAAAGATCTCTCGCACTCGATCAATCAAATTCTCACAGGCAGGTGAGCGAAATAAAGTGCGTGCACCCTCAATAAGAGAAAACGTAATTTGGGGGTGTGCTAATGCATATAATTTAGCCAAATGAATAATGTGGGAAGATTCGGTAACCTCCGTCTTGAGGAATTTTCGCCGACCCGGAACGGAGTTAAACAGATGAGCCACTTCAATCCGTGTCCCCTGAGGCATTCCACATTCTTTGACGTGAATCATTTTACCTCCATTGATGAGAATTTCATTCCCTTCAGAACTATTTTTTGCACGACTCCTTAAAGTAAACCGGCTCACACTGGAAATAGAAGGCAATGCTTCTCCCCTAAAGCCAAACGTTTGAATTTCATCGAGATCGCTTGCCTTACGAATTTTGCTGGTTGCGTGTCTCTCCAAGCAAAGCAGTGCCTGGTCAGGATCCATACCTACCCCGTCATCTTCGACCCTCAAATAAGACTTCCCTCCATTTCTAAATTCTATTTCAATCTTATTCGCTCCAGCGTCTATACTATTTTCAATTAATTCCTTGGCTACTGCCGCTGGTCTCTCCACCACCTCCCCTGCAGCAATTTGATTTGCTACACGATCGGGAAGTATTCGGATTTTTGACATTACCATTTCGTAAGGCTAACCCACATTTCTGCCAATTGGAAAATACAAAAAAATTATATTCATGCTTGGGAAAAACCTCCTTCTCTGACATGGAATAAAGTAATGCCTAATCAATTATCTGATCAACCCAGCCTTTATTTGCAACAACATGCCGACCAACCTGTCAATTGGGTACCATGGTCAGAAGAAGCGTTTTCTCTTGCCCGTGAACTAGATAAACCCGTTCTCATTTCAATCGGATACTCCGCCTGTCATTGGTGTCATGTTATGTCAGAAGAGTCTTTTGAAGACTCGTACGTTGCTTCAATAATGAATCGCCACTTTGTTTGCATTAAAGTAGATCGTGAAGAAAGGCCTGATGTGGATCAAACTTACCTGGAGGCTATTCACATGTTCAATCAGTCAGCGGGCTGGCCTCTCAATGTATTTTGCTTACCCGATGGACGCCCATTCTGGGGAGGTACTTTTTTTCCAAAAGAAGATCAGGGACAAGGAATCGTTCCCTGGCCTCAAGTTCTTATGCGAATTGCCGATCATTTCAAAAGAGAAAGAGAAGAATTGGAAGAAAATGCTTCGAATGTGGTCAGTAATTTACTACATGCAAATAATGGACTTTCCTCCGGTGAGAATGAATGGAACAATGAACTCCTCTTGCACTCAGCGAAAGCAATTTGTGATAGCCATGACGACCAAGATGGTGGATTTACTCCCGCTCCTAAATTTCCTTCGCCAATGAAGATTGATTTCTTACTCGCCATTCGCGAATCACAAGCGGTTCGATTTAATAAAACACTTGCACAAAAAATTGATTTTTCAGTTCAAACAACTTTGACAAAAATGGGTAGTGGTGGGATGTACGATCAGATTGGAGGTGGATTTTTTCGCTACAGTGTGGATACACAATGGCTTATTCCACACTTTGAAAAAATGCTTTATGATAATGCATTACTTCTTTCAACTTATTCCAAGGCGCATCAACGATTTGCTTCACCATTATTTAAAGAAATCGTTGATCAGACTATCGACTGGCTCCTTTCGGACATGAAAAATAAAAAGGGTGGGTTTTATTCTTCGGTGAATGCAGATACTGAAGAAGGAGAAGGACAATTTTATTTATTAGAATTTTCAGAACTTGCAGAGGTCTTAAAGCCCGATGAGATAAAGGAATTCATTTCTCACTATAAGATGAACAAAGCAGAGAATTTTGAAGAAGGAAAATTACTTCCAATCAAAATTTCGACGGAAAAAGGAGAGACAGATGTCTGCAAAGAATATAAAAACAAACTCCTTTCTTATCGAAAAAATAGAATTCCCCCCACTCGTGATAAGAAAAAAATTACCGTTTGGAACGCGCTTTTAATTCGTGGACTGGTCGACGCCTCTCGTGCTTTCAACCGCAAAGATTGGTTACAAATTGCCATTGAATTAAATGACTGGATGACCCAGAACCTTCTGTCTAAAAATAATAAAATTTCTTCGATTTCATTTGAAAACAATCAACTGTCAGAACTTTCCTTTCTAGATGATTATGCACTATGGGCAGAAAGTTTACTTTGCCTCAGTTCGCTCAGTGATTGGGTAAAACCAGGCAGTTCTGTTACCTACATTGAACAGGCTGAAAAGATAACCCTCTCCACAATTGAAAGATTTAAAGATAAACAAAACTGTGGATTATATTTTAGCGAAAAAAGTAATGATAATCCAGCACAAGTAAGGAAGAAGTTTTGGTATGATAATGCAACACCGTCCGCGAATTCATCTCTTCTGCGTGTGTTTTCAACTTTATACCATTTAACCAAGAAAGAACTTTGGTTGAAAGAATTTAAAGAGGCTCAAACCGGCTACCCCAATCTATGCAAACAGGCACCACAGGGAATCGGTCATGCTCTGAGTTCAATCACAGAAGAAGCGGTTGGAATTAGTTCTCTTTCCTGTCCGACAAATCAAATGCAGGAAATTGTGAAAAAATTATCACAGAATCCATACCGACCAATTCATATTTCAAATCATAAAGACAACACTCGGAAAAATTCAACTCTTCGAATTGGCCAAGACTTTAAAGAAGAAATTAAAAATTCCGATCAATTGATCGAAAAGCTATATTCTTAATTCCTGAAATTATTTATCTTTTGCAAGTAAGCGACTCAATGAGCGACCGTCTTCCTTCACTACCTTTTCGGCAATATCCATAATATTGTACTTTTCATCATGCAACGAAGCATGAGCTACTTGAATGGCCGCCCGGATAAGCTTTGAATCGGTCTTAATTCGTAAACCCGTCCGCGACATCACGCGTTCGATTCCATCGAGCAAAGATAGATCCTCCTGAGTTAGAGTAATGGTTCTCACAACTCTTTTTGGTAAATTTGTTTCTGATTTAGCATCCATGATCTAAGAGTTACCCGAAGATAAAACCCATGTAAAACATAAATACTCTAAATCACTAATTAACCTAATTAAATTTTTCTGATTAAGCAGAGATTAAATTCTTTAACAATTCCTCTAGACTTCGAACATCAGCAGAGAATTTCCTGATACCTTCAGCTAGCTTCTCAGTCGCCATCGGGTCCTCGTTGAGTAAAAATCGAAAGGTCGGTTCATTAATTTCAATTTTTTCTAGATTTGACTCCTTTGCCTTTCGCTCGTTTAGCTTCACTTCAATCGGTGAAAAATCCTGTTGCATCTGTTCCAATAATTTCGGTCCGATAGTAAGTAAATCACAACCCACTAATTCCTTAATCTCTCCTGTATTACGAAAGCTTGCCCCCATGACTTCGGTAGGATAGCCAAATTTTTTATAATAATTAAAAATTTGAATAACCGATTGTACACCTGGGTCTTCAATTCCCTCATAGTCCCTATCGTGCTGCTTTCGGTGCCAATCTAAAATCCGACCAACAAAGGGAGAAATCAATTGAGAACCAGCTTCCGCACAGGCGACTGCTTGTACCAAGGAAAACAACAAGGTCATATTAGTGTGAATACCCTCTTGTTCTAATACCTTTGAAACAGCAACTCCTTCCCATGTGGTTGCTAATTTAATTAAGATTCTGTCTCGAGAAATACCATTCTTTTCATAAAGTGATATGATTGTTCGGGCTTTTTCCAGACTGGCATCAAAATCGAATGATAAACGGGCATCAACTTCGGTGGATACCCGACCGGGTACAACCTTCAGAATAGACAAGCCAAACTGAACAAGAAGTTGATCCATTACTTCATCCACATCCCTTTTTCCATTCTGGACTGAAGTCCGGACCACTTGATCCACTAAGCTTGAATAATCTGCCTGCCTGGAAGCTTTTAAGATTAAACTCGGATTCGTAGTCGCATCTCGGGGAGCATACTGTTCAATGGATGAGAAATCTCCAGTGTCAGCAACTACAACTGTATGTTCCTTTAACTGCTCTAAAACCGACTGACTCATTAGTCTAAAGGAAAGAGAAAACTACCCGACTACAGTGAATTCCGGTTCAGGCAATTTAAATCCTCAAAAGATCGGGTAAGGCGCTCGACAAAGGTAGTTTCTCCCCCCCTTAACCATGCACGTGGGTCATAATATTTCTTATTGGGTTTGTCGTCACCATCCGGGTTACCGAGTTGTGCCTGTAGATAATCTTTGTTCGTATTATAGTATCCATGAACTCCATCCCAAAATGCCCATTGCATATCAGTATCAAGGTTCATCTTCACCACGCCATACCCTATCGCCTCACGAATTTGCTCACGGGAAGATCCAGAACCTCCGTGAAATACGAAATGAATGGGACGGTCTTTTAAACCATGTTTCTCTTGCACATACTCCTGCGAGTTAAAAAGAATTTTGGGAGTCAATTCAACATTGCCTGGTTTGTAAACTCCATGAACATTACCAAAAGCAGCCGCTACTGTAAATCGATTGCTCACTGATGATAAAATTTCATACGCCTGATTTACCTCTTCGGGCTGCGTGTAAAGTCGGGAAGTATCAATATCAGTATTATCCACTCCATCTTCCTCCCCTCCGGTTACCCCTAATTCGATTTCAATGGTCATTCCAATTTTATTCATCCTTTCGAAATAATCCCGGCATGTGCTCAGATTGTCTTCAATTGGTTCCTCCGAAAGATCGAGCATGTGCGAACTATATAAGGACTTACCCCTTGATTCATAAAACTGCTCTCCTGCATCCAATAAACCATCGATCCATGGAAGTAACTTTCTCGCGGCATGATCAGTGTGAAGAATAACCGGTACATCGTACGCTTCTGCCATTGCGTGTACATGCATTGCACCTGATACCGATCCAGCAATTGCAGATTTCTGGTTTTCATTGGAAAGACTCTTCCCTGCATAAAATATTCCACCACCGTTGGAAAATTGAATCATTACCGGAGAGTTCAAACCCGCTGCTGTTTCAAGAACTGCATTAACCGAATTGGTTCCCACTACATTGACTGCTGGAAGTGCATATTGATTTTCTAGAGCATCATCGAAAATTGCCTGCACATCGTCTCCGGTAACTACTCCACCCTTGAATTTTTTACTCATAATATTTTAGATTAAATTAAAATTTTATCTTTTTTCCCACATCTGGACTCGACAGGCAAAACTAAAAAAATAATGGATTGAATTATTTTTATCTAAATTTTGAATTATTTAGTAAGTAATTCGCTTAAATCTCCCGATCCTAAAGCTTCTTCCACTTCATCAAGTTTAATAAAAGTAGTTCTAGTATGAGGGAGTTTATATCGTTTAAAAACTCCTTTATCTAATAAATAATAAAGTTTCCTGGAAGAAATCCGTAATACTTTGGCCGCTTCTGAAATTCGGAGAATCTTGGGCACGGGTGGTTTTCTTAGATCTTTTAAATGTCCCTCCTGTGTTCGGACGGAACTTTCAATTGCCTCGATTTTTTGATCCATTGAGTCTAAACGATCTTTAATTTCACTTAATGCTAAAAAAATAATTTCATTCTCAATCTCATGGGGACTACGTATTCCTAATTCCTGTTCCTTTTCATTGCGAAAACGAACTGCATCAATCCGACTACGAAAATACTTTCGATATCTTTTTTTACGATAGGTCCAAGTTATACAATGAGGCGATGCTCGCCCAGTCGAGAGTGAATAGGATACTTTCATTTTAATTTGAGCATTGAATTCAGGAAAAGTTCCTATAAAACTCTATCACTGCCTCTTACTCAACCCTTAAGAATTCAATTACCATGAGTGAAAAAAATTTCCCTGAAGTTATAAAAGAAATTCATCATAAAGACGACCGCTTTGGAAAAGGTGCCTACTACTTTATTCGAGAAGCACTAGACCACACCCTCAAAAATTTAGAAAAATCGAACAAGAAAAACAAGGGCCATGTATCTGGAATTGAATTACTCAATGGAATTCGTGACTATGCATTAGATCGTTTCGGTCCTATGACAATGACCTTGATGGAACATTGGAATATTTCAAAATGTCGAGATTTTGGAGATATTGTCTTCAATTTAGTGGACCATGGAATCTTGGGAAGAACAGAAAATGACTCACTGGATGATTTTGAAGGCGGGTATAATTTTAAAGATGCATTTGAATTACCCTTTTTACCCCAAGATCAAAATAAATCTGAGTTGAACTGATTGCACCAATTTCAACCGATTATAAAAGCGTAAAGAATTAAAACTAAGGCGATTATTCCAATCGCTTTATACCAATTTTTGAAATGGGAATGGTTCTTGCCAGTCCCAAATGCCCCCCCTTTGTACTGAGTAAATTCCTCCTTCTCGCTGTTGCTCTCCCGATCGCGACAAGCAGGACATTGAGTACCATCTTTGGAGTGCCATTCGAAATCACAATCTGGACAAATTTTAAACATTTTCAAAGATTTACTCCCCTCCCCTCTTTTTTACCACAATAATTTCCTTGCCCAAAGTCTATTACGTGGCAAGAAATTAGTATACCGCCCGCCTTATGATTTTCTTCCTTATAAGAAAGATACATTATAAATTTTTTTGCCCAAAAAATTTAACACTTCTCTTCGTTTTTATTTTTGGTGTATTCAGTTCTTTTTCCCTCGATGCAAGATCGCCATTACAAGAATCTCTAGGAACAATTCAATCTAGAGCATTAAATGGAGACCCCCATTATCAGGGAGTACTGGCACTATTTCACAAATTCGGTGAACGGGGTTTAGCCATCGATCTGAAAGAAGCAGAAAGATGGGCAAAATTAGCCGCGGAGAAAGAAGGTGCAGTAGGACTATGCACCCTTGCCTCGCTATCTCTTGAAAATGGAAAAGTGAATCGTGGTCACTTTTTGTATGACGAAGCATACCTCCATTCCAACCTCCTGGCCCTTGCTAAAGCAAAGGATCCACTTGCAATGTATTGTTTGGGAATGATTGAAATGGATAACCCCCCAAGGAATTTCTCTAAAGCAATTCGTCACATAGAATCAGCTGCTGAGAAAGGTTATGCCACTGCACAAGCAACATTGGGAATGATTTACTTTACTGGTATTGGAGTTAAAAAAGACTCAAACCTCGCAATAAAATGGTGTTCTCGGGCAGCCCGCGAAAAGCTTCCATTAGGTATGTTTTACCTTGGCATGGCTTACTCGATTGGAGACAGTCTTGAGAAAAATGAAGATTATGCTCTTCGCTGGATTCGTACTGCAGCAGACCGAGAATTAGTTATGGCTCAATTAACACTAGGGATGAAATACGCGACTGGAGATGGAGTGGAAAAAGATTTAGAATCTGCAGTAAGCTGGCTTCACCGGGCATCAATAAGCGGGTCTTCGGAAGCAAAACTTCAACTACGAAAATATGAAAACCACCTTGAAAGGCTGAGGAATCCTCCTGCAGTTTACATTCCTGAAAATCAAACAAAATCAGTCTCGAATTTAGCGGAGGCTAATATTAATAAGAATTCCAAAAATATTCCGATGAATCCACGTCCTGTCATTTCTATCCCCAGGACCGATATTTCAGAGGAGGATGAAATAGGTTTTGATGCCGTTGAGGCGGCAATGTCAGTTCTTACCATTGATAAAGACCGCGAAAAAGCAAAGACACTACTTGAAATTCCTGCGTCGAAAGGAAACCCAATTGCATGCAGGCATTTAGGTTGCCTTTATTATAAAGAAAATAATTTCAAATCGGCGAAGAAATGGTTTGATAAAGCTGCCCTTAAAATGGATCCTGAATCACTTCGGTATTTAGGAATTTTATTTTTTCTTGGCCAAGGAGTTGAACAAGATTATCCCACAGCAGATTCATGGCTCACAAAAGCCGCTCAATCCGGTGATCTTGAAGCCTCCAGGTATCTGAGAATAGTGAAGCAGTTTCTTTAGACCACACCTAGATAATCTGGTCATTATTTTAGGATCACACTATTTTATATATATAAATTTCGTTCGCTTTCTTTAGTCGCAATCGAATTAAGATCTTCTCGGAATATAAAAAGCTCAACTCCACAATCCTTAGTTTGAGGTTAGGATTGCGACACTATTTTTTCTGAGAGTGGTAATAAGAATCACATAAGAAATACAAAAAAGTCGAACTTCTCTTCTAGGTAATAGAGAAGTAAGGAAAAGTATAAATTAGCCTAGCTGTTGAATACTCGGACTAGGGGTATAATTTTGGATTAAATAATCAAAAACCAGCAGACAAAATCAGTTTACACGAGTGTAAATTGGACAACACGAAAAATGAATCGATGGATTAATTATTCTGCCCAAGCCGCGTCTCTCAAATCTAAAACAATACCATTTGTTCCGGGCTTTAATTCCACTGGTTTGGACCAAACAACTCCAACCTGTCCAAGTGGTGAAGAACCAACAATAAAGTAATTCCCTGCCTCAATATTTTCGAGGTTAGCCTCTCCCATTGAATTGGTCTTGATCCGGGCAAGACTGTTAGTTGCTAATGCATTTCTAATCGCGGAAGCAATACCTGGAAAACGGTATCCCCTTTGCACTGATCTTGCCCAAAGCTCTGCTCCAGTATCAATCCCCTGGCCAGGCGGGATTCGTACTCTCGAAGAGTTTAAAATACTTTCAAGGTCATTTTTTACCAAGAAGAACTCAGTGAATCCAGCAGGTCGGTTTTTATTGTTAAGAAACTGGACTTGAGCGCGGAGTTGAATACTTGAATCACCGTCGGGAATCTTTTGGATACCGGGAGATGTAAGTGAAGAATTAGGTAACATGTTGCTCGAAGAAGGAGAAGGACGGTATGTCGAGGAAGGCAACGGTCTTGGAGTGTAAGTACTTGTTAAGGTCCGGGGAGCAGGAGTTGAGCGAATCGGAGAACTTACATAATTACTCGAACTTCTAGAAGTTCGGGGTACAGAAACTTGCATTGTACTTCCACCACTGCCTCCCTTTTTCAAGACACGAATTGCTTCCCTGGCAGCAACTAATGCGTTTTCTAAAGAAGAAATTCGATTTTGAGCATCTGATAACTCGCCATTTAATAGATTAACTTTCATGTTGGCTGATTGTCCTCTCTCCACCACTTCCTGCTTTATATCTCGTGCATCTGATAATTGTCGTCTCAAATCTTCAACCCGTGCCCTCTCTTGATCGAGTTGAATTTGGGCGGTAAGGTTTTTCTGATTTAAGTCCCGAACCTTTCTGTCCAACTGATCCCTTTGTGGAATTGTATTGTTGGAAAGAAGTTGTGTTTGTAATCGTTGATTTTGTTCCCGCAATCTTTGAATTTCTGCACCATCTGCTGCATTGGATAGATTAGTAACTACAACAGGCGGTGGGTTATAAGTGGTAAATGTTGAAGGCGTTCCACGGGATTGGGATTGGGACTGTCTTAAATTTTCTTCCAATATATTTATTTTTTGATTGAGGGATGCAATATCTGCCATCGATCGTTGAGCCTCCATTTTCGCCCTTGCCTCCGAATCTCGAGCACTTTGCTCTGCTCCTTCCAAACGGACAATCTGTGCTCTCAGGGCGGCATTATCTGGCTTTATTCCAGGAACAGTCATTTGTGCTCTCGCTAAATCCTCTCTTAATCCAGTGACTCGGTTATCTCTTTCTCCGATTTGCATTCTAAGATTGGCATTCTCTTTTGACAAATCATTCACACGAGTCTGGTAGTTTGCTTTTAATTCACGATTCTGATTGGAACCAGAAGATGAAATTGAGCCCTGCAAGCGTCGATTTTCTTCTTCCAAAATCGCCACCTGTTCCTTAATTCTTCCAAATTCCGAAAAAACAGATTTAAATTCATCATTTAATCTTAAACTGTCATTTTGACTTGCCTCTAATTCGGACTGCAACTCTTGAAAACGAGGTTCTTCAATACCTCGAGCAGCAAGTAAATCTTGTTGAAGAAGAAGGAGTTCTTTCTGTAACTCGATAAATCGTGGATCGCTGGCAAAGTTAGGAACTGGTGCCACTTCATTTGATTGGTCTGACTCCAAAAGTAACGACTCCATCTCCTTCCTCAATTGCTCGGAATTACGTAGCGCAGCAGTTAGATTGCCTATCCTTTGGAGAGCTTGGTTTTCGGCCTGCTTGGCATTTTCAATCACTTGATTAATTTCGGGGGAAGAAGAATTACCAACACTGGATTCCATTTGAGTCAACCTGGCCTGTGTTTCCTCTAATTCGGTCTGCATTTCTATAGTTTCAGAAACTGCATCCTGCAACTGGCTCTGGAGTGCTAACAATTGATCATCCTGTGGTGCTGAGGAAGTCTCTGACTTGGCTTTATCCAGATCTGCTTTTAACTGACTGATTTCATTCAATAAATCATTTTTCTCCGAGTCGCTCAGGGTTGGGATCACTGGAGTTGAATCAAGGTTTGTATTTTCTAGATTCATTTCATTTAACTTTTTTTCAGCACTTTCTAACTTACTCGCCAAAAGTTCCATCTCCTCTCGAAGTGATGATGCGATCTCAAGTTCTGCTTCTTTGTCAGTCATCTCCACAATGGCATTACTTAACTCTTCTTCTAATTCCTTGAGTCTTTTATCTTTGGATTCCAATAAAGCATTCAGGTCCTTTACAAGGGCGGTGTCATCCGGTGCAGAATCTGTACTTTTACCTGGTATAGAGTCGCTCTCAATTTTCTCGATGCTTTCCATTGCCAAAGCTAGTTGTTCTTCGATCTTTCCTCTTTCAACTTCTTCTGAATTTGTTTTTTCAAGTAAATCATTGATCGTATTCTGAGCGGCTAGAAGTTCATTTTCCAAACGAATAAAATCTTCCGCATCTTTTTCAGAACCCTGTGGAAGACTCCTAGGGGATTGATCTCCGTTTTGAGCAATCTCATTTAACTTCTGCACTGCGTCATCCAACTGCTCTTGCAAATTAATTCGCTTTTCATCTTGTGAATCTAAAGAAACTTGCAACGCATCAATTGTTTGCTCGGCTCGGGAAAGTTCCATTTCAAGTTTTTCAAATACTTGGGAATCTTGCGATCCTGAAGCAAGCGGTTGTGGGCTCTTTTCAATCTGGTCTAATCTATTTTGGGCATTGACTAGTTGTTCCTCTAGTTGTGTCACAATGGCAACCTGTTCATCATCGGTTGAACCTTTTTCAGATTCTGTATCCAGTATTGATTTAGTTTCTATAATTTCTTGTTCAAGGCTGGCGATTTTTCTATTTCGAATGACATCGTTGTTTTCCAAGTTATCGAGTTTTTGTAAGGCACTCGCTAACTCGTTTTCTAAAATTTCGATAGTCTTACTCCGTCCGATTGATTTTTGGGACAATTCTTGTTGTAATTCTTGATTGCGAAGTTTCTCACTGGCTAATTCCTCCTCCAAATCAATCAATGATAAGACCTCATTATCCTCCACCATTGCGGATCGTTTTTCTAATTCAACAATTTGAGCGTTCGAAACTTCCAATTCTTCCATTAAGGAAGCATTCGATTTCTGAAATTGAACCCCTGCACCTAATCCTTGGTTGCGCAAAATAACAATCTCCGACTCTAGATCTTCTGCCTGTTGTCGAAGAATTCTTTTTTCATCATCTGCTCTTTGCAGTGACAATAATTGAGATTCCATCGAATTAGCCAACTCGGTGCGTAAATTATCAACTTCTAAGTTTACCTGTTCAGCTTCTTCTAAACTCTCCTGCAAAATCCTGATCGTACCAAGTGCCTCTTGGAGTTGGGAAACTGCTTGCTTAGTTTCCACAGATTCTCCTAATCCAGCCGATTTCATCCGAGAAATTTCGGTTCGAGCAACATCGAGTTCACTTTTTAAATCAAGAACAAGTTCTTTTGATTCATTGGACTGATCCGCTTGGTTTTCTTGCTCAGCAAGTAATTGATTACGGGTATTTTCGAGCTGTAATTCCAAGGAACTAATTATTTTTGCTGAATCCTGCATAAATCTTTCCTTGTCTTCATTGGTAAAGACAAGCTCGACTTTCGCTTGATTTAATTCTTCGCGTAGTGATTCCACTACCTGATCTAAACTACCAGATTGTGAATTTTGTGTTCTTTTAGTCTCCTCTAGCACAGTATTCAAATCTTCGAGTTGACCTGCAATTACTTTTACCACCTCCAGTTCTTCCTTGAGTTTTTTTGCATCAGCCTGGGCTTGTTTTAACTCCAAATCCTTGCCCTCTAAATCGAGCTCTCTCCTTGCTAATTGATCTAACGCACGTTTTTGCCGAACCACAGCAGAATCGAGTTCAACCTGTAATCCATCAATTAATTCTGTGGCTTTACTCTGTTCAGATTCGAAACGGTTGGATAAAGTTTTAATCCGAGCTTCTGAGTCTGCGAGATTTCTTTCCATTTCATCCACAAATGGAATGGCAGGTAATTTACCGAGTGATGCATCTCGCAATGAATCCTGGGCGACTTGCGCATCTTCTTCCAGTCGTTGAATTGTCGTTGCGTATTCGAATTCCCGACGAGCAATCTTTTCCTGTGACGCTTCAAACTCAGTCTGTGTCTTCTTTAATTTTAGATTAGAAATTTTCAATTCATCTTCTAACGATGCAACGCGTTCAACAAGATCCTGCCGACCTGCCCTATTCAGAGATTTTGCCTTTTCTACTTCACGTTTTGCTGCATTAAGATCGATCAAAAGTTTGTTTACATATTCCGAACTGTTATTTCGGTTCGGTGAATCACCAAATCCTTCCATAGAACTTTTCAGCTTTACTAGTTGAGCTTCAAGCTCGTCTTTTTCATTGAGCTCAATTTGCATTCGGGTAATTTCCCCCAATGATTTCCTTAATTCGTTTTGCAGGGTTAAGTAAGATTCTTGGGTGGAGTCCATTGGTGCCATTTGTGCCATCTGTAGTGCTCTTCTCGCCTCATTGAGCTCACGCTCAAGAGAGGCAAGCCGTATCGAATCACTCCCTGATGACATAGTGGCTGTTCTGGCAGCATCAAGGTCGGATCGCGTTCTTTCGAGCTCATTTGTTACCGAGCGAATCATCGCATTGGAACGCTCTTGCTCCACTAGCAAAGTTTGCCTGGAAGACCGAAGATCTTCACGGGCAAGTTGCAAATCTTGTTCCAGTTTATTAATTTTACCGCTCACACTCCGGGCAGTAGGTACTTGGCCATTTTCCGTGGCCCAAAGAGAATTTTTAGACTCCTCTAAACTTCTCGCTAACATTTGAGTCTCTTTTAAATTATTCTGCAATGAGACAATTTCGCGATAGGCTTTCCTTAAGTCTCCTTGCATATCAGCAGTATCGGCAGAAAGTTCACTCTGAACAGATTTTGAAGTCGCAAGTTCAGTTTTTAAACGATCAATGATCTCAGATGACTCATATCCATTATTTTGTTCACTCCTCACCTGTACGAACCCTGCATCTGTATTAATCGAAGGTGAAAAACGACCTGAGGAACCTAAGGCAACTGCTTCTTTTGCTTTAATTACATTTGCCACCTGTTGGGCTTTGGGTGAGTAAGCACTTCCACCGTTGCTAGTTTTAGGTGCTGTAGGAACTGCTCGAATAGCGAGTAAGTTACTCTCAGCCTGAATATTGGAATAAGATTGAATGGCCTCAGATACCGCATTTCGGGATAAATTGGTGAGCGCATCCACTTCCGTTTCAGTTCGCATCAAATTTTCTTGAAGTACTCGCAAGGCCGGAGCTGCTTCTTCAAGTCGCCCGGCGAAGTTTTCCTTCAAATCATCAAAGATAAGAGTTGCTTCGTTCAAACGACTATCTACCGATGAAATACCTTGAGCAATCTCTTCAGAACGGACCTTCCAATTCCGATCTGCGACATCTAATTGATTGCGAATCGAAATGGACTTAGAATCATTAGCACCATAGGCAGAGACAAGCTGTTTTAAATCTCCATTTGCAGAACTTCTATTTGCACTAAATTGATTACTTCCCTGTTCTTTCTTCACCTCCTTAAGGCGCTCATCTAAGAGACCCAGTTTGGATTCTATGTATTGAGCTTGTTGATCAGGTGGGAGTGATTCAGTTTCAGCTTCTTGAACAAGTTGACTGAAAGCAAGACTGGCAATACCCAAAAGAAACAATGGGACACCAAACCAACCTTGCCTGCATACGGATAAACAGGTGGATATCATAAATTTAATTATGCGATGCAATAAACAGGAAGCAAGACCGGATTTGATTTAAAATTATGAGCATGATCAGAATCATTTATAATAAAAATCGTTAAACATAAATATAGAATTGAGTTCCTTGAAATAATCATTTACTTTCAAATATTTAGCCCGGGTGGCGGAATTGGTAGACGCGATAGATTTAGGATCTATTGTCTTAGGGCGTGAGAGTTCGAGTCTCTCCTCGGGCACCATTTAAAAAAACAGTTTAAAACGCATCCCCAAAGGGGCCCTGCCAAATGCCTAGCACAATTGAAGATACAGCAAGTGCAAGCATGCAGAATTTAAACAGGCCCATACGCGGAACATTTAACCATGGGTCTTCCTTCTCTTCCTCCTCATCAGAAAAGGAGGGTTTGGGATGAAAGGTAATTTCTCGCATCCAACCAAAATAATAGAAAATAGAAATCACAACCCCGATTACCATTGCAGCAAGTGAAAAGTACAGTTGGGCTTCGTACGCAATTGAGATTAAAAGAAGTTTGGCCACAAATCCCGCAAAGGGAGGTATTCCTGCAAGGGAACCAATCCCAGATACTAAAACAAAGCCAAGCCAAGGGTGCTTTTTCGCTAAATCCTCATAATGGGAAAATTCATGCTCGGTTTCATCATTCAATCGGGCAATAGTCATCACCCCAAACACCGCGAAAGAAGCAAGTAGGTATATGAAGAGGTAAAAGAAGAGTACCCAAACTGCTCGATCGCTATCCCCCGCAAATTGCATGGAAGCCATAATCGCGACCAAAAGGTAACCCGCATGGGCGACACCAGACAAACCGAGCATCCTTTTAATATTTCTTTGCGTACAGGCAGCTAAGTTCCCAAAGAAAATAGTAAAAGTTGCCACAAATCCAAGCAGTGGCATTAGAAATTCCGACATTCCTAAAAATGGCCCATTGACTAAATTGAGAAGAACAAAGAAACCAGCGGCTTTTGATGACACGGCAAGAAATGCAGTAATGGGCATTGGAGAACCGTGATAAACATCAGGCACCCAAATTTGAAAAGGAGCTGCACCAATCTTAAACGCAATTCCTGCAATAATAAGAACCACTCCCGCACGAAGTAATAAATGGTCAGGATTTGCTTCCAATAAATTCCCAAGGTATTGAAATCCTAATGGGTCCTGCCCTTCATAACCGATGTAGTTTGCACCCCATGCCTCCGGGTTTCCTGCGACACCATAAAGAAGAACGATCCCAAAAAGAAGTAGGGAGGAACTCAACGCGCCAAAGATTAAATACTTAATACCCGCTTCTAATGACTTCGCTGATTCCCGATTATACGCAACCAGGGTGTAAAAACAAACCGCAACCGTTTCTAATGCTACAAAAAGCATTATGAAATGATTACTCTGAACCAATAACATCAAACCAGCAGTAGCAAGCATGGTAAGGTGATGAAATTCACCTGCCCGTAATTTTTTGTTTTTTAAATATTGATGCCCAAGAACGGAGACAAGAAGAGAGGATAACAAGAAAAAAGTTCTCATCACATCACCCTGAATTCCCTGATGAAGCATGCCAGAAAAAGTTTCCCGGTCAAAAGTATGGTGCCAAGCGAGGTAATCAAAAAGGTGAAAAATTAGAAGGCCTGCTTGAAAAACGATTGCCAAACTACCAATCGAAACAATGGGTTTATCTGATTTTCGAAAAAGATCGATTCCCAGTAATACAATTGCAGCAAGTGCAAGTGCTAGTTCAGGCCAAATTTCAGACCAAATGTTTGTGTTTGAGAAATTTAAATAATGTTCCATCTCAATGATCAGAAATCGGTTTAACTGGAAGACTCTTTTGTAATGAATCGTAGGAAGTCTGGTTATTGTCTAAACCAACACCTTCCGCATTTGGTAAACAACATGCGGGTGTAAATTGAGACAATGCGGCAAAATCAATTTTTTCGTATCGGGTTCCAATCTCTTGGTCAATTCGGTCCGAAACCCCTCTCGGCCATAATCCCAAAAATAAAAGTGCAGATAAAATAATTCCCGCAGGGATAATTTCGGCCGGTTTTAAATCTGAGATTGGATTTTCTTTTTCATGCTTAATTAATTCATCTGAACCGGTACCAAAAAATATTTTAGCTACTGCTCGCAATCCAAATATGGCAGAAATAATGATACCCAGGGCTGCTAAAACTAAAAACAATCGATGATCTGGATTTTCGCCGAGGGATAAAAATACTCCAAATTCGCCCCAAAAATTGCCAAACCCGGGTAGACCGATCGTGGCCAAAGAAGCTGCTACAAAAAAACAGGCCAGGACTGGAGTCTTGGTGGCAAGACCACCCATTTCATCCATTTCAAAAGTTCCACTTCTCTTTTGTATGTATGTTGAAAGTAAAAACATCAAGGCCACCGATAATCCATGTGCAACCATAAGCATCACGGCAGATCCTGCTCCCAGGGATGAACATACTGCTAAGCCAAGAAAGCAATACCCCATATGCATGACTGAACCATACCCTACCATGCTTTTTAAATTAGTCTGAGCAATCGTTACAAATCCAACCAGTAATACATTTCCTAAGGCTAGCCATAATAAATAGGGACTCCAAGCAAGGGCACCTTCCGGTAACAAAGGGGCGGCAATTTGAATCAATCCATAAAGTCCAAACTTCTTCAGAACCCCGGCATGCAACATAGACACCGAAGTCGGGGCAGCTTCATACCCTTTTGCTGCCCATGTGTGAAATGGAAACAAGGCAACTAAAATACCAAACCCAATTAATAGAAGACCAAAGATCTTAATTTGTGTAGACTCGAGCATCTCGGTATTGGCAAGAGCATGTGAGAGTGATGGAAAATCAAATTTTTCCGCGTCGACCATTACATTTAAGGCGACCAATCCACCAAGGGAAAGCAGTGCCCCCAAGGTTAAATAAATCGTAATTTCCAAAGCAATACTTCTGCGATCTCGTCCCCCCCATAATCCGATCATTATAAAGGTGGGGATTAATGCAAATTCATGAAAGAGGTAGTAAAAAAATAAATCAATACTGGCAAACAGGCCCATCAGCCCGGACTGCATGACCAATAATAATGCCAAGTATAAACGCAGTCTTTCAGCCCCGGAGCGAATGGCAGTCAAGCCTGCAGCAAGTCCAACCACACCGGCCATCGCAAATAAGGGGGAAGAGACTCCGTTTAGTCCTAGATGAAAAGTAATCTTTAGTTCCTGCAATCCCATCCGTGGGTGGAAAATTTCAAAGCAATACCCACCATTTGAACCGTCAAAATTGAAGAAGAGTACGATGCCTGCAATAAAAGGAAATCCAAAGCCAATGTATGCTAATTTTTTGGCCCAGTCATCTCCTCCTCCAATACCCGCAAATAACAATGCGGATGTAAGGGCGGGAACAATTATGGAACCGAGAAGTAAAATTTGATCAAGAGTCATTGTAATCTATTGCTTAATTTCCAAATATTCCCGATGCGTAGGCAAGAAATCCAATCGTCCCGGCAACGAACCAAAAAGTGTAGGCATGGATCTTTCCGATATAACAAACTTTTCCCAGCATCCCTAGAAGAGCGGCCACTCCCGCTGAACCTCGAACCATTAACCCGGAAATAAAGAGTAATTCCATAACCTCAAGGAAACGAGCCATTGGGTCCTGAATTTTCTTGATATAAAAACCATACATCTGATCAAAAAAGAGCTTGCTCTTGCAGAGTGAGAAGAATGTGGGGAACTTTTCGGATAATGGGTCCACATCTCCAACCCGACCATAAAAATTTCGTGCAGTGATTGCTCCTACAATCCAAGCAAAAGTGCCCAGTACAATCATCCATAAATGGTTGGGCATCGCCGCAACCAATTCAATATCTGGTAAGATCGACTCCACAATGGCAAACGGGTAAAGTGAGTGATAGCCTCCAACCACAGCTAAGATTGAAAGTAATAGGAGAGGTCCCGTCATCAATGCTCCATTCTCATGGGCATGTGCTGCCTTATCTGAACGAGCCAATCCCTCAAATGTGATGAAGTAAAGGCGGAACATATAAAGCGCGGTCAAAATTGCTCCTGCATATAATAATATAAATACAGGCATATTCACATTATAAGCAGTAAGAAGGATTGCATCCTTACTAAAATATCCTGATAGAAAATTAACTCCGCAAATCGCTAGTACACCGATCAGGAAGGTGATTGCAGTAATCGGCATTTTCTTCCGTAATCCACCGTATTTAAAAATGTCCTGTTCGTGATGACAGGCATGAATGACTGATCCCGAACCCAAAAACATCAATGCTTTGAAAAAAGCATGAGTCATTAAATGAAAAAGCGCGATCCCAGGCATTCCCAAGCCAAAAGCGGCTGCCATGTACCCCAGTTGCGAAAGGGTGGAATAGGCTAATATCTTCTTAATATCCCTTTGAACAAGGGCACAGAAACCGGCATACAGTCCCATCCCCGCACCCAGAATTGCCAAGAGTGAAAGGGCATGTTCGGTAAACATGAAGTCAATCCGTAATAAGAGGTAAATTCCGGCGGCAACCATTGTGGCCGCATGAATAAGTGCAGATACTGGTGTGGGACCAGCCATGGCATCTGGAAGCCAGACATGTAATGGAAACTGTGCGGATTTCCCGATAAAGCCACAAGCAAGTGCAAGTCCAAGGAAAGTAGAGATCAAGCTCGGGTCGAAATCAACTAAATCGGCAAGTTCGAGGAGATTTACAGTACCAAAGGCCCAATAAGTGAGAACGATTCCGATTAAAAATCCAAAATCACCCACTCGGTTTACAATGAACGCCTTCTTGGATGCCTGAGCAGCTTCATCAGTGGTTAAGTAATGGGCAATTAAAAGATAGGAACTAAATCCCACCAATTCCCAAAACACAAAAATCATAATCAAATTATCAGCGACTGTAATTCCAATCATTGAAAACATGAAAATTGATAACCCTCCAAAGTAGCGAGACTTCGCCTCATCATCCGCCATGTAGCCCAAGCTAAAAACATGAATAAGAAATCCGACAAAAGAAACTACGAATAAAAGAAGTCGGGCTGGCGCATCAATCAGGAAGCCAAAGCTCAATTCCCACCCCGCCATTTTCATCCAAGTTGTCTGCCATGTAAAAACCTCGTTTTCCCCGTTAAAAATTAAATACAGAGCAAATACAAGAATTCCACCTGATGTGGCGACAGATAGCAACGAGGCTATATTTCCTGACTTACGAAGAAACAATAGAGTGATCAGCGCGGAAAGAAGCGGGAGAAGAAGAATACTGAAAGCAACGGTTTCCATAGTATTAGTTTTTCAAAAGAGAAATATCTTCAGAAAAAACGCTTTGTCTTTTCTTGTAAAGGGCAACAAGCAGAGCTAATCCAACCGCGACTTCAGTAGCGGCAACAGTCATTATAAAAAATACAAACAGGCTGCCGTCCAAATTTAGACTGGTACGGGAAAATGAAACCAAAGCCACATTGACTCCATTTAACATCAATTCAAGAGACATTAAAACTAAGAGCAGATTTCGACGAATAACCACTCCCAAAAACCCCACTGCGAATAAAAGAAAGGAAAGAACTAAAAAATGTTGAGGAGTTACAGTTTCCATTTATTCAGTTCCTCCAGATGTTAACGATTTTTTACTCAATACAATCACCCCAACCATGGCAGCTAAGAGAAGAAAGCCTGCTACTTGGATTGGGAGCATATACTTTGTAAATAAACCATAGCCAAAGTTTTTCAATGAAGTGGAAAATAAAAGAGAATCTCCATT
This sequence comes from uncultured Opitutales bacterium, assembly GCA_905478775.1. Taxonomy (GTDB): domain Bacteria; phylum Verrucomicrobiota; class Verrucomicrobiia; order Opitutales; family Seribacteraceae; genus Seribacter; species Seribacter sulfatis. The sequence continues at coordinate 10,536 of CAJQKB010000133.1, read as the reverse complement.
GACCTGCTCCGTGGTCTGAATCTCTTGCCAACTCCCTGATTCAGCACTACCAATTCCGGAAAATTGCAGAAGTAAAACTACTAAAATCCCAAATGATAAACAACCCGCAAGACCAGAAATTACTTTAATCCGCGAAACTTTTCCACCGTCAGGCCCGACATCAAGGAGCATGATGATAAAAAGAAAAAGGACCATTACTGCTCCCGCGTATACAAGAACTTGCAAAATCGCTAAAAAGAACGCCTCCAATAATACAAATAGTGCCGCCACGCTGACCAATGAGATAATCATAAACAAAGCAGCGGGCACCGGATGCCTGGACATGATCATAAGCAAGCCACCGCCCACTGAAAGAGTGGCAAAAAAATAAAATAATATGTCTACAGCATTCACAAAAGTAATCAGTAATTTAGCGAATTAAAATGAAGTTTGTAACGGTACGAAGTTGCATGAGACTAGTGATCATTCCCCTGTTCCTCGGCTGTTTTCTTTTGATCCCACTTGTAGTGAGAGTCCGGTAATGTACCTCCAAGCTCATACAGTTTTTCTTTATTATTAATCATTTCCTCACGAGTATATCCGGAGGATGAATATTCATCCTGAAGGTAAATTGCTTCTTCTGGACAAACTTCCTGACAATACCCACAATAAATGCACCGCAGCATGTTTATTTCAAATTCTTGAGGGGCTTTTTCCACATGTTCACGATCCTCTTCACCCTCCGGTACTGAACCGGGTGTAATTCGTATCGCTTTAGGTGGACAGACAAACTCACACAACTGACAGGAGACACACTTTTCTCGACCGTTTGGATCCTTAACAAGCGTGGGGACACCACGGTAGTTCTTCGGTATGATCGGTTTTTCCTCCGGGTACTGAAGAGTAACTTTTTCTTTAAACATGTTTGAAAAAGTAGTCTTAAGACCGGTAACAATTTGAGGAAGATAGGTTCTTTCCGAAAGGGAAAGAGGTTTGCGTTGAAGGACTACGGTTTTTGCCATGATAAAATAATTAAGCGGTTGGTTGATCAAGCCAAGTCACCAGCAATACATAAAAAATCAAATTAAGCAGAGCAAGTGGAAGAAGTTTTGTCCACCCGAGATTCATCACTTGATCATACCGAAAACGGGGGATGGTCCAACGAACCCAAATAAAGAAAAAGATTAAAAATATAGTCTTGGCGAGAAACCAGCCAATTCCAAGCAAAGTTCCAACCCATGTGGCGGGCCAAGGATCGGCGATCCAGGGCAAGAAATGCCAACCACCCAAAAAGATAACCGTAAAGATTGCGGAACCCACTACGATGTGTGCGTACTCAGCAACAAAGAAAATACCAAACTTAAAACCTCCGTATTCTGTGTGAAATCCACCCACAAGATCAGTTTCAGATTCTGGCATGTCAAAAGGTAAACGATTGGTTTCTGCAAACAATGCAATCAGGAATATCAGGGCGGATAATGGTTGCACCAACAAAAGCCAGGCTCGATCATTTTGTGAATTTACAATATCGACCAGACTAAGCCCCATCGCACCAGTCCCCGGTTCGCTGACCCATAAAAATATTGGAAGTAAGGATAAACCCATTGCTAATTCATAGGATATCATTTGAGCAGAAGAACGAATTCCACCAAGAAATGGATACTTACTATTAGACGACCAACCCGCTAGTACAATTCCGTATACTCCCAAGGAAGAAACCGCTAATACAAATAAAATACCCACTTCCAAATTCGCTAACATTAAGGGAATCGTTCGGCCATCCTCGGCGAAGAACTCACCAAATGGCAAAACAGTCATAGTAGTCAATGCAGGAACCAGAGCGACAATTGGGGCCAAATTGTAATATAACTTATTAACATGCCCTGGAATCATTTCTTCTTTAAATAAAAATTTCAATCCATCAGCGAGTGGTTGGAACATACCCAATCCCTTTAAAAATTTTCCGACAAATGGAATATGCACAATAAAAGGCAAAACAGTTCGGTTAGGACCCACCCTGCCTTGCATCCATGCACTCACTTTTCTTTCCGCAAGAACCGAATATCCTGCCATCGTCATTACTGCACCGATCATAAGCAAAGCAAATAAGAACTTTAACCCAACCATTAACAGCATATCAAAATCAAACATGGTGCTTAGGCTTCCTGTAATTGATTAGCGGGTAAAAAATGAAGAGCTTTTTTTTCCACAAAATCCAATTCAGACCACTTTTTTCCATCCAATTGAAAACCTTCACTTGGAATTGAAGAAAAGCTTAGCTTATGAAAAATACTGGTCGCGGACTTACTCAATTGTTTCCAAATCTGGGCAAGATCAGCAGATTGTTTGACTTCTTCCGACAAAGAATTAATCAGCGAGGCAAGGATATGAAGATCCGGAAGTAAACCGGCTGGTCCAGGAACTGCCTGCTTGAAGGATTGTAAACGAAAAGTTCGATTGATGAAAGATCCTGTTTTTTCAAAAGAGGTAAGTGTGGGGATCAACACATTTGCCAACGCAGATGTTTCATTCCTGTGAGTTCCAAGGTACACTACCTTAATTCCCTTAAGATCATCCCGAGTGACACCAGAATCCAAAATGTCTTCCCCCATCACAAGTAAGGTATCAAACTGCCCCTTGGACAATGCCCGCGAAAGATCGGATAATTGATCGGAGGGGTATTTCGCGGAGAATCCCGTAGCGAGAGCACCACGGAGATTAGGAGTGCGATCACTGGCAAGAAGGATTCCGTCATCATCACCAAAATGTCCACGCAAAAATTTCTTCCCTTTGAAATTCCGCGCCAGTTTGGTCAGTAAATACTGTTCCTCTACTGTTGAACGACAAGAACCGACAATAGCCAATTTTTTGTCCTTCAATAATTCTGAGGCAGAAGAAATCGCATCCGCTAGAGTAGATGATTCGCCGTCAATACTGGGAGTAATAATTCGATCATCTGACTTTACCTGTTTATACAATTCACGACCGCTATCCGTCATCCAACTATCATTAACCGAGTCATTCCTGCGGGGAGTAATTCGATAAATTTCCCCTTCCCTACTTGAAACTAAAATATTAGATCCCGCACTACTCTCTGTGCAAATACTCGGAGATTCTTTTAAAAACCACACCCTCATCTTGAATCTAAAGTCAGAACTGGTCAATGCACCGACAGGACAAAGATCCACAGTATTTAAGGAATAATTATTGGAAAGTTCCTTACCCGGAAAACAGGTTAAAGTAGAAAAACTACCACGATCCACAAAACCAAGAACATCATCATCTACCACCTCTTGACAGAAACGGATACACCTTGAACACAAGATACAACGCTCATCATCGAGGGTAACCCTTGGACCTAATTTGGTTCGTTTAGGCTTCACATTTTTACGCTCAACATATCGGCTGTATCCACGCCCATAATCAGTGGCAAATTCCTGCAATCGACACTCTCCTGCCTGGTCACAAATCGGACAGTCTAGAGGGTGGTTCACAAGGAGGAACTCCATAATACCCTCTTGCGAACCCGTTACCATCGAGGAATTTGTCTTTACATGCATACCAGGTGAAACATTGGTACCACATCCGATTACCGGCTTGGGTATCCAACCTATCTTTTGTACACCGTCCTTGTCCAAAATAGCCTCCCCCGTTCCACGGTCTCTCATCGGAGTTCCCATCTCAACCAAGCACATCCGGCAATTACCGGCCACACTCAGTTGTGGATGGTAACAGTAGTGGGGAACCTCAGTTCCGTGTATTGCAGCAGCTTCAATAATATTGATACCTGCTGGTACATCGACTTCTTTTCCATCAAGATTGATGGTGACCATAGATGAATTTCCGTTACTGCTCATAGAAATTAAATTAATTGAAGAGAAGGTTTATTTTTTCCATTTTTCGCCTTCTCTTCAAATTCATTTCGAAATTTTGCGATAAAACTCTGGGTTGGCCAAGCGGCTGCTTCCCCAAATGCACAAATAGTACGACCTTCAATTTGGTTGGCTACTGAAAGGAGCAAATCGGCATCCTCGTGACGAGCATCCCCCTCGCACATCCTCTTGGTTATTTTTTTCATCCAAAGTGAACCCTCACGGCACGGCGTACATTGGCCACAAGACTCATGAGCATAAAAAGCATTTATATTGGCCATGGCTTCGACCATATCAACGGTATCGTCCATGATAATTATTCCACCAGATCCGGACATACTCCCCACCGAAGCAGGACCGTCAAAATCGAGAGGAATGTCTTCAATTCCCCAATCAAAATCGCTTCCATCTTTTAATTTCCCGCTAAATCGTTCATCCGCCCGTAAAATTTTGGAAGAAGAACCGCCCGGAATAACTGCCTTCAAAGTACGTCCTGGCAACAAACCACCACAGACATCATAAATCATTTCACCAAGGGTTAATGCACCGCACTCAAATTCGTAATAACCCGGCTTTTGCACTTGGCCAGAAACGCACCAAATTCGAGTGCCAGTATTATTAGGCTTACCAATCTTGGCAAATTCTTCTCCTCCTATTTCCAGGACATGCTTCACGTTGCAAAGTGTTTCAACATTATTGACTATCGTAGGACATTGATAAAGCCCTAACACTGCAGGAAAATAAGGGGGTTTAATTCGCGGGTTTGGTCTTTTTCCCTCTAACGATTCAATCAAACCAGTCTCCTCTCCACAAATGTATGCACCGGCTCCCCGATGAACTACCAAATCGCAGGAATAAGAAGACCCTAAAATCTTATCGCCACAGAAATTCTTTTCCTTGGCCTCCGCAATTGCTTCTTCCAAAATATGAGCTCCCTTAAAGAATTCTGCACGGATATATATAAATGCCTGTTTCGCTCCTATGGCATAGGCGGCAATCATCATACCCTCAATTAATTGATGTGGGTCCTTGTGCATGATTTGCCTATCCTTAAAAGTACCCGGTTCAGACTCATCGGCGTTACAAATAAGATAAATGGGCTTGCCCGATTTGCGGTCCAGAAATTTCCACTTCATTCCCGCAGGAAAACCAGCACCCCCACGCCCCCGCACACCAGACTTCAATACCTCTTCTCCGATCTCTTCAGGCTTCATTTTAAAAGCCTTTTTCAACATCGAATAACCATTATTCTTTAAATAACAGCCAATTTTATTTGAGTATTTGGGATCATCCGCATGCTTTAAAATGATCCGTCTTTCTTGTGGTGTATTTTTTTTGATCATTTTTTCTTAGTCGGTTTTGAAACTGGAGACTTAGAAACCAAGCCATTTTCATAACTCGTAAAGTCCTTGGATGTATCTAATTTTTCCTGCACTAAAAGATCGGCAAAACTCTCGGCATTTTTACCTTCGATATTTTCGTAGGTATCTTCCCCCACCATTACCACGGGACCTTCGCCACAATCTGCGAGACATTCCATAAATTCAATCGAGAACTCGCCATCTTCACGAACATGTCCCTCCTTCACCCCCAATTTATCTTCCAGGATTTTACAAGTTCCATAAGATCCACGCAGAGCACAGGGCAAAGTCCGGCAAACCCGAATATGTTTTTTCGCCCAGGGCGTTTCGCGTAACATCGGATAAAAGGTAATCAACTCCTTGATATTGATCGGTTCAATTTCAAGTTTTTCCGCAATCCACGAACAGGTTTCATCGGAAATAAAGCCCAATTCATCCTGAACCAAGTGAATCACCATTAAAGCGGCACTTCTTTTTTCCGGGTACCGAGGAATGACCTCCTCAATTTTAGTAAGCGTTTCTTTAGAAAGTTCCATAAAATTTACTAACGATCACACTCGCCCATCACAAAATCAAGACTGCCTAAAATAACAGTGATATCGGAGAGGAAATGCCCGGGAGCCAGTTTTTCTAAAATACTAAGATTACAAAAGCTGGGGGCTCGTATTTTCATCCTGTAGGGCACTCCCCCACCCTTAGACACGACATAAAACCCGAGTGCACCCTTCGGATTCTCGGCTTCAAAATAAACTTCTCCCGCAGGAATTTGTGGCCCCTCGGTTACGATCATGAAGTTTTGGATTAACTCCTCCATACTCGATAATATTTTCTCTTTTGGTGGTGCAAAAATTTTCTTGGCATCTTCAGCATACCAAGCACCGGTTGGAAAATCCTTAATCACTTGTTTGATAATCCGAATGCTCTGTAACACCTCTTCGATCCGAACTAAATATCGATCATAACAATCTCCACGCGTACCAATTGGAACATCGAAGTCATATTGTTCATAACCCGAGTAAGGCTTATCTTTGCGCAAATCCAAATCAATACCGCAGGCTCGCAAATTAGGTCCGGTTAAACCATAAGCAAGTGCATCTTCTTTGGAAATTTCTCCAATCCCTTCGGTTCGATCTAAGAAAATTCGGTTGCGGGTAAGCAATTTTTCAACCTCCCCAATTGCCTTGGGTAATTGATCCACAAAGCTTTCCACGCGCCCCAACCAACCATCTGGAACATCACGGGCAACTCCCCCAATTCGGGTATAGCTGGTAGTAAAACGGGCACCCGTTAATTCCTCAAATAAAGTGTACAGTTTTTCACGCTCAGTAAAAGTGTACATAAAGGGAGTCCAAGCGCCCGCATCCATACCAAATACTCCCATTCCTAATAGATGGCTTGAAATTCTTGCCATCTCACACACCAAGACCCGAATCGCCTGACAACGGGGAGGAATCTCGATATTAGTCAATTTCTCAACCGTCAAGGCATAAGCGACATTATTTGCCAAAGGTGCTAAATAATCTAACCGGTCAGTGTAGGGAACAAATTGATTGTAAGTCATATTCTCGGCAATCTTTTCATCTCCCCGATGAAGATAACCAAGAACAGGCTCACATTTCTGGATTAAATCACCATCCAGTTCCATGATCAAACGAAGAACTCCGTGAGTGGTGGGATGAGAAGGACCGACATTTAAGGCCATCTTATCCCCATCCAGCTTAGTACTTGCCTCGGCTCCGCGCGAACCGATATCACCGATTGAAATTTCTTTAGTAGTACTCATACAGGTTTTCCCTTCTTTTCGGTCCAACTCTCATCTTTTGCCCTCGGTTCGGAATCACTCATCGAACCCGAATTGGGAGAAACAAAGGGCCCACCCATCATGGGTGCCGGTTCAACGGAGGCTTGCGTCACTTCAACCACATCATCTGCGGGTAGCGGAGTGTCAATTCCAGCCAAGGGAAAATCTTTACGCAATGGAAAGTAGGGATACTCGTCCCACATCAAAATTCGTTTCAAGTTGGGGTGGTCTGAAAAATGAATACCAAACATATCGAAGGTTTCACGCTCATGCCAATTTGCTGCCGGATAAATACCCGAAACTGATGGCATTGCAGGTTTATCATTATCGGCACAAATTGAATGGATTCGTACATACCCACGATGTACTAACGAATATAAATGGATTACAGTGGAATACCGAAATTCGTCACCTTCCCCATGATCAATTGCGGTTAAATCAATCAAAATTTCAAAACCTTCTAAATCTCGTAAAGATTGAACAAAGGAAACAAGCTTTTCGGGTGCACATTCTACAGTTAACCAATCTACTGAGTCTCGTTGAGTGAGATAAGAATGCTTTTCAAGCAAACTTTTTGTAAAGTCCTCGTCTATCATCGAATTATTGGGCGGCAACCGCCTTGGTCTTTCGAAGATTACGAACGGAAGAATCTCTTCCGATCTTGTCCTGCAACTTCATCATCGCGTCTAATAATGCTTCCGGACGAGGTGGACAACCACTTACATAAACATCAACCGGGACAATATTATCCACTCCCTGCATTACTGCATAAGAACGGTACATCCCACCGGTGGAAGCACAGGCTCCCATCGCGACTACCCATTTGGGATCGCCCATTTGGTCATAAATTCTTCTCACCACCTCGGCCATTTTGTAAGTGACAGTACCCGCCACAATCATGCAGTCAGATTGACGGGGAGAAAATCTCATTACCTCCATCCCGAAGCGTGAAATATCGTATCGGGATGCGGCAGATGCCATCAACTCAATCGCACAACAGGCAAGCCCCATCGGCATAGGCCAAACGGAGTGTTGGCGAATCCAGTTTATAACTGCATCCGCCCGGGTAACGATAACATCGCCTTCCACCTTACCATTGTACGCAACATCGCTTGCTGTCATATGCATTCAGGTAAATCTAACTAATCTTTTCAAACAAGCAAACCCCAAAGAAGAAAGATTAAAAAAAACGCTCTCTCCATTATTAGTATACTACAAATACACTTTTTTGATCATTGACGGATCAACAACATATCGGCATTAAAGAACACTGATTTACGGAGAGGTGACAGAGTGGCCGATCGTGCAGCATTGGAAATGCTGTGTACCGCAAGGTACCGCGGGTTCGAATCCCGCCCTCTCCGCCATTTTAGTTTATTCTGCCCTCTTAATTCCGGGTGCAATCCGCTAAATCCCTCTAAGATTCGCGAATAAATACTTTTGCGTTATCCGAAAAAGTGGCATCGGCAAGATCCAAAAGTGCAGGTGCAGTAATCGCTTCCGCACCAGCAGATGCAGATGCTTGCCCTGCAACTAGTATTCCAACCTTACCGTAAAGATTAACGGACTCACCCTCGGCAGGCGCACTCACTTCTCCTTCATTTAACCAGCGGCGTAATCGCATTTGATCCCATGCATTGTAGGGAGACTTTGCCCCAATAAGGTTCTCCGCAAAACGCATCGCTGCAGTTTTCCAAAGGCTACCGGATAACTCTGGAGACTCGGCCATAATGGACTGCATCGACTCAGTGGTTAACCACAATGCAGTTACGGAAGAATCAGCCACCACGTTGGCAGTTCGGGGAACTCCGGCCAAAACCGCCATTTCTCCAATCACTGCACCACGCCCCATAATATCGACTACAATATCTCCGATGGAAACCTTCACACTTCCCCGGGTAATTACAATCATACCATCTCCCTCTCCGCCCTGCGTCATAATAGTATCACCAGAATTATAAACACGGGATTCAGAGGCATTCACAATTTTCGCGATCAAAGTGTCAGGCATTCCTTTCAACCAGTTCACTTCTCTCAAAACCTCCTCCGGTTCGGGAAGACGAAGGTCAAGGGAACTTTCCATCACCTCCTTCATTCGTTCTTCTACTGCAATAATCAAGCGGCTGGCCTCATCCGCTTCTAACATACCATCCGACTTCAATTTCTTAATCGTATTCCGTTCATGGTTAAGCACGGAACGAATTGCATCCTTCGTTTCAATCCCCACCGTCGCTTCGGGGTAGTTTTCGTGCATATTACGAATGAACTTAAGTCCCCTTAATCGGTTTTGGCGAATCTCGTCCTTTAACAACCGGGTGGTTTTCTGTAGTTTTTCAGCATCGCCACTCTCATCGAGTTCCTTCGCTAAACTATCCACCATTTTGGCCATATCCTGCTGGGCAACTACAAAGCCTTTCGACGCATCATAACTGACCGTGATTCGATCGGTAAAATGATTTTTTAAAATGGGCAAATCTTTAAATGCTTCGGTTAGTTTGCTGACCCCGCATACTTTATCAAGATAAGGACGATCTGTCATTGGTACCTTGCCCTCCAAATCCAAGAATTCGCTCAAATTATTATCGAGTTGTGCCACTGCCTGTGCACTGAGAAGACCGGCTCTAAATTGTGCCCAATAACTGCTTCTTTCCTTTTCTAATAGACGCCTCCTTGTTTCCGAAAGAGTATCCATTTGAGCCAGCTCACTTGCACTTAATGGATAAGCCACCGGATCCGGTAAATACTTGCGCACCTCACCCCAATTCGCTCCACTGAGAAATCGGTCATCCTTTAATAAATCCATCTCCTGTTCACAACCCTGTGCCACATTGCCGGAGGCATTGGAGAACATTAGTTTTTTCACTGCGGGCAGCTTTGTTAAGCCCAGATAGTTAACAAGCGGACCAACCGTGGTCGCATTCACCAACAATGTGAGTAGTACAATACCAGAAATCAAAAAGAGGAATTGATCCCGAACCCGTGCGGAAATTCCGACCAAAGAAGCCTTTGCAATCGCTCCTTTTCCTTCCCCCAAAACTAAAACAACCTTCTCACCGCTGGCCAATCCCTCCCGAATTTCAGCCGCCACTTGGGAGCTTTCTTTCCCCAATTCCTTGTAAGCTCGACTCTCATCCTGAACAATCCCAACTACCTTACCATCCTGAATACTCGCCACAGCATGCCCGATTGCATAGCCCTGATGTAAATTCAATTTATCACTGTTTAATCGAAATTCGGTAGCCTTTTCCTTATCGAGAACAAAAACGGAAGTGGTGGAATCCTTATATCCAGTACCTCCCTCTTCCACTTTAAATTCATAACGAAAATTTTCCGTGTATACCACTAGTGCAAGGGCGAGGCCAATGGCACCACGCAATGCTCCCCACCATACCACAATTGCATCTTTCCCGGGCAATCCATAGCCAGTCTTTTTCATGAGGGGATAAAATGTCCCCATATTGATCGCCCGAACCAAATGAATTCCCACATAGACTAATCCCAAAATCAAGAAATCCATTCCGGT
>CAJQKB010000132.1 GCA_905478775.1 uncultured Opitutales bacterium | reverse complement strand
CCGCCGGTGATTCGGTCGAAGGCTCTGTCCTTATTTGCAAACATATGATTCTTTCCCGAGAGGACGGTGTAATAACCAGCCTCACGCAATAGTTCTGGAAAGCGGACTTGCTGCTGTGGTAACCGGACATGCAATTCAGGAGCTCCAGTATTGTGGGGATAACGGCCCGTGATGATACTGCATCGGGACGGACTGCAACTGCTTGTGGTAAGATAAGCATTATCAAAGCGCATGCCATTTGCAGACAGTGAATCAATATGTGGGGTTTTGATCACCGGGTGTCCGTAGCATCCGAAATCATCCTGCGATACATCATCGGCAATGAAAAAGACAATATTGGGCCGCTCCGAGAAACCAAGCAGATTGAAAGCGGCAGATAGAAGAAATCCCAGAATCTTAAATTTCATATCGCTTTAGGGAAAACAGGTTTGCCCTATTGGTCGAGTTTCAAGATAGAGAACAACAATATTTATTTTTTGATCGGTTGAACGCCGTTTACATAGACTACATTGTACCCCCCGTCCTGGTTGTCTTTATGCGACAGCCCATCGTAGGAATTTTTCGCTAAATAAAATCGACATAACTGCCCCTTTTTAGGCTGTGGATAGAAAGATTGCCCTCCGGGTGGTTGAAAGCCAATGCCTTTCCATTTGCGGCTCCAATAACGAACATATACCAAGCTTTCTGAAATCTTGCCCTTCTCCACTTTTTCAACTTTCACCTCCGCCACCTTATGATCATATTCGTAACCGCTTACCAATGGAATCCCTTCCCGCTCCTTGTAAGAATAAATCGCTTGTACCTTACCGACCACAATATGAGTGGCAATGCTCTCTAACTGTTGCTTGGAAGAAGGTGCTTTTGCAGCCTGAGACAAAGGAGCGGAAAAAAACTGAATTGTTGCGAAAGTTACTAGATAGAAAAAATCTTTTCTACATAGGAAGATATTCATTTTTTCAATAGTGCAACCATCGCATTCCCCATGAGCAGTCCGACATTCATGTAGGTCTTGGCATTTCCTCCATAATGAGCATTGGAAGAGGAGCCCATGCTGATTGGGTTAGTGTACACCACAGCGACTTCACCCTTATGCGAATCTCCAAAAGCAAACATTCCGTCGAGAATTAGCTTCTCATTTCCGGTTGCGGTTTCTTTTTTAGTTTGACCCAGAGTGGCCACCACCATTTTCGCTTTCGGAGCATTAAATTCTTTACGCAATTCTTTAAAAAGTTGCTTCAAGTTTTTACCATAAACTGTGGAATGAGCTTCGTTGTAGCGGTCTTTATCACCCTGCCACCAAAGAAATCCTGCGACCTCATACTTCGTCGCTCCGGGGTAATGCTTATCCAATTCAGACAATACTTTTTTGGCCCTGGCGACATCCCCCAAGTATTGAAGTCCAGCATGCCAAGTATGACTAGGAGGCTCCGGCGTATCGCCTTTGGTCCAGCTTGGATGCCGGACTTCATCGTTATGAGCAGGCGTCACCAAAGTAACTTTTTTCCCCGTTTTCTTATCCGTGGTCTCAACCTCATGCCTTGGACTACCCGGAGGCAGCAAGTCCCATCCAAGGCTTCGGTTTCCGATCGAACTTTTAAGGATCAAAATCGGTTCGTCATACGCATTTCCAAGTTGATGCCCAATGCCCTGCTCAATTCCAATTTTGCTACTCGAAACTGTCAGCCAATCGTTTCGTCGTACGCCTCCGCGACCATCAGGTCCTCCGCTTCCCTGAGTATGAACATTGCGCACATCCTTGCGGCTTGTCCAAACACCCGCTTCATCCACCATAAAGGGGTAAAATTTTTCCTTCTTTACCGCATACTCCAAAGAGCCTTCCTTGTCCCCTTTAACCTTACCCATTTCCAAAGTGTTAGACTGCCCCATGATAATAAAGACCTGAACCGGTCTGGACATATCTGCTGATTTTCCATCAGGATCCGATATTGCTAAAAGTTGAATGTGAGAAGTTATTAGTAAGCTAACATTGAGAATTAAATAGATAGTTTTCATGTTATTTTATAAAATATATTAAAAAATTTCCTAACTATTCACTATTCAAGGCTTCTCAGGAATATTTTTGTGCTCATGATTGTGAGGGACAGTCTTGGGAATTTCCAAATCTTCAAATGCCTCATAAGGTTGAATCATTCTGTCCACTTGTTGCCCAATAGTAAACATAGCCACACCAACCAGACTCGGTACTGCCGCTCCCATGAGAATTTTTGATTTGTGAGAATAAGCGGAATTTCCAACGGAAAGAAGGCCATCTTCGGTCGGTGTTGTGACCATCGCTTCACCAAGTGCACCTTCCGGAAGAAAAAAATCGAGCATCGATAGAGCCGCAAAACGATCATCTCTTTTATGTTCTTTTTCAGGTGGGTTTTCGACTTCAATCGCTTCTTTGATAAACTTTCTTAACTCCGTCATCAAAACAGGGGATAAATATGAAATGGCAGTGCCCTGCTTAGGAAGTCCTTTGGTCTTGGCAAGGAAAACAGGGTCAGACGCAAGCTTTGGCTTTTTGGAAAAGAGACCTGCCGCAAATTCTTTGCTAGTGGTGGCAATCAATTTTCCACTTGGGCGATGGTGTGCAATCATGGCATTCTGCAAACCGAATTGTTTAATTTCCTTACGGTCTCTTTTAGAAAAAGCTTCAGATTCGATAGAAAGCTTCAAGCCTATCCAGTTTGCATTATCAATAACTTCAAAAGGAGGCACTCCCTTTCCGCCTTCGGCCATTTCCGCCTCTAACAATTTTATCAAATTCCCAGCTAACCATCCCAAATTATCGACTAGAATAGCACCATGAATTTGAGGCATGGCCAAATCCTTGTTTTCCACACGAATCATCTTCGAAGGATCAGCATCAATAATGACCATGATATTGGTATCCAGGTCCTTGATTATTTTTTCACCGGTAAAAGTGAGAGGAGGAGGCAATGGTTGTTTCATCATGCCATCTACCATCATTTTCATCATCATACCTTGCGGTCCCAGAGGCATCTTTCCGCCCTGCTCAGGCGATCCGCCAAGCACGCCCATAACTACTTCATTATAAAAAGTTTTTAGTTTGATATCCTGCTGGATCACTATATCGGCACCTGAAGGAGCAAGCTGTAGAACTTCAAACGGTTTCGCTTCGTCGCCAAACATGGAGAGAAATCCCCTCACACCGTTCGGGGCATGAAGATAAACTTTGTTGCGAAATCCTTCCTCTAATTGAATGGAACTCAGCCCCAATGCGGAAATTGAATCCAAACCGGAAATTTGCATCAGGGCTTCAATATCAACATCTGGTATATGGGCACTTACACCCTTATCAATTTCCTTCATTCCAGACATGAAGGAGTTCACAAACTTGGCTAAGCCGGAGAGGTCCCCATCTACGCTGACATATCCGTAAAGAACGCCACCCAAATCAAGTTGGTCAGCAACTTCTTCAAAACGTT
>CAJQKB010000131.1 GCA_905478775.1 uncultured Opitutales bacterium | reverse complement strand
CTTTCGTTTGTCCGGAGAGAATGGGAAGCAGGCTGACTCCCTGTAAATAGTCCGGTAAATCAACACTGGCCAAGTTTAACAAGGTGGCGGATAAGTCGAGCATTTCAACCAGTGCATTATTTTGGCTGTTCTGGATGAAGTTTCCGGGCCAGGAAAAAATAAGGGGAACCCGCACCAGTCCTTCATAAAAACGGCATCCTTTGTACATGAGTCCATGATCGCCAAGTGATTCCCCATGGTCGCTGGTGAAAATGATCACCGTGTTTTCCCTCTGACCACTTTCTTCCAAGGCTTTTAGAATACGACCAAACTGATCATCAATCTGAGCAATCATTGCATAATATCGAGCCTGTGCTCCCTTGGCGTCATGTTCCTCGGGTCTGCGTACTTCATCCTGAAAGTCGCAATGTGCCAATTTGGCCTGAGCATCCAGATCACTGTCTTTAAAATGGGGCCCGGGCATATCATTTGGGTCAAATTGATCGGCGTAGCTTTTGGGGGGAGTGAAGGGAGGATGGGGGTCGTAAATATTGATGTTCAATAACCACGGTTTTTCCCTTTCCTGTTGGATGAACTCGATGGATCGTTCTGACGCCCATGTAGTCTGGTGTAATTCAGTGGGAACTCTGTCTTCACTTTCACGCAGTTTGTTAAGATCTCCTCCCTGGTTTCGTACCCAGTCGGCATAGTCGTGCCCTTCCTCCCAATCGTCCCTTGGGGCATGACTGAATTTCCAGTAGGAGAAACCGTCTTCAATTCTCGGTTCCGTTCGTTTACCCGAGCTTTGCAGGTGAAATTTTCCAATAAGTCCACAATCGTAGCCGGCATCGGCAATTAGTTTCGTAATCACGGGTGGCCACCCAGGAAAACTTTCGTTCCCGTTTCGGGTGTTGTGTACCCGGCTGGGATAAAGCCCGCTCATGAAGCTTGCTCGACTGGGGGTACAAATTGGGCTTTGGCAGTAGGTGTGCGTAAAAGAAGTTCCTTCTTTCACAAGCGAGTCCAATACCGGAGTCTTTACAAAGGAGTTACCAAGGGCGTGAATGGTGTCAAAGCGCTGCTGGTCGGTGCAATACCATAAAATGTTGGGCCGTTTACTCATTAAATGGACTTTAAGTATTTAAGACCTGTTTGCCGAATCTTTCTTTTTCCATAGGAGTAGGCAGCCAGCCAAGACCAATAGGCAAAGAGAAATTGGCCTGGTAAGCAGAGGAACATAACTTCCGCCGCTTGCCATAAGGCCGGCACACAGGTTTTCTTCGGCGACCGGGGCGAGCACAAAACCGATCACAAATGCGGCCAGGGGCAATTTAGATCGTTCCATCAGGCATCCGAGTAATCCGAATACAAACATTACGATCACATCAAACCAGAGGCCGTTTAATGCGTAAGCCCCCCAGACACAACAAAGAGTAACCGCTGGAAAGAGAATATTCTTGGGGATCAGGGATAATTTTGCCATCCATCTGGCACATATCAGCATGATGAGAAACATCATCAAGTTGGCCACTAAAACGGTGCCAATGATTGCATGCACGGCTTCGGGGTTTTGACGGAAGAGTAAAGGGCCGGGTTGCAGACCATGTACAATGAGGGCACCTAAAAGGACTGCTCCAATTACACTTCCAGGAATTCCCAGGGCAATGAGAGGGATCAGTGCACCGCCTACGGTTGCGTTATTTGCGGACTCGGAAGCAACGATTCCCTCCTCACTTCCCTTGCCAAATTCATCCGCGTTTTTAGAAGCCCTTTTTGCGGTAACATAAGCCGCTAAGGATCCAATATTTGCTCCCACTCCGGGTAAAATTCCAATCAATGTACCAATTCCGGAAGACCTGATTAAATTAACAAAATGTTTTTTCCAATCGCTAAGTGGAATCCATGCAGAATCTTTCCCGGTTACTTTTTCCACTTTTTCTGCTTTCCCAAGAATGTCATCCAGTATTTTTCCTATGGCAAACATTCCAATAAGAACGGGAATTAGACGAAAGCCCTCGTTCATGGAAGTAAATTCCATTGTCCACCGTAATTCACCAGTGGCTGGATGCATTCCGGGCATGGCCACGAGTACACCCAGACTTCCCGCCAGTAAACCCCTTGCCCGGGTGGATTCTCCCACGCCCGCGAGCAATGCGAGGGCAAGTATAACCAGTGAAAAGAGTTCAAAGGGACCCAGCTTGGTGGACCAGTCAGCCATGGGTTCAGATAATTGCCATAAGGCAAACCAGGAAATGATTCCCCCCACGAGTGAGGCTCCCATGCCCAACCCTAAAGCCCGGCCCGGTCGACCTGAGTTTGCCATGGGGTAACCGTCCAGGGTAGTCATGACTGCAGCCGGCGTTCCGGGCATGCGGAGAAGGGTGGCACTGATCAATCCACCACTCACCGCTCCCACATACATCGCCACCAGAAGAACAAGACCTTCCACTGGTTGCATTGAAAAAGTAAAGGGCAGAGTGAGTGCAATTAACATTGTCCCGGTCAGACCGGGAATCCCTCCAACGGTTATACCAAGAGTCGTTCCCAAAAGAACAAGCCCGAGAATTAAGGGGTCGGAAAAAAGGGCGATCATGCTTTCTTTCTTTCCATCAAGACAAAAGCTCCGCAAATAATTGTCATGCCAAGAACCAACCAGTGAAGGGGAGGTAGTGAGGTTGGTTTTTCGATGGTTATTCCGTTCAAATTGGCACTTCGTTGTTCGACTGTTTTTTTCAGTTCATCACCCACAATAAAAAGAGGGTTGATATGAAGGAAATCCAGACGTTCTCGAATGGTTTCAGTATTCATTGCCCGACGGAGTAGGTTTTCCAGGTATGCGATCCGGTCGGGCGGAGTACCTCGGGGTGCCCACCAAAATTGCATCAGGCCATGTTCTGCATTTACTCCCTGTTCCTTGGCCGTCGGCAGGTTAGGGTAGGCTGGTTCTCTTTCTTCACTCATCACGGCAAGTGCCCGAATTCCGGCCGCTTTAAATTGTTCATATTCTGATATGGAGAATCCAGTTACATCAACATGCCCACCTTTAAGTTGTGCCAGGCGCTTGGCTCCACCACCCGTTTGGGTGAAACGAAATTTTGAACCTTCTTTCCCCTTCTGTAAAAACATAGCTGAATAATGGTTTGGTGCTCCTAAATTGGTTCCGAAGACTAATTGATAAGG
>CAJQKB010000130.1 GCA_905478775.1 uncultured Opitutales bacterium | reverse complement strand
GGGTTACTCAGTTCATTCCTTTTGGCCAATGCAAAGAGACGGGCATCCGGTGGTGAACTCCAGAGGAAATAAGCAAGCCGAACCGCCAGTTCCCGATCATTGAGCGGACGCTTGGATTCTTTCATATTCGGCTCGTCGAGGTAAAGAAAACCGGGCGAAGCAAGGATGACGCTAAGGGGTGTACGGATGGCCACATCGAAAGAATCTCCGGCGGTTATTCTTCTTTTATATAAACCGACCAATTGATCGATAAACATGGGGTCCGGATCAACTTGGCGAAAGGCTTCCATACAAAAGCGCTGGAAAATGGAACGGGCTCTCTCTTCCTCCGTATCCACGGTTCCCGACAGGTTATTTTGTAAAATAGAAACAAGCCCATCGTCCTGAACCTTATCCTGTAAGGGACCTTCCCATTCCACCCAGTCGATCCAGAGAGCCGGTGGTGCGGCCATTCCGCCTTTATAAATCTCCCTCTTACCCCGCAAGGTATCTGCCATAAGGTTACTTTTTTCACGCAGGGAAAACTTGCGTGAACCATTGAGAGTCAATTCCACGGTGGTTTCGAAAACCTGCGGGGCACTGGTGGTACCCGTAACTTGAAAAGTTTCCAACAAGTTGAAGCCATCACCATCCACATTTCGACTTCCTCCATTACTTACCGATCCGAGGACCGCAAAATGCCGATCCGGAGAAGTGCCCTCAACGGATCCCATGCGAACGCGGACCCGGTACTTTCCAAGGGGCAAGGGCTTGGATTTCTTCTTGAATCCAAGCGGATCCATACTGATTTCAATAAACTCCTCGCTGTTCAAATTCCCATTTCGGTCGAAAACACCAAGCAAAGAGCCGCTCTTAGTTAGGGGATCATTCAGGTAGCGCAATTGGGAGGCTGCTTCCATTTCGTAACGACGAATTCTGAACTTGGCCTCGTCCAAATCTTTCACTCCCACTGCAGGACGGGGAATGCCGTCCTTTTGAAAAGCAAGGGCCGCGTCGTACCCCGCTTTGAAATAAGATTCGTATTTCCTCTTCACTTTGGCAGTGGCATACTTCTCCGCTTGTCGGCGTTGCTTAAACATTTTTGGCTTGGCGGATGGGAGGGGCCCTTCCCATTCGACCCAATCGATCCATAGAGCCGGTGTTAGACCAAGGCCAGTTTCCTTAATTGCAGATAGCATCCGTGCCTGCATTGCCTTGGGGTCGCCCCTTTCACGGACGGCAAATTTTCGAGGACCGTTCTTGGAGAGCTGAACTGGCACCTCAATTACCTGAGGATTATCAACCGTACCGCTTACTTGAAAAGTATCCAATAGATTGAACTGATCTTTTGCAGGAACGGCACCAATAGATACGAAATGCCTTTTCTTTTCCGTGGACTGGAGGGCACCAACACTAAAACGCAATTTGTAATGACCGGCCGGCAGAGTATCCACAATGTGTTGGGTTTTGCTCCAACCGCTAGGATGTTCAGGTGGTAAAGCAATGAACTCTTGCTTGTAACTGAAGCCCAATAATGAGCCGGATTTTGTTAAGTTACTATCCAAATAGCGGCGATAACTTGGCCCCTTATTCTCAAATTCGCGGATAACAAAATGGGCCCGATCTTCGTCGACAATATCTTTTTGCGGTTTTCCGGTTTTCAGGAAAGACTGGGCTTTGTCGTGACCGCCTTTGAAATAATCGTTGTAGGTGCCACCGACTTTTGCGTTGGCATGATGCTCCACTTCCCTTCTTTGTTTCCAAGTCTTTAGTCGGTTTGGATCGTGGGGACCTTCCAGTTCCACCCAGTCTACCCAGATTGCGGGCGGATGTCCGTACCCATTCTCCGCTTTGAGCTGATTGTGCTCATTCCAGAGGGTCTTTAGATTTGCATTGTTTGGCTGCTTTTCCTGCACCGCAAATTCACGAGTCGTATCCGAACGCACCTCAATGGGAATTTCCATGATCTGGGGAGCTTCGATCGTACCGGTAACCTGATGGACACTGATTGGTTTACCTTTCAATCCCCAGTCCCTTGATTCGATATCCCTCTGGGGGTGACCGATCTCAATAAATTTGCGGGCGGCAGGCGTTCCCTTCACCGTGCCTAAACGGACACGAAAGATATAATCACCCACAGGCATCTTCTTCGGTGCAACAATCACCCGTCCGGTTCCATGAGTCAGTTTAAGATAAGTACCGGTGTCCCGATGCGGCAGACTGGCGTAATGCTTGAGCAATGCCAAATTCTTGGATCTTGATGGGTCGGCAGCGGCCGCTTTTTGAAAATCTAGAAACCCGAAATCTTTGGGGCTGGGCACATTCTTGAAATGCTCGGCAAAAATATAAAAGCGATTGGGGTGATCAATTAACCGGTTCTTCTTTCGTATCTCAGCAATGATCGCCTGATTCTCTGGAGATTTAGCCGCCTCATCCACACCTTTTTTCCATTGTTTAAAACGGTCCTGGGTTGCTTCCGCTTTTTTGATGATTTTCTCATTAGCCGGATTAATTGTTTTCTCGGGTTCAACCCGGGTGATTTCCAACTTAGGGGATTGGTTCTCCTGAATCGGACCTTCCAACTCGATCCAATCAACCCAAAGAGCGGGGGGGGTACCATGTCCATTTTTTCTTCGGTCTGCATGATGCTTTTGCATGCGGGCTTTGAAATCTTTGGGCATTCGCTCCTGAATACCAAACTCCTTAGGACCGTCGATTGAGACCTCAACGATCGATTCAATCACTTGTGGGTTCTCGATTGTCCCAGTCACCTGATGAACGCTCAAGGGAGGATTCGCAAAACCGGATGGAACCGGACTTGTCCGACGCGGGTGCCCAACTTCAATAAAGTGACGCTCAATGGGTGTGCCTTCCACAATACCCGCTTTAAACCGTACTTTGTACTTCCCGGGTACCAGTTTCGACCTTTCTTTAGGAGATGGGATATCCAAACGCACGATTCCTGAGGTGTACCTGAGGTAGGTCCCCCGCTCATTGTGAGGGAGCTCTGCAAAATATTTCAAACTCTCGTATTTCGTACGATAATCTAGTTGATAAAAATTCATGGCTGAATCCGGATCACCCCCAAAATGCTTTAATTCCATGACCCCTTTTAAGCGATTAGACATTCGATAAATGCGAAAAGCGTGGGTATCGATATCCGGGTGCTCTTGGCGAAACTGAGCCATGATTGCCTCGTTTTCCGGAGCCTTTACGGCTTTATCAACCGAATCCATCCATGGTTTTACTTGGGCCAGTCTTTCTTCCATCTTCTTGATCATTTCAAGGTGTTCCACATTAACCGTCTTTTCCGGTTCCACCCGAAAAACCGTGGAAGGTTTTGCCATTGCGGAATGTCGGGCAAAGGCTTCGTCCACCGCGGTACGCCCCAATTCCAGGTACTGTTCGAACTGGTCACTGGAAATGAATTGGGATGCCCCCACCGTATCAAAACTGCCTGCCCCTCCATCAGCAGGGAGGGATTCAACATTCAGGCTAACCCCGGTGAGGGATTTTATAGTGTTTTGGTACTCCCTACGATTGAGACGACGCATCGTAATCTGCCCTCCTGAATCGGAAAGTTTTTTACGGGCCAAAACCATGGTCTTGGCCAGATCCTCAAGAAAGTCCGCCTTGGCCACCTTTTCAGGCTGCCGTTTGTTTTCCGGTGGCATTTCCCCGGAGTTCAGCACATCCAAAACTTTTTGCCAAAGTTCCGCATGCTGAAGAGTGTCGACCTCCAGCGGCAAGTCCTCCAAGTTCACCTTCCCTTTTTGCGTGTCCGCATTGTGACAATCCATGCAATAATCGAACATGAGATCGAGATGCTTCTCGGGAACGATGGCTCGGAGTTCCGCACCCGAAAGAGTAGAGGTGGTCAGGGTTAGTCCGACCAACAGGGAGAATAGCTTAGAACTCACGCCTGCAGTTCTTTAATTACTCCCGAACTGTCACCATGCCGTTCGGCATCGATGCCCAACCCCTGAAGCAGGGTCAGCCAAACATTGCAAAGCGGAGTATCCTTCGGAAGAACCAGATGTTCTCCCAATTTGAGGTTGGCTCCACCACCGGCGAGTAAAGTTGGGCAGTTATCCAGGTAGTGAATACTGCTGATATTCGATCCAAACGCGAGTGAGGTATGATCAAACAGACTGGTACCGTCCGCCTCTTTGATTGCTTTCAATTTGTCCATGAACCCGGCAAGCAGGGTGCTATGCATTTGGTCACGGGCCTTGGATGCTTCCATTCTTTCTCCCGGGGAGTAATGACTGACATTGTGAGAACTATGCTTCACATCCATACTTTTGAGCAGGGACTGACCGGGCATACGGTATGTCAGTGCACGGGTGCTGTCGGTTTGCAATGCGGCCACAATCAGGTTGTGCATCATCTCAATTTCTTCCCGACCCTTAAGCCCGACAGGTGGTTCATCGAGAGGTGCCTTGGGCTTTGGCTTATCCAACCAGTCTTCATCTTTGCCAAGACGGGTTTCAATGTCCCGTATACCCTGAAAGTATTCGTCCAACTTATTGTTGTCGTTTCTGGACAGGCCTCGCTGAACGCGGTTTGCCTCGGTCAACACCGCATCCAATACGCTTCTCTTTTCATCAATCGCTGCCTGTCTTTGCACGAGGGGTAAATCTTCCGCGGAAAAAAGCTTATGAAAAGTTTTCAGTGGGTCATTGTACCCGGCAACCGGTTTACCGCGCTTGTCCCATGCCAAAGATGCACCAGGTCCATGTCCCGATTGGCTTCCATCTGAACTATCGAGCTGAATCGATGTAAAACGGGTCTGCTGTCCGAGTTGTTCAGCGACCACCTGATCCGCGGATATGCTGTTGGCCATATTTTGACCGGGGACCGAATAACGGTTTGCCCCGGTCAGCCAAAAGGTACTTCCCCAATGGGCCTCATTGGAGTAGTTGTTGGCACATCCCTGTACGATGGTAAAATCCTGCTTGTGTCTAGCCAAGGGGCTGAGTCCTTCGGACAATTGGTACTTTGCACCCGTATCTTTTGGATCAGGATACCAAGTCTGTTTGGTTACTCCGAAACCGATGCCCATAAAGACCGCCCGTTTGGGGATGGCAACCGCTGCTTTGGTGGCAGCGGATGCAAAACGGCGAAAACCAATGGATTCCAAGGCAGGAAGGGCGATCAATGCCCCTGCCCCACGAAGAAAAGTACGGCGATTAAAATCTGTTTTCATTTAATGTTTAATAATAAAAGAATAATTTTATATATCAAATGTCTTCGTTCTTAAAATCCTTACAAAAAATTTTGAGGTTAATTTGGAAAAATCTACTGCCCGGTTCTTCCAACT
>CAJQKB010000129.1 GCA_905478775.1 uncultured Opitutales bacterium | reverse complement strand
AAGGTGGTAAAGGAAGCGATGTCCTCAAGGGCGGACAAGGCGATGATATCCTCAAAGGTGGTAAAGGAAGCGATGTCCTCAGAGGCGGACAAGGCGATGATATTCTCAAAGGTGGTAAAGGAAGCGATGTCCTCAAGGGCGGACAAGGCGATGATATTCTTCAAGGTGGTAAAGGGAGCGATGTCCTCAAGGGGGGAGATGGCGACGACACCCTTATCGGAGACAGTGCGACTGAAACAAAAGAACCTACTGGAGTTCCGATTGGTGAAAACCTAATTGTAAATGGTAGTTTCGAAAATCATGGTGACCTAAATCGAGGTAGCTGGGGTACATTTGATAAAATAGAGGGTTGGCAAAGTGCAGAAGGTAGCATCGAAATCCAAGAAGGTAAACACGGTGGCACCCCTGGCGCTGCAGAAGGCGATTCGGTTTTAGAACTGGATGCACACAATGGACGAGACACTAACGCATCTGTTTTTCAGGATATAAGAACAGGAACAGATGGAACTTTTAAACTGTCTTTCTCTTTCTCCGCCCGTGAAATTGGCAATGCTGCCAATACTTCGGCTTCGAACACGACAGAAGTTTACTGGGGTGGAGAAAAAATCGCAACCCTTTCAGCCGACCAAAAGGGTTGGAATACACATGAATTCGACTTGTCGGTTAATCCCGAAAGTAATGACACCACTCGATTAGAATTTCGGGGCACCGGAACTGATGATGGGGTCGGAGGATTGATCGATAATGTTTCCGTCATGCGTATTCTTTGAATTCCGTAAAGTAACTTTCATTCCTCCGGCTAGTATTGTGTAATCTAAGATTTATTACATCAGAAGTAATCTAAATTTGAATACTATCTGCCTTCCCAGGATCGGAATGCCGCTAAATTGTTCCTATAAAGCATTAATCCTTAACCTTATACATAAGGATTGAGGAATTGCCTTTCTCATGGCAAAATAAAATATCTTTCATGGCTCCACTTTATCGATCAGATTCATTAGACAGCTTAGTAACAAGTGACGACTTGGACCAAGCATCATTACTTATTAGATTTAGGTCTTTGCTATTTTTATTTGTATTTATTGTACTTATTCTGATCGCAATTGCCTGCGCCCTTCTTATCGAAGTCCCCATCAAAGTAAATGGCCCGGCAGTTATTTGGTCGGATGAGGGTGTAATGCAAGTCACAGCTGAGCATTCCGGAACAGTTACATCGATCAAAGCAAAAGTCGGAGACCGCATTGAATATAACCAAACTATTGCGATCTTGGATCAGAGATTGGTACGCGACAAGTTGGAATCAACTCAAGAAAAATGGGCGGCACTTAAAACGAATATATACAAGCTCGAAATCCTACAAAGGAAAGACAAAAGAGAAAGAGATTTCATTCAGGGAAAAATCTCCACAATCCGAAAGGAATCTGAAGAATTGAACAACAATCGCATGAATCGATTGCAAATTAGAAAAACAGAACTAAAGAAATTGCATGCGGATGGATTAATCCTTTTCGACCAATATAATCTGCTGTTTGACCAGATAGAAAATACCGAAGAAAGTCTAATCCAAGAAAAGCGGATGGATTTAACAGAACAAAAAGAAGAACAGCGCAAAGAAACTTCTGATGATCGCGAACTTTTACAAAAGAGACTAGAAGCAGATCAACTTTACAGTGAAGTTACACTTTTAAAAAAACAAATCGATAACCAAGGCGAACTTAGAGCACAAGTTTCGGGCCGCGTAGTTGAAATCACCTCGTCTGTTGGTGATTTTTTGTCCCCTGGTGCACCAGTAATTTTAGTACAACCTGACTCAAGCGAGGACAAAATGACTTTTGTTGTTTTCATTTCAAGCGAACAGGTAAAACCGGTTAAAAAAAATATGGAAACTGAGTTACAGCTATCTGCTTTTCCGCCCACTAAATACGGTAAATTGATGGCAAAGGTAAAAGATATTTCCCCCATGCCCCTCTCCTCTTCTGCATTGATGAAAGAATTAAGAAATGATCAACTAGTTCAAAGGATATCGGAAGTAGGCAGTCCTTTCATGGTAAAAGTAGACATCATTCGGAATGAAAAAACGGGAGAACTCAAGTGGAGCTCTGCCTCAGATACCAAACGAGAATTACAGGTCGGCATGGTCGGACAAGGGAGTATCATCACACGATGGGAAAAGTTAATTTGGCTGCTCTTGCCGCAAACCGAGTGACATGCTTTCCTTTTTTTTTAAACCGTTCAAAAAGTTTCGTACCCCCACCCTTCTTCAAGTTGAGCACACTGAATGCGGTGTCGTTGCCCTTGCGATGGTTTTTGGCTACTTTAAAAAATGGTTTTCAATTGAGTATCTGAGGGATGCATGCGGAGTATCAAGGGACGGGAGTAACGCCTTGAACCTTTTGAAATTCGCGAGAGAGGTAGGCTTTGATTCCCATGGCTACAGCTTGGAATTGGAAGAATTAAAGCAAATGACATCCTTCCCCATGATCATTCATTGGAAATTTAATCATTTCATTGTGATAGAGAAAATAAGGGGTAAGAAGTTTTGGGTCAATGACCCGGCAACCGGGCGTCAGGTTTTACACGAAAGAGAAGTCGATGAATCATTTACTGGTGTGGCACTTACTTTTCAACCCAATGACTCCTTCACGCCATCTGGACCTCCTCCCAGTTGGACAAAATCTCTTTTAAGCTATGCCTCTGAAATAAAAGGCGGCTTATTGATATCGATGGCATTGGGTCTCGCCTTAGTTGTACCCGGGGCACTAATGCCAATCTTATCCATTGTTTTTATTGATTATGTGCTGGTCCAAGGCTTCAGCGATTGGCTCCCCATTTTAATTGGAAGTATAGCAGTGTTAGCCATCCTCCAATTTTTACTTAATTTTCTTCAGCAAACCATAACACTCGTTTTCCAAACTAGGTTATCCATTGCACTAAACAGTCGCTTGCTGAAAAAAGCGATGGGATTACCCCTTTCTTTCTTCTCTCAACGATCCGCTAGTGAAATCGCAGGCAGGTCTCAACTTGTAGATAATTTAGCGGGCCTAATTACTGGTCCACTTGGTAAGTCGTTTATTGGTCTTATGACTGCTTCTGTCTACTGCTTAATCATGTTCTTTTTCGAAGTAAATCTGACTTTTATTGTCTTGGGAATTGCTTTACTGAACTTACTTTATTTCTCGTGGCAGGTTAGGCGAGTAAGGGAACTCAACCAAGCAGTTACTCGGGAGGCAAGTCTTAACACTGGTGAACAGTTGCAAGCACTCCAGTTAATCCCAGAAGTGAAAATCAGTGGTTTGGAGGATAACCTGTTAAAAAAACTGATCGGTAGAAAAATTAAATGGCTAAACGAGAGTAGCCGATTGACTATAAAAAGAACAATCATTGAGTCACTCCCCACTTTTCTTAATTCAGGTTCGTATGCAGTCATATTGTTTTTTGGTGGTCACAAAGTGTTAGAGGGGCAAATGAGCTTTGGAGTACTTGTTGCTTTCCAAGGCTTGATGATGCAATTCCTTACCCCTATCCAACAAATGCTTTCTCATTTTGCTGACATTCAGGAAACGCAGGGAAACATTGATAGAATTGACGATATTTTTTCACAAACAGATGTTTCAGATAAAAGCGATACTGATGTAGTGAAAGAAAAACAGGCCCAAATCTCTTTTCCTGTACTGGAACTTAAAAATGTTACTTTTGGTTATCAAAAGCTTAAACCTCCTTTACTACAAGATTTCAATCTCAAGGTTGGCCCAGGGAAGTGGGTCGCTTTTGTGGGTGCTTCGGGTTCAGGGAAATCAACAATCGCAAGATTGCTTTCGCGACTCTACAAACCGTGGTCAGGAAGCATTGAAATTGGCGGAATAGACATCGATAAAATTGATCCTAAAGACTTCTCCAAAATAATTGCTTTTGTGGATCAGAAAATTGTTTTATTTAATGCGTCTATTTCAGAAAATTTGTCAATGTGGAACAATTCTCTTACTTTTGAGCAACTAACCAAAGCAGCGAAAACAGCTTGCATTCACGATTGGATAGTCAACCGACCTACTGGCTATGAGCACAAAATATCAGAAGATGGTTCGAATTTGAGTGGTGGCGAAAAAGCAAGGATCGAGATTGCAAGGGCGCTCGCGATGGAACCGTCATTGGTGGTTCTCGATGAGGCAACTGCCGGCTTAGACCCTGAAACTGAAAATATATTACTTCAATCTATCAGGCAAAACTGTGCGGGTGGGATCATAATTAGTCACAAAATAGAGCCTATTAAACTTTGTGATGAAATTATCGTTTTTGAAGAAGGGCAAATCGTACAGAGGGGTAGCCACCAGGAACTCGTCTCAATTAACAATGGCCTATACCGCAAGCTATTTAGCCTGGAGTCTACATGACCCACGAAGAAACAAGGGCGGAACTGATTAAGAATTTCAAGAATCACCTCTTAGAAAGCCAGACTCATACCCTTGAAAATGAAAAAAAATATGTGGAATTATCTGCAGAAAGAGAAGGAGCTTATGTATGTTGGAGCATGCAAGGGGAATGGTATTTGGAGGGGGAACTTTACGATCAAAATAATATTTACAGGCAACGAAAAATAATCTTAAACTTGTTACCTGGAGAGTTCTTAATTATACCCACCGAACTTCCAAAATCGTTACGACTATTTGCACGCTCCGACCAAGATGCAAAGTGTTACCGTGCTCCCCTCGGTAAGATGATTGAAGATATTAAAAACCCAAATTTGTTAAAACTGGTAGGGAATAAAATAACCCAGTCAATTATTGAAATAACTGAATTTGAAAAAAAACTGCTCAAAACGACGCTTAAAAAACCACAAGACATAAAAGCAGGAGTCGATTTCAAGCTAAATCCGAATCGAATGGCCGTCAATGAAGGCCAGCCATGTTGGGTAAGAAGCGATAATCTGCACTTGTTGCCGAAACCAAAACGACCCGCTTCTGATTTACCAGAAATTTGGCTCGTTCATTCAAATGCTGCAATTTTAAATGCAACTGATCAGGTTCAACAATTAAAAAGCTTTACGAATGAGATCGTGTACAGGCAACCAAGTGTTAGCCAGCACCTAAGTGAACAGATTACTTTTCAGTGGGAAGAGCTGGTATCAAGGTGGGAAGGCCATTTCCAAAAACGACAACAGTTGGATGTTCAACACAGCCTAAGAAATGACATATATTCTCAATCAATTAGAGGCCGATTACTAAACCTGCTAACTGGTAAAAAATCTTATTTACCCATCACTCCGAATCAAACTTTGCGGGCTGCGTTTCACTTAATAAATATACAGGGGTGGATTCCAAGCATACCCAAAAAAACAGAGACAGATGACCCATTGGAACTCTTAAATAGAGTGGCTGGTAGTTCAGGTTTAATCATGAGGAAATCCGTCCTGAAGAGAGACTGGAGGAAGAAGGACTCTGGTACATTCTTAAGTTTTGGAAAAAATGAAAAGCCTTTCGTTCTATTCTTTAAGAATGGGCAGTACTATAAGTGGGATCCCGACAATGAAGAAGTCTCTCCAGTTGGAAAAAACGGGATCAATGAATTTGATCAAGTTGCGATCTATTTTTACAAACAACTGCCCAATCAGCCACTCACACTCGCAGATTTAATTTTGTTCGAAGTACAATCCGTTCGATTTGAGATTTCAATGGTACTTCTTTTGGCCACTATCATGGGTTTGCTTGTGGCACTACTACCTATGCTCTCGGCTTTTGTGGTAAATGTGCTACTACCAAGTGGGCTTACCAAACTATTGGCATTGGTTTGTGGAGGACTGGTGTTACTTGGACTTTTCCAAACAATATTCACTTGGTTCGACACGATGGTTATGACGAGAATTAATTATCGTATGACATTAGCATCCAACGCAGCACTATGGCATCGTGTACTCAATTTCCCATCTGGAGTGCTTGCGCAATTTGCAGCAGGAGATATTGGGATGAGAATGAACAGTCTTTTGGGGATGCAGGACTTCTTCAGAACTATTGCCCAGCGCCTCGTGACCATGTCTTTTCAAATCGTAAGTAGCTTGGGAGTAATTTTTTGGGTAAGCTTTCAACTTGGAATTGGAGTTTCAGCCTTTGGAATAATTGCATTTGCTGCAGCCATTGCTTTTACATATTGGCAAATTCGGGCTTTTATGGCGGGAGAAAAATCGCTTGGAATTGTTAATAGTTTTGTATTGGAGCTTTATTCGGGAATCCACAAAATAAAGGCAGCAGGTGCGGAAGCAGAGTGCCTTGAACAATGGGCAGAAAGATATAGCCGACTCAGGCAGAAACTTATCGCAAGTCAAAAGGTTCGCATTCTGCACAACACATTCCAGACATCATGGGTAACCCTAACCACCGCATTGGTATACTGGATGATCGTGAGACTGTCAGAAGTAGATTTAGAACCTGCAATGTTCATCGCCTTCCTTGGCGCGTTTGCTGTTTTCAGTACTAATCTTAGTGGTCTGTGCTCCATTGTTATTCAATCCGGAATACAAATCCCAATGTATAAATTTATCAAGCCGTTGATTGAAAATACACCTGAGTGCAATGCGGACCTAATGGCACCGGAAAAAATCAGTGGTAATCTTAAGGCAGATGCAATTAGTTATCATTACCCGAATCAAAATGATCCAGCCATACGGCAAATAAGTCTTTTCATTAAAAAAGGTTCTTTTGTAGTAATTTCTGGAACTTCTGGCTCGGGAAAAAGCACTTTAGGTAAATTGCTTTGTGGATTAGATCGACCAGATCAAGGGCATGTATTCCTAGACGACTATGAACTTCACGCACTTGATCCCAAAGTACTAAAAAACAATATTGCGGTCGTTCCTCAAGATTTCAGGTTAATCGGGGGTACATTATTCGAAAACATCAAGGGAGCCTGCAATGCGACCCCTGATGAAATTATAGCTGCTGCTAAGGCTGCCTGTATTTGGAAAGATATTTCGGAACTTCCCATGAAACTTCACACACTTACCAGCTCACAGTTTAGTGCATTTTCGGGAGGTCAGATTCAAAGAATTGCAATCGCTCGGGCATTAGTCAGAAAGCCACAGATCCTAATAATGGACGAAGCAACAAGTGCATTAGATAATCAGTTACAAGAACAGATAATATCAAATATCAAGTCTTTAAATTGTACCCTTATCTTTATTGCTCATCGATTAAGAATCGCAAAAGAAGCTGATCAAATTATCATTTTAGATTCAGGTCAGTGTGTTGAACAAGGAAATCACAAGGAACTTTTAACTCAAGGTCGGTACTACAAGAAAATGTGGGATTCCCTGTCATGAAAATTTTCTATTGTATTGTCTCTTTGATTTTTACTTTTAGTAAACACAGTCTGAATGCCCAGGATATTCAACAATCCCCTAGCTCTACTGCTGACTATGTTGAGATGAAAAAAAGATTACATGAGGTGGACGTACAATTGAAAGAGCTTCTTAATAAAATAGATTCGCATCAGGGGAAGAAAAGGAATGATTCCACGAAGGTTAAAGGTAAAGAAGGAAATAAAAACCATACCCACAATAAAGTTTCAGAAATAAGAACAAGTGACCCCTTGAACCAAGTCAAACGCGACTTCCAAAAAGTCGAAGCAAAGGTGAGTAAATTTATTACGAAAATGGAATCCTCCAACACTCAAAACTCAAGTGCTCATTCTCCTCTTCAAAGCTTAACCGCTCCACAATTAGACTCAGAAAATGAGTTTCCACTTGAAAGCGAAATTTTTATTCCCAATGGAGATGGTTGGAATTTACTTATTTTAAGAGAACTCGCATTACAATACTCTCCTGATGTTCTTTTGAAAAAAGCTGAATTGCGAATGGATAAAAAAGATATTCCAATAATTAAGTTTGGAAATATGCCTACCGTAAAAGCAAGGATTTCCTTTGACGACTACGAAAAGATTTCACAATTCGAAACTTTTTCAGAACCTGAACCTTACAGCACCTTTTCCTATGGTGTCGAAGGGAGGTGGATTTTATACAATGGACATAAAGTAAAAAAACAAATTGATATCGCGAAAAATGAGATCAGTAGATCGGAATGGTTAGTTCACATTGAGGAACAACGTGTCTTAAAAAACTTAACGAATCTTTATTTCCAAGCCCTGTCTGCTCAAACTCAAGTCCTCTACCTTCCCAAAATAGAAGCCATATCTGAAGAAAAACTCTCTGTCTATAACAAAAAGCTCCAGTCTGGAATAGTGGATCGTATGCTCTTGAACGACAGTGTGAGAGAATTAGAGAGCATACGAGCCCAACTTCTCAACAGCATTCATTCACTTGAAATGGCAAAAGCTGAATTGGGTTTCCTGTTAAATGTAAATCAATCTTTTTGGAGCAGATTTGAAAAATTTGTAATCCCTGAAGATATTGAACTAAAACATCAATTCAAACCTGCAACTTCTTCTTCTGCTAATCTTGGACAAACCGGAGTGGATATAGCCAAAAGCAAATACGAAGAAATCAAAACGGGAAATTCACCACTTGTGGAATTGATTGGAAGTGCCGGACATCGAAGTAGAAATAAATTAGCGTTTAACAATCAGGGGCAAGAATTAACCCTGGGATTAAGTGTAACTCTTCCAATCAGCGACCTCTACCTTACTAGAAAAAAACTAGATCATGCACGGGCAGAAATTAATAAATCTGAACTTGAAAAAGTTCGTTTGATTAGTAGGCAACGTAATGAATTTAGTTCCGAACAGCTTAGATTAAAACAAACAGAGAGAAATTTAGCTTTCCAAAAAGAGATGCTTATTCTCCAGAAAGAAAAACTGGCCGATATTATCTCTGGATCTAAAAGAGGTATATATGACAAATCGAATATTCTCATGGAGGAAGAAAAACTTCAAAAAAGGGAAATGTATGTGGAACTCACTCGCATCAATTATATTAAACAAAAATACCAACTGGATTTAATTAACTAGAAAGTTTTCAGGAGACAAAAATAATGAGAAAAGTATTACATATATTAGGTGATTTTAACGATGAGGATATCGAGTGGATTATTGACATTGGTTTCAAAAAAACGATCCACCCACAAGAATTCCTTATTCAAGCAAACCATAAGTTAAATGAAATTTATTTTGTTTTAGCTGGGAAAGTTGATATCGAACTTCCCGATGGAAGTTTATTTGGAAAAATTAAAAGTGGGGAAATTCTTGGGGAAATGTCCTTTATCGAAGATGAACGTCCCATTGTTAATGCCAAGGTGATTGAGAAAACCGATGTAATTTCGATAACCCACGAATCAATTATTGACCGGTTCGAAGTTGCTCCCGATTTTGAGGGCAGATTTTACAAAGCAATGAGCCTATACTTATCCTCCAGGTTAAGAAGTGTGGCATCCAAAACTTCCTACAAAAATTCGGTGACTAAGTTTGGCAAAGAATTTGAGCAGGATATGAATAATGCAACACTTGAAAGAATTCAAATTGCCGGTGAAAGATTCAATCGATTACTTCACCATTTTCAATAAAACCTGGTTCGATCTCCTCAAACTGATTGATCCGTATACTATTTAAGAAGTCCAAGGTTCAGTTCAGCTGTTTGACTCCAATTATTGTACTGTTCAATTTCTATTGCTGTGCGAATCGCACTAAGTTCAATATCGTGGGTAGGGATCATTTCCTTGAGCTTCTGCTTGGCTTTTTCATTTTTGCTTAGCTGTGGAAAGCATTCCTGAATGACTTCGAGGACGATATTAACACAGACAGACGCACCCGGAGATGCTCCCAAGAGTGCTGATATGCTTTTATCCTCCGTTGTTACCACTTCGGTTCCAAAGTGAACGATTCCGGCATCCCCATCTTCTTTCTTAATTGCCTGCACACGAATACCAGCATCTATCAGTTTCCAATCTTTCACCTGGGCATCCGGATAAAAATTTCGCAGTTCATTCATCCGCGTTTTCATGCTTTGTAGGCCCTGTTGAATGAGGTAACTGACAAGGGGAATATTACTGATCCCCACCTTGATTAAAGTAAGGATGTTATGAAGCTTTATCGAACCGGGAAGATCTAAAAAGCTACCTCCACGATGAAGAAACTTGGTGGTCCATGCGGCATAGGGACCAAAGAGAAGAGTTTTCTTTCCCTCCAACCACCGACTGTCCAAATGGGGAACGGCCATCGTGGGTGCCGCACCAGGAGATAATCCGTAGACCTTGGCTTCGTGTTTTTTGACGATTTCCGGATCGTCACAGATCAACCATTGTCCACCTATCGGAAATGCACCATACCCATTAATTTCGGGCACCCCGGCTTTTTGCAGGAGCGGAAGGGATCCTCCACCGGCTCCAATAAAGACAAACTTTGCCAGTCTTTGTCGGGTTGTTCCTGCCTTTAAATCTTGAACAGTGAGTTCCCATCCATCTGCTGAGCGATTTAAATCAGTGATCCGATTAGAGGAATGAAAAGAACAGCCCTCCTGCTCACCCAGCCAGTGAATTAATTTACGGGAAAGTTCCCCGAAATTTACATCGGTTCCGGCTTTCATTCTGGTTGCGGCAACCGGCATACCCTCTCGACCTTCCATTAAAAGAGGGGCCCATTCACGAATTTTTTCGCGATCTTCGGAATATTCCATCTCCGAGAAAAAAGGGTGAGCCACCATTCCCTCAAAGCGGGACTTAAGAAAATCAACCTGTTTCTGTCCATAAACAAAGCTAATGTGAGGAACGGAGTTTATGAAATCGGCGGGATTATCGATCATGCCAGTGCGCACGGCGTAGGCCCAGAATTGTTTGGTCTGTTCGAAGTGTTCGAATATTTCCACCGCTTTGGACACCTCGACCTCTCCATCCGTTCCACGATCCGGGGTATAACTTAATTCGCATATCCCCGCATGTCCCGTTCCGGCATTATTCCAGCCATTGGAACTTTCCTGTGAAAGCTGGTCCGTTACTTCATAAAGTTCAATCTTAAGATTGGGATCAAGGCATTTCAGCAAAGCACCCAAGTTAGCTGACATGACTCCGCTCCCAATCAGGGCAACATCTATTGTTTCGAATTCTGAATCAGGACGCATAATCGAAATCAATTAGGATTGTGTCCCAAACATCCGATCTCCGGCATCACCGAGTCCGGGAACAATATATCCGTGTTCATTCAGTTTTTCATCAAGGGATGCGGTAAAAATTGGTACATCGGGATGGGCTTCTTTCATCCGGGCCACTCCTTCGGGAGCAGCAAGCAGACAAAGTAAACGGATTTCACTAGCTCCTTCTTTTTTTAATCGATCAATCGCAGCAACAGATGAATTACCGGTTGCAAGCATTGGGTCCACTGCAATGACAAGCCGGTTTTCCAATTCAGCCGGAACCTTACAATAGTACTCGACCGGCTCAAGTGTTTCCTCATCCCGATACATTCCCACAAAACCAACACGGGCCGCGGGAATGACTTCAAGAATACCATCAAGCAGGCCATTCCCCGCCCGAAGGATTGAAATAAGGGCGAGTTTCTTTCCAGCCAAAATAGGCGAACGGGTCCGGCAAACCGGAGTGTCAATTGTAACCTCAACCAGGGGAAGGTCATCAGTGACTCCATAAGCAAGCAGCATCGAGGTCTCCCACAATAACTGACGAAAGGTCGAACTGGGAGTCTCCTTTTTGCGCATCAGGGTGAGTTTATGCTGAACCAATGGATGGTTTAAAACGGTAAGATGTGAGGTCATTGGAATAAAATTTGTTTTATTGAACAAGTTCTCCCACTACAGGAATGGGACTTAATTTGGATTGGTCGATAGTAAAAGCAGATAGCAAATTTTTCGAGACCGAATGTGCAGATTCTTCATCCTTAGAATGAATTCGGCAGAGGAGATCTCCCGATTGAACGGCTTGGCCAAGCCCGGAAATTTGGTCCAAACCAACAGAAAGATCAAGAATTTCATCCTGTTGCTTCCGTCCGCCCCCCAGTTCAATCACCACCTGTCCAACCGCACGCAAATCAATTTCGGAGATAAATCCATTCTCTTTTGCAACCAAGTCATAAAGGAAGGGGGCTTCAGGTAAATATTGGGAATAATTTTCAACGAGATCATTGGGTCCGCCCAAAGCGAAAACCATCCGAGCGAACCGTTCGGTTGCCTGTCCGCTGCCAATAACCTGATCTATTTTAGTTTCTCCCTCACTCGAATTTTCAACTAATCCGCCCAGACAGAGTAATTCTCCACCCAGGGAAAGCGTAACTTCCCGCAATCTTGGATCCTGATTTACACCATTGAGGAACTCAAGTGCATTACGACATTCAAGTGCATTTCCGGCTGCACGGGCAAGTGGCTGTTCCATATCAGTCAACCGGGCCGATGTTTTACAGCCCGCTCCATTCGCTCCGTCCACCAAAGAACGGGCCAACCGCTTGGCTTCACCCGGATCACTTATAAATGCACCGTTCCCAACCTTGACATCAAGAATGAGCCCCTCCAAACCTGCGGCTAGTTTCTTCGAAAGAATGGATGCGGTGATTAAATCAATACTTTCCACGGTGGAGGTGACATCGCGAATCGCATACAACCTCTTATCGGCCGGAGCAATCCCCTGCCCCGCCCCGACTATTGCACAGCCCACATCCGCAACAATTTTTTGAAACTCATCTTCGGGAAGTAAAGTACGATACCCCGGAATGGACTCCAATTTATCCAGCGTTCCACCTGTATGTCCTAGTCCACGCCCGGAAATCATTGGAATATAAGCCCCGCAAGCAGCGAGTGCTGGAGCAAGGATAAGGGAGACATTATCCCCAATTCCTCCGGTTGAGTGTTTATCCAAAACCGGACCGGGTAAGTCCCACTGTTGGACATTCCCCGAATCCCTCATCGCCAGAGTCAGGCCTACGCGTTCCTCCTCACTTAATCCATGGACACAGACGGCCATCGCAAAAGCACCAGCCTGGGCATCGGAAACCGTACCGGAAACTAATCCTCGAGCAAATTCACTCAACTCGTCGGTCGATAGAACCATCCCGTCCCGAACCTTCGATAAAATCAGCGGTATATTCATTCCCCCGGCAAGTGGGAATTTGAAAAGGCATGGGGTAAAAGTTCACCAATAGTGATTCGTTTTGTTTCCCCCTTCAAGTCGGCAAGAACCACCTGTACATCTGGGCTGGAAAACTCGGCAATTTTTTGCCGGCACCCGCCACAAGGGGCAATGGGAACTGGACTCTCCGCGACCACACAAACCTCCTCAATTTTATTTTCTCCTGCGGCAATCATCGCGGCAATCGCCCCCGCTTCCGCACAGGTTCCCTCCGGATAAGCTGAATTTTCCACATTGCAACCGACGAAAACCTTCCCATTGGCAGATCGAACAGCAGCACCCACCTTAAACTTGGAATAAGGAGCATGTGCGTTCTCTCGAACTGCAAGGGCATCTTGAAAAAGTGACATATAAAATTTTGTTCAGAGTATATTTTGAAACGAAGCTTCGATTCTGGCAAGCGAATGCGAAAAACAAGAAACTTGCCACAGGACCAAGGAATTACAATGATTCTATATTCACCCTGTATTCAATATTGTGTCTCATTCTAATACCAACTCAATCTCACCAAGCTATTCCCTGAAAAGAAACCCGGGTATGGACCTTGACCTCGACTGGGCTCTCTCTGTGCAGGCAAACACCTCGGCCATTGAGCGCCGGTGCAAAACCCTGCCGGGCAGGCGTTCAATTAAAAAAGCTCACCAGGCAGCCTGGCTCCTCAAGGCAATCACCTGTATTGATTTAACCACCCTATCCGGAGATGACACCGAGCAACGGGTACGAAGGTTATGTCAGAAAGCCAAACATCCGGTTCGAAAAGATATTTTAGAAGCTCTCGAGATCGAACCGGGCACCATCCGTACCGGTGCAATCTGCGTGTACCATGAAATGGTTCCCGCCGCTGTCTCCGCTCTCGAAGGGACTGACATTCCAGTGGCAGCAGTATCCACGGGATTCCCCGCCGGCCTCTCCCCGTATGTCTTGCGGTTGGCGGAGATTGGAGAGTCTGTTCAAGCAGGAGCAAAAGAAATTGATATTGTGATTTCCAGGCGCCATGTACTGACTCAAAATTGGCAGGCGCTATATGATGAAATGAAAGCTTTCAGGGAAGCCTGTGGCGATGCCCATGTGAAGGCAATTTTAGCCACAGGGGAACTGGGAACTCTGCGCAATGTGGCCCGGGCCTCCATGATCTGTATGATGGCGGGGGCAGACTTTATTAAAACTTCAACCGGAAAGGAAAGTGTGAATGCGACCCTACCCATTAGCCTAACCATGATCCGGCAAATCCGGGATTATTACGAGAGAACCGGGTACCATGTCGGTTACAAACCGGCGGGGGGAATATCCAAGGCGAAGGACTCCCTCACTTATCTTTCTCTGATCAAGGAGGAACTCGGAGATCGATGGCTCCAGCCCGATCTTTTCCGCTTCGGTGCCTCCAGTCTGCTTGGGGATATCGAACGACAACTAGAACACTTTGTAACCGGGCACTACTCGGCCAATCATCGACACGCAATGGGATAAGGAATGAAAGTTAAGGAAATTTTGGAAACAATGGATTATGGAGTGGCACCGGAAAGTGCCGAACAGGCGAAGGCATGGATTGCTACCCATTCCGGCAAAATGGGCCTCTATATTAATGGTTCAATTGAATGCCCCGACGGACGGGACTCTCTGGAAAGCAGGAACCCAGCGAACGGAGAACTCCTCGCCCGTGTCTGCCAGTCAGAAGGAAAAGATATCGACCGGGCAGTGGAAGCCGCCCGTAATGCACAACCCGCATGGGAAGGAATAGGCGGTCCAGCCCGGGCAAAATATCTCTACGCCCTCGCCCGCCTTGTCCAAAAACATTCACGACTCCTTGCCGTACTGGAAAGCCTGGATAACGGAAAACCAATCCGGGAAAGTCGGGATATCGATATCCCCCTGGTCGCCCGTCATTTTTATTATCATGCCGGAGCCGCTCAGTTAATGGAAAAGGAAATGCCCGGCCAAAAAGCACTGGGCGTGGCCGGACAGGTTATTCCATGGAAT
This sequence comes from uncultured Opitutales bacterium, assembly GCA_905478775.1. Lineage (GTDB taxonomy): Bacteria > Verrucomicrobiota > Verrucomicrobiia > Opitutales > Seribacteraceae > Seribacter > Seribacter sulfatis. The sequence continues at coordinate 3,582 of CAJQKB010000129.1, read as the reverse complement.
TTCCCCCTACTCATGCTAGCCTGGAAAATTGCTCCTGCCATTGCCATGGGCAACACGGTGGTTCTAAAACCGGCGGAATACACCTCCCTCTCCGCACTTCTCTTTGCAGAAATTTGTATCGAAGCAGGACTACCCGCTGGTGTGGTCAATCTCGTCACTGGGGATGGACGGGTTGGCGAAATGCTGGTGACTCACGAAGGAATTGATAAAGTTGCTTTTACCGGGTCGACCGAAGTCGGACGTAAAATCCGTCAGGCAATTGCCGGACAGGGCAAGGAACTCACACTTGAACTCGGAGGTAAATCCCCCTACATCGTATTCGACGATGCCGACCTCGACAGTGCGGTGGAAGGATTAGTCGATGCTATCTGGTTTAATCAGGGACAGGTATGCTGTGCCGGATCTCGTCTGTTTGTACAGGAAGGAATTGCGGAAATATTTCATAAAAAACTCAGGGCACGGATGGATAAATTGCGCATCGGCGATCCATTGGACAAGTCCATTGATGTGGGAGCCATCATCGATCCAAGCCAGCTCGAATCCATCACCCGTATTGTAGAGGAAGGCTTAAAAGAAGGTGGTGAACGACATATCTGCCCAGCCGAATTACCGGAAAAAGGTTGTTTCTATCCACCCACACTTATCACTGAAGTGGACCCTGCATGCCAACTCATGCAGGAGGAAATTTTTGGCCCCGTTTTAGTCGGCACCACCTTCCGCACACCCTCGGAAGCAGTGGCTCTGGCCAATAACACCCGCTATGGCCTGGCCGCATCCATCTGGACCGAAAATATTAATCTCGCTCTCGACATTGCCCCCAAAGTGATCTGTGGAGTGGCATGGATTAATTCAACCAATCAATTTGACGCAGCCGCCGGATTTGGAGGTCGCCGAGAAAGCGGATTTGGCCGCGAAGGCGGCCAGGAAGGATTGTATGCCTATACGCGTTCGAAAAATGCCCCAACCATCGAACTGGCCCAGGTCCAGGCGCTCAAAGGAAAAACAGAGCCTGCAGGAACAGATATTGACCGCACCGCCAAGCTCTTCATTGGGGGCAAACAAACCCGACCTGACAGTGGATATTCCAGCCCCGTCTTTTCAACCGAAGGAAAACTAATCGCACAAGTCGGACAAGGTAGCCGTAAGGATATCCGCAATGCAGTGGAATCAGCAGCTGGTGCAAAAGGCTGGGGTAAAGCCACAGCCCATCTCCGTGCTCAAATTCTTTATTATTTGGGTGAAAACCTATCCGCACGAAAAAACGAGTTTTCCGATCGTATCGCGAAAATGACCGGTTGCAAAGAAGACACGGCCGAACTGGAAGTGAACAGTTCGATCGATCGTTTATTTACCTATGCGGCATGGGCGGATAAATATGACGGGGCTGCCCACGGCGTTCCTATCCGCGGAGTCGCTCTGGCCATGAACGAACCGGTGGGAGTGATTGGAATGATCTGTCCGGACGAGTCCCCCCTACTTGGATTAATCTCACTTCTCGCCCCTGCACTTGCTATGGGTAACACCTGTGTGGTGGTTCCTTCTGAACCGTTCCCCCTATCCGCCACCGATCTCTATCAGGTATTTGAAACTTCAGATTTACCGGCAGGCGTGGTTAATCTGGTCACCGCAAAACATGCTGAAGTCGCCGAAACCCTTGCCGGGCATATGGAAATCGATGCCCAATGGTATTTTGGATCGGGTGGACTCTCCCCCTTGATTGAAAAAGCCTCCGCGGGTAACCTCAAGCGGACCTGGGTAAATCAGGGAAAATCAATCGACTGGAATGATTCCCAGCAGGCCGAAGGAAAAATGTTTCTCCGCCATGCAACCGAAGTGAAAAATATTTGGATTCCCTATGGCGAATAAATTCTTACGAATTTTAAATTTCTTCTAAGAAAATGAATCCTCGTTCGTCCTAATGCGAACGATCCAATGATTCCACCCGAATTCTTTCCTTCCTCACATTAAAACTCATATGAAAAATAAGCTGTTTCTCTTCTTTCTTTTCTCCCTCCTTCCCACATTTTCTTCCCTACAGGGTAATGTAATTGGTTATGTTGAGGATTTTGCCCTCGCTCCCGATCGTGAGGCGGTTCTCAAGGACCTGGTTCCCGGAACCCGCGAGTACTACTATTACCATGCCCTGCATGCTCAGAATGAAGGACAACATGGAGAAGTCGAAAAACTAATCGGACTCTGGGTAAAACGCTATGGAGAAACCTCAAGGGTTCGTGAAATCCGGAACCGGGCAGCCTTGCTCGAATACGAAAAAAACCCCGAGAAATCGATGGATTACCTGAAGAAAAAATTGGGGCTTCGCTTTAACCATAGCCGGGTAATCGAAGGCAGAAAACCTGCTCACCCCACAAAACTCGACCCTAAAAAGGTTTCCTATGATTCTTATTATCAGGAGGCAATCAGGGTATATAAAAACCTTCAGGGTTTTGAACAGCGGGGTTTGCGTAACCTCAAAGCAAATAAACTCAACGGTATTCAATTACGCGACTTTTTGGGACGAATCGTTTATCCAGACATACCCGGTCTACCAGAGTTGATTCAAAAAGATTTAAAGGAAAAACAGAGTCGAGGATTTGGATCTTTGAGCATCCATCGGAACTTAACCAAGAAACAACTGGATGAACTGCTTGAACTGGACCCAAAACTTCTCAACTCCAATAATTTTGTTCAGACTTACCTTTCCCGGCTAAGCCCATCCGCTGATTTAAACCCCGAGGAGGAACCAGAAGAGAAATCCGCCTGGTTTAACCGCCAGTTCCTCTTCGTCAGAACACTCTCCCCAGCTTTTAATTCCCTCAAGGCAAATGTTCTCTACAACATATTAAAACACAAAAGATCCCTCGGCAACTGGGACCGTGAACTCCTTCTGGAATATCTGGCCTTACCCCGTCCGGTTTCCTATCTACGCAGGGAATGGACCCAGGCAGAAATGAAAAAACCGAGTGCCAGGGCGGTCAATTTCAACGAGGATTTTAGAAGCTTTGGATGCTACGCTCCCATCCGACAGGAGACCCCCCTGGTCCGTTCGATGCTTCTTCATTTTTTCGACTCAGATGAAAACTTTGATGCCTTTTCAAAATACTTAACCGATGAATTCCTCAAACCGATTTTTGCAGAGGCCAAGCTGACCGCAGGAAAGGGAGATGCCGAGAAATGGTACTCCATGCTCTCCACTAGTCAGCTCAAGAATTTAAGAGAAAGAATCGATTTATCTTTCGCTCATCAGAACAAGCAAAGCTTTGCTCCAAACGATAAGGTAAACCTCAAGCTTTGGACCAAAAATGTTGATAAGTTAATGATCAAGGAATTCGAGATCAATGCCTTCAATTACTACATAAAAAACAGACAGGAGGTAAGCACAGCGATTGAATTGGACGGTCTTACCGCTACCCGCGAGCGGGTAGTCGAGAGCGATCTTCCACCCATTCGCAGAAATTTACGGTCCATCTCTTTTCCTAATCTAAAAAAGAGAGGCGTATATGTCGTCGAATTCATCGGGAATGGAATTTCAAGCCGTGCCCTGATCCGGAAAGGAACCCTTCGTCTACTTGAAAAAATTGGCCC
>CAJQKB010000128.1 GCA_905478775.1 uncultured Opitutales bacterium | reverse complement strand
TCATAACCTTCATTTACATAACAGGGATGTAATCCAACAGAATAAAAGATTTTGTCTCGATATTGCTCCGATAAATTCTTATAAATTTCCCAATCGTCATTTGATGTTCCAACCGCGGTCATTCGGGAAACTCCATTTTCCTCGGCTCGCCTAAGAATTTCTTCTAAATTACCCTTATTCTTAAAACCTTTAAGGTGACAGTGACTATCAAACCAATTCATATACTCGACCCATTCAAAAAACCTATCATCTCTCACACTATAATTTCTTTCTTCTTTGTTACCACAAAATAGCTACTATTTAATATACTTTATATGGAAAACATAATCATTCTTGGAACTGGCTGTGCAGGATTCACTGCAGGAATATATACTGCCCGGGCAAACTTAAATCCACTTATTCTCGAAGGTAGGCAGCCTGGTGGTCAACTTACCACTACTTCAGAAGTCGAAAACTTTCCCGGGTTTCCCGAGGGAGTGGACGGATATTCACTGATGGATCAATTACGAAAACAGGCGACCCGGTTTGGAGCGAGAGTTGAAAATGCCTTTATTGATAAAGTCGACTTTAGCGGAGACACAAAAATTCTCTTTTCTGGAAATAAAAAATTTGAATCTAAAGCCGTTATTATAGCAACCGGTGCGGCTCCAAGGCTTTTGGGCATTCCAGGTGAAAAAGAAATGTACGGAGGAAAAGGGGTAACCACTTGTGCAACCTGTGATGGTGCTTTTTATCGAAACATGGATGTCATTGTTGTCGGAGGTGGAGATTCTGCATGCGAAGAAGCTCTCTTTTTAACCCGCTTTTGCTCCAAGGTAACTCTTGTGCACAGGAGAGATGAACTACGTGCTTCACAAATAATGGCAGAAAGAACCCTGGCCCATGAAAAAATTGAGGTTGTTTGGGATTCTGGGATCCAAGAAATTCTACCTGATGAAGCTGGGAAAACAAGAGCCATCACGGTTGAAAATCTCAAAACGAACGAACTTTCTGAAATCTCCTGCAAAGGCGTATTTATCGCCATTGGACATGTTCCCAATACGCAACCATTTAAGGATATATTGCCCCTTGATTCAAACGGTTATCTAATTCCTGACCAAGGTAGCCAGGTGCAAACTCAAATCCCCGGAGTTTATGTGGCAGGGGATTGTGCCGATCATGTGTACCGACAGGCAATTACTGCAGCGGGAATGGGCTGTCAGGCTGCCATTGATGTGGAAAGATGGCTCGCGGAACAAAAATAGTCGGTGGTCGGATCAGGAAAAGATGATAATATTGCCACTCACTTGGCCAATGCATCTGTTCTTGCCCCAGACCAATTAGCAATCGTTTCAGCAAGAAGTGGTTTTTTCGAACCACGTTCGTTTAAAGAACTCTATCGGGAAGTTCAGATCTGTGCGGACTTTTTAAAAGCCAAAGGCATTTCTAAAAATGATCATGTGCTGCTGGCGGTGAAACCGGGCTATCAATTAATTCTTATTGCCTTCGCACTCTTTTACATAGGGGCAGTTCCCATAATTATTGATCCTGGTATGGGCTTAAGGGCATTTCTCAAGTGTATTAAAAATACCAAACCCAGCGCATTAATTGGAATTTCATTGATCCATGTATTGAGCAAATTCATACCCCGCCCATTTCGTTCAATCGAGAAAAAGGTGTTGATTCAATCCAATCATTTTTCGAAGGAAATTAAAAAGGGGGAAAGGAACCACACGACACTACCAGCCACCACCCTACCCCAAGACTTGGCCGCAATCGTATTTACTTCTGGATCCACTGGTACTCCTAAGGGGGTGTGCTATTCCCACCAAGTTTTTGAGGCGCAAATTAATCACCTACAAAATGATTTCGGGATTGAAAAAGGAGAAAAAGATTTAGCAACTCTTCCGATCTTTGCCCTTTTTAATCCTGCCCTGGGAGTTACTTCTGTAATTCCAGATATGAATCCTAGAAAGCCCAGCACTGCAGACCCCAAAAAACTCACCCGATCCATTCAGGAGTTTGAAATAACCACTGCGTTCACATCCCCCATTATTGGGGAAAAAATTGTCGCCTCTTGTTCTTCACAAAAAATTAAGCTCCCCAAAATTAAACGGTTTTTACTGGCCGGTGCACCAGCACATCCCTCCCTAGTGCACGATCTTTCCAAAGTAATTCCAAATGGAAAAGTAATTCTTCCGTATGGAGCAACCGAAGCACTTCCTATTTCTGCCGCTTATCATATTGAGGTTAACAAGCTATCCCGAGATATTTCCCTGGGACAGGGTTCATGCCTAGGTCGACCACTTCAAGGAAATACAGTGCGCATCGCACCCATTAGCTTTTCCCCCTTTGAATCAGGATTCAATTGCCCCCAAGAACTACCCCAAGGTGAGGTAGGTGAAATTTGTGTTTCCGGACCTGTAGTAAGTCAGGAGTATTTTAGGATGCCCGGTGCCACAGTGGATTCGAAATTTCATGACGGGCAACTAAATTATCATAGGATGGGCGATCTAGGCTATTTTGACTCGGAGGGATTCCTTCGGTTTCTTGGACGAAAAGTTGAGAGAATTATTACCCAAGATGGCCCATTAGAAACCGAGCGATGCGAACCTTTAATAAATGGAATAAAGGAAATATCCAAATCTGCACTAATCGGAATTGGTGAAAACCCGGTCAAGCAACCATGCTTGGTGGTAGAGCCTTATCCCCATATAAAACAAACAGATTTGGCCGCTTTAAAAAAACAGGTTTTTTCCACATTGAAGATTCACCTGCCTTCGTTTTCTTTTCCTTATATCGTATTTGAAAAATCGCTTCCTGTGGATTCTCGGCACAATGCAAAAATTCACCGGCTATCTCTGGCGAAAAAATGGACCCGCTTGGTGCGAAAGAACCCGTCAAAGTATTCATAATAATGAAAATTATTATTACAGGAGGAACCGGGTTTCTTGGCTCTTCTCTTACTCATAAATTGCGCACAGATGGTCACGAAGTGCATACCATTTCGAGGCACCCTTTACCATCTAGCGACCTTGAGGGTTATTCCTTTCACCATACATTCGATCTTACTCAAGAAGCATTGCCCCAATCTCTTCTCAGTAAAACAGATGTCTTTTTTCATGTTGCAGCCAAGGCTGGGGTTTGGGGAAAGTACTCTGAATTTTATGATGCAAATGTTCGAGCAACTGAAAATATAGTCGCCGCCTGTCAGTTATCTAATATCCCTCGATTGATTTACACGAGCACGCCCAGTGTTGTATTTTCAGGAAACTCAATTAACAATGGCGACGAATCGCTTCAGTATGGAAATTCCAGTCTTTCTGCCTATGCAAAAACTAAATCCATTGCGGAGCAGAAAGTACTTCGTGCAAATGAACCTGGCCGTTTTCAAACTTTGGCACTTCGACCCCATTTAGTATGGGGAAAAAAGGACCCCCACCTATTACCTCGCGTTATCTCTCGCCACAGAGAAGGAAAATTAAGAATTATCGGTTCGGGTCAAAACCAAGTCGATTTAACTCATATCGATAATGTAACTCACGCTCATGTTTGTGCAATGGTCGCGATGCAAAAAAATAGCAACCTGGGTGGAAAGCCGTATTTCATAGGCCAGGACGAACCAATACAATTATGGAAATGGCTAAACGAATTATTTCAGTTAATTAACCTGCCGCCACTTACCCAAAAATTGAGCTTTCGAAATGCGTTTCTTTTAGGTGCCACACTGGAAAGTACTTTCAAGTTATTACTGATCAAAAAAGAACCACCAATGACTCGTTTCGTTGCTTGTCAACTTGCGCATGACCATTGGTTTTCCGCACAATCGGCCCAAATTGATTTGGGATATTATCCTATCAAAAATATGAAACAAGCCTTGGAGGATTCGATTCCCTGGCTTAAATCAATTTAACTTAGTTCTCTACGGTTACTTTCAGCAAGAATACAGGCCACACTTGCATGAAGATTAAGGGAGTCGGCATTTCCTTTCATTGGAATATTAACCGTACAGTTCAGTTGATCTAACCAAAAATTTCCTAGCCCGTTTTTTTCACTTCCAAATACAAAGGCCGTTTTGGAAGTAATCTCCTGTTCCCAATAAGGATTTTGAGCACCACCACTCGTTCCAACCAGCATAAATTTTTTGTTCTGCAAAAAATCGTGAATTTCTTCTTTGCTTCCCATTCCAATATTAACACCTGACATCAAACCCCTCGACGAACGAATTACGTTAGGGTTAAAACAGTCAATCACGGCATCAGACAATAATATCGACTTTACCCCGAAAGCTTCTGCCGTTCGAATAATCGCCCCTAAATTGCCAGGTTTTTCTATTTCATCCAATACAATACAAATCTGTGTTTTTTCACCAATACTGTTTTCCAGTAGTAAAGGCCAGGAATGGGCAACTGATATAAATCCATCCGAATTTTTTCGATAAGATGCTTTTGTAAATGCCTCCTTACTGAGCTCCGTAAATAAAAGTCCAGTCTTTTCAAATTCTTCGAATTCATTCTCTAATCTAGCTTTTTTAATTAAATCCCAACAGAAAAATATTTCCTCCACCTTTCGTCCGGCTTCAAAAATACATTTCAAATCGGGGTAACCTTCGATCACAAAATGGTTCTGCTCCCTTCTTCGCCTCGCGGATTCCCGTAATTTGATCAATTCCTTAACCTTGGAATTACTTAAACTGAAGATTATGTCTGACATCACTTTAAAAAAAGGGTTTTGCATGAAGAGGGCGAGCCCGTTACGAAACTTCATGACATGAATACACCACCAAAAGGTTTTAACGAACACCCCTACCCTTATCATCATGAGTTAACTCTTGATGTGGAAAATGTAACCAACCTGGGTTTTGGCATTGCAAGAGACAATGGATGGGTAGTTCAAATCGCATTTGTTTTACCCGGTGAACGGGTAAAAGTTCGAATTTTTCGGAATCATAAGAATTATTCAGAAGCAGATTGTATTCAAGTAATTGAAAAGTCTCCCGATCGAGTGGATCCACAATGCACGCTTTTTGGATCCTGTGGTGGTTGCCAATATCAATCGGTTCAATATTCAACCCAACTTGAATGGAAAAGGAATCAGGTAATTGATAATTTTGAACGAATCAGTGGATTACAAATTGAAGTGCTTCCAGTCATCCCTTCCCCTAAGCAATATGGTTATCGCTCAAAGCTTACCCCCCATTATGAAAAAGCAAGATCATCCGATCCTAGAAAGATTGGTTTTCTAAGATATGGTTCGCGAAAAGTAATTATCGATGTCCCCCAATGCCCCATTGCCACCGATAAGATTAACCAGGAACTCCCGCGTGCCCGCGAAGAACTACCCCTTCACACAAAAAAGAATAAAGGGGGAACCCTCTTACTTCGAGACACGCTGGAAGGGGTGGTCACAAACCCGAAAGAAGTAGTGACCGAAAAAGTGGGAGACCTCATTTTTCAATTTAAGGCAGGAGAATTTTTTCAAAATAATCCGTTTATCCTGCCCACACTTGTTGACTATGTTGTCGGACAGGCAAAGGTCGGTAGTTCCAGTCTATTAGTAGATGCATATTGTGGGGGTGGTCTGTTCAGTCTCTCAGCGGCAAAGCATTTTGAAAAAGTAATCGGAATCGAAATAAGCCGTGAAGGTTTTGAATGGGCACGAGCAAACGCTTCAATTAATCGAATTGAAAATGCAGACTTTTTCCTCGGTACTGCATCCACAATTTTTGATGAATTAGAAAGCCATGATGAAGATTTTTCCTTGGTGATTGATCCCCCGAGGAGGGGATGTGACGAAGATTTCTTGCAACAAACACTCGCATTCAAACCAAAGAAAATAATTTATGTTTCTTGCGATCCGGCCACGCAAGCTCGGGATGCTAAAATATTAGTAGAGGGTGGATACAACATTACCGATGTTCAACCATTTGACCTTTTTCCACAAACCAGACATGTAGAAAATATTGTTACCTTTATCCGTTAAGGATATTTTCTTTGTTCTCTCCACGAAATAGAGGAGAATTGTTCCACATATGGACTTCGTCCTGTTATAAAACTGTCAGGCCACTCCGTCTCTTTTACACCTTCACAAACAAGGTCTTCCATTTCGTTAATAAACGAAGTTCCAAATTGGTTTAAGTCCAAATTCAGAAATCCTGAAAGATCAATTGTGCCTTGTATCAAAATTCCCTTTTTGGTTCTTTTCATCGCGGCACCGGCAAGTTTTTTGTTTCCGTTTTTTGACATCAGGTCACGTCCGACTGGTTCTAGAAAACAATTCCCCGGTATGCCAGCTTTTTTCTCACCAGTTTGCGGGCAAGGCTTCAAGCTAGTCTCATGACCTAAATTGAGTAACACCTTGCCAATAGAGCTATGTATCGTTTCATACAGATCAAGTGAGGGAATTGAAAAAGACATGTGACCCTGTGGCAGAATAAACATGTATGTCCAATCATTACCATGGGATACAATTCCCCCGCCGGTCGGTCTTCTGGTAATTTCCCTGGACTTAATTACTTCCTGTTTACTTACCCATGTCCACTTTTGACCATACCCAAAAGTGACTTCATTTTGATGCCACCCATAATGTCTAAAGATTGGATCACTTTGAATAGTTTGCTGAAATAAATAGAAGTCACTTGCCATATTTTCAGGGCCAGATTCTTCTATGTATGGGTAAATAATAAGAGACATAAAAACTAAAATCGGGGAATGTAACAATTAGGACTATCTGCAAATTTTCGATACCATGAGTACAGATCCTTTGGGATTTGAAGTTCTTTTAATTGTTCCTCAATTGATAAGGGCACGCTTCGAACCTTGGATGCCAGGGGTTCCAAAATAAAGGACAAATGCTGTGGGCGTTGCCCTTGATTTTCGGGATTTTTTATACTTCCCCTAATAATATTTTCGGGATTTATTCCAAATCGTTTTAATATTCGAATCCCCAATTCATAACGAGATATTTCTTCATTTCCTGCCCAATGAAAAAGACCATTCAAGTTTGGTCTCTCGATAAGTTCGACTATTACATCAGAAAGATTTTCTACAGAACATGGTTGTCGGATTTCATCGTCGAAAAGGGTTAATTTTTTACCCGACATCAGGGCGCGAAGAATTTTCTCATGCTGACTTCTTCTGCCTAATGGACTATTTCCATTGAGTAAAGTAATTCGTAATACCGCTAAATTTTCATCGGTTACCGATAAAACCCGTTTTTCTGACTCAAGTTTTTGTCTACCATATTCACTAAGCGGGTTAGGCATATCTGTTGAACGATAGGGTGATGTTGAACCATCAAAAACCATATCGGTTGAAATATGAATGAAACGGGCTCCAATATGGGCAGAGATACTCGCAAGCCGGGAGGCACCCTCTACATTAACTAAATGGGCCAACTCAGGAGATTGATCGACAGTGTCGGGGGAAGAAATCGCCGCACAGTTAACCACCGCATCCGGCCATTGATCAAAAAACTCTCGGGTGAGTTGATTATCATCAGAAAATGGCAGTTGCTTACTGTGGTATTGATCTGAAAAGGAAATAGTTTCACGATTTGAATATGCCAAAAGAGAGTATCCACGATGAATTACAGACCTGCAAACCGCAGATCCCAATAAACCCGATGCCCCTAAAACAGCAATTTTCACAGAACTAGAGTATAAGAAAAATTGGCTTTAAACAACTACAGGTTTATCGTTCCTTTTACTTGAGTCCATCGATTCGTTTGAATAGGATTTAGTCTATGAATTTACCCCAACTTGCGAATCCTCGCATTCTGGAACAACCCGTTTATCAACCCGGCAAGCCTATTGAGGAAGTGGCACGCGAGTATAAGTTAAACCCAAAGGATATTTGCAAACTTGCCTCCAATGAAAATCCCTGGGGAGCATCTCCACACGCGATCGCTGCTGGAAAAGAAGCGCTAAACCACATTCACCTTTACCCAGAAGGTAGTGGTACAGAATTGAGAAGCGCGATTTCGAGGAATCTCGGACTCCAGTCCGAGCAAGTTATTTTGGGCAATGGTTCCAATGAAATTATCGAATTACTAGGTCATGTTTTTCTGGAAGAGGGAGACGAGGTAATTGTCGGAGAACACGCATTTGTGGTATATAAATTAATGGCATTACTAATGGGTGCGAAACCGGTTCCCATAGCCATGCCCAACCTTGTGCACGACCTCAATGAAATGCGCCAAGCTATTACCGACAAGACCAAGCTAATATTTCTTCCCAGCCCAAACAACCCTACAGGTACCGCGAATTCATCCGAAGAAATTTTTGCTTTTATTCAATCTCTTCCCGATCATGTAATCTTTTGCCTGGACGAAGCATACACAGAATATTTAGAGGATCCACCTGACTTAAGGCCATTGATCGAGGAAGGAAGGAAAATTTTGGCGATGCGCACTTTTTCAAAAATTCATGGATTAGCGGGCCTTCGAATTGGCTATGGATACGGAAGTGAAACATTGGTAAAACTTTTGCAAAAAGCAAGGCAGCCATTTAATGTAAACGCAATCGCGCAAGCTTCTGCAATCGCCGCAATTGAAGATAAAGATTGGGTCACTCAGTGCCGAAAACGTAACACAGACGGCCTCGAACAAATGGCATCTGGTTTGGAAAATTTGGATTTAGAATATGTTCCCAGTAAAGCTAACTTTTTATTGGTCAAGGTTGGGGATGGACAGGCCACCTTTGAGTCACTACAAGAAAAAGGCATTATAACAAGACCAATGCCTGAAAGTTTAAATTCATTTGTCCGCATATCCATTGGGACGGAAGAGGAGAACAGAAAAGCCCTAACTGCCTTAAAGCAAATGCTTAATTAGGTTAAGGCTAGATAATGAACGAAGCTCTTTTTCTGTACGATTTTCGCTTTTTTATTCTCTTCGCATGGTTTCTTTTGAGCTTGTGGGGACTTAATGTAAATACCTACCGTGCACTAATTGATCGTGTGCGTGCTGGAATTTCCCCAGTTCCCGACAATAAAAATTCTAATAAACTATTAAGTTCTCTCCTCGCCGCTCCCAATCACGAAAGACCCTTCCACATAGAAGCCGCCCTACTCTCTGCCCTTCAAGTAATTTTAGGTACGATTGCATTTTATTCTTTTTTAAGACACGGCGAGGATACTTTTTCGATCAGGCTCGGTTTTTACTTTTTAATTTCAGTTGGATTGGCATTTATTTGGGAAAGAGCGTGGACCGGCATTGCCTCCCATTCAATTGCAGCAAGTGCGTTCATATCTTTGCATTTAAAGCTGGGAAAGCCTTTTATGATTCTGATCAAACTGCTTTGTTTTCCTCTCAGCTTTTTACTCAAACAAATTGAGAAAGTCATGAAATCATGGTCCGATCCTCAAATTGTCGTGAAGGATGAAAAGAGTGAACTGGCCGATCATATTCGAACCTTAAGCAGAGAAAGTTCCACCCTTGATCCCGAGATTTTTGAAATCGTGGGAAACACTTTAGAAATGGGACATTTGCATGTTCGTGATGTCCTCGTTCCTCGGAATCAAGTGCAGGTATTAGACTGCCAGGACTCGATCGAAGAAAACCTGCAAATTGCACGAGATTGTGGTCACACTAGATTGCCAATCTGTGAAGGTGATTTAGACCAATGCATCGGTATTATCCATGTTAAGTATGCATTTCGAATCTTAAGTGAAGGCAAGCCAATCGATTTACGATCTTTAAGTAAGTCTCCCGCAATACTTTCTACCGAGGATCCACTCCCCGTAGCACTACGAAAAATGATGCGCTGGAAAGTTCACATGGCCCTGGTAAGAGATGAATTTGGCGGAATTGATGGAGTGATAACTCTTGAGGATATCCTCGAGGAAGTGGTGGGGGAAATTCAAGATGAATTTGATGCCGAAGAGAATACAGTTCAGTCATCCGGTAATGGAAAATGGAAAGTTTCTGGATTAAGTCCGGTGCATGAACTACCCAAAGAATTAGCTGTTGTGGAGGAAGAGGAACTATCCAGCTTTGGCGGACTAATTACCAAAGAATTGGGGAGAATTCCGGAAGTGGGGGAAAGCCTAACCCTTTACAATATGCACATTAAAATTCTCGAAGCAGATGAGACTAGGGTTTTACTTACAGAGGTAACTCTCCTCACCGCAGAAAAAGAAAATGCTTCTTAAATTAATCTCGAGGAAATAAAATCGTTTTTTCTCCTAAAGACTGTCCTTCCAGTCTGTAATCCCAGTGTAAATCTGTTTCCCAATTTTCACACTCGGGTAAGCCTAATAATTCATTCACTTTTTTATGCACACCTGGCATAACAGGGGCGAGCATCTGAATCGCTAATCGAAGAGATTCTACCATTTCTCCTAAGCAGGTTTTTAGTTTCTCTTGGTCTTCTTTTAAATCTGACTTCGCCAGCTTCCATGGGGTTCTTTCGTCTGCGTACTTATTAATGGAACGAATAAATACAAAAATCTGCTCCAATCCTTGATTAAATTGGAACCTATCAAAATGTTCCATTGCGTTTTGTTTAGCAGTCTCAAAGTTGAGCCTGAGCTTTTGCTCAAATTCTTCATTAAGAATAACCCGGGGAACCTTGCTGTTTTCGTAAGTGGTGATCATGTGAAATAAACGACTAAGTAAATTCCCCAAGTCATTCCCCAAATCAGTTTTGTAGCGTGATTCGAAGCGTTCCAATGAAAAGTCGGCATCCTGCCCCACAGTCATTTCCCTCATCACAAAATAACGAAAGGCATCCACGCCGCGTTTCTCTACTAAGCTTAATGGATCAACAACTTCTCCAGTACTCTTCGACATTTTTTCGCCTGAACTCATCCACCACCCATGAGCCAGTATTTGCTTTGGCAAAGGTAAGTTTGATGCCTTCAGCATAATTGGCCAGTAAACCGCATGGGGAGGTGCTAAAATATCTTTTCCGATAACATGCAAATCAGCGGGCCATAAATTGGCAAACCCTTCCTCCCCGTACCCTGCGGCAGTTACATAATTCACTAAAGCATCGAACCAAACATAGGTTACATAATTTTCATCAAAAGGGAGAGGAATGCCCCAAGATAACCTTTCTTTCGGCCTTGAAATACATAGGTCATTTAAGGGCTCTTTTAAAAACTCCTGCACTTGACTACGCCGAAAATTGGGTACTATGAAGCTCTCATTATTATTCAAATACTCAACCAACCAATCTTGGTATTTACTCAGCTTGAAAAAGTAATTACTTTCAGTAATTTCTGTGACCTCTCCATAAATTTCAGGCCATTTTCCATCCACCTTATCTTTTTCCTGAAGAAATTGTTCTGCACGGGTTGAATAAAAGCCCTGATACTCCGCCTGATAAATTTCTCCCCGATCGAATAAATCCTGTAATAAGCTAGAAACTACTTTTTTGTGACGCGACTCCGTTGTTCGAATATAGTCATTATGTGAGATATCTAACTGAACGAGTAAATTTTTAAATTCCCCCGCAATTCGATCACATCTTTCCTGTGGAGAAATTCCCTCGCTCTCCGCGCCTTGTTGCACTTTTTGCCCATGTTCATCCAGTCCAGTTACAAAATGGGTTCGCACTCCATTTAACTGTTTAGTTCGAATAATTACGTCCGCCAAAATTTTTTCATACGCATGTCCAAGGTGCGGAGAACCGTTCGCGTAATCAATGGCAGTAGTTAGATAAAAGGTTTTATTCATGTAACGATCATTTATTAAACGATAAAAGAAGAAGGACAAACCCATATTGTAATTTCAATTTTTACATGGTTGACTTACAGATTAGGAAATTATGTAATTATTACTTAAATAAAAATTCCTTTGGTTTCTATCCCTACGCAAAGAATTTCTTATTTGGTTTTTTAATCCTTTCCGATTTTTCGGATTTCCTTAAGGCAATCATTGCCTCAAAATTGTATCATTTTAAATGAGTGAAAACGAACAAACTAGTCAAAATTACCTTGAAGTGGAAGGTATTCTTGAACTAAACGAAAATAAAACTGGAGTTCTTCTTGATCCTAAAAGAGGTGGAAAAACAACTCCCACGGATCCCTTTGTTTCAAAAGAATTAATTCGACGTTTCAAATTAAAAAAGGGCTCAATCATAACCGCCGATTCAATCCCGGATAAAAATCGCCCGAACCCTAAAGTACGTTTCATTCATAAGGTGGACGGCATGAGTCTAAATGACCGAAAGCAACAGTTTCGCTTCGATCAACTCACCACGATCCAACCAAAAGAAAAGATCAATTTAGAAACTAAAGATGGAACAATGACCACTCGTGTTATCGACCTGTTTTGCCCGATTGGCAAGGGTCAGCGCAGTCTAATTGTAGCACCACCCCGTGCCGGAAAAACCACCATACTTCACGACATTGCAAAAGGAGTGGTGGAAAATCATCCCGAATGTCACTTAATGGTTTTACTAATAGACGAAAGACCCGAAGAGGTCACCGACTTCTCCCGATCTGTACCAGCGGAGATGTACGCTTCCTCCAATGATGAAGAAGTAAAAAGCCATCTTCGGATCGCAGAACTCGCAATTGAACGTGCCAAAAGATTAGTGGAGAGTAAAAAGGATGTTGTCTTACTCTTGGATTCAATTACCCGACTTTCCCGGGCTTACAACGCCGCATCTGGTAAAAGTGGCAGAACAATGACAGGAGGATTGGATGTTCGTGCACTCGAAAAGCCTCGTCAGATTTTCTCCGCAGCAAGAAATTCTGAAGAAGCCGGTTCCCTTACTATAATTGCAACTGCATTAGTTGAAACGGGTTCCAAAATGGACGAACTAATTTTTCAAGAATTTAAAGGGACCGGAAACTGTGAAATTATACTCGATCGAAAAGTGGCAGAACTTCGATTATGGCCAGCAATTAACCTCGCTTCCTCGGGTACGCGCAAGGAGGAAGAGTTAGTCGATCCTAAGGTTTTGGAAAAAACATCTTTTCTTCGTCGTGCCATGTCACCAATGAAAATTATTGACGCAGCAGAGAGCCTCCTCGATCGAATGACCACCACAAAATCGAACAAAGAATTTTTAGACCTAATTCAAACCCCTTAACTCGTTGACAAAACCCCATTTTTTCGACAATTTCTGACTTTCTTCTTTTTACCTTTCAAGCCCCCTTATGCACAATTTTTCCGATCAATGCTTGGATTTAGCCCGTTCTCTTCTGGGCAACAACCTTCAGCACATCAACGAAGACGGTACTGTCACACCAGCAGCCGGCGAAGAACCTCGGGTAGATGAACCCGGCCACGCCGCTCTTGCCATTGGAGAGTTCTTCCGTGCAACTGGCGAGGTGGAACTTGGTGAGTTCGATCTTCATGACTTAGCGGCACGTTGCGTAACTCAACAGGCCTTCAATGAAGATGCCAATGAAAATGGTATGGCCTACGCTTCACTTGGGCTTCTCTCCTTCGGGGCATCAAAAGAAAGAAATGCGGTGTGGGAACGCTTGCTTGATCCAACAAGAGAACAATTAGACCAATGCTTGTTAGATCGCTCGGATCATGAGAATCATTACCAAGCATTCAATGTGGCTAAATCAGTAGCTCGATTCAGTTTTGGACTTACCAAAAAAGATGATACCGGTAAAGTAATTGACCGATTTGTTGAACGAATTGAAGGCAGTAGTTCCAGTGGTTTTTTTGACGACAATACAAAAGGAACTGGTGGCGTATACGATGTGTACGGCTTGCTCTCTTTTATTTTTATCCGCCAAGCACTTCAACTACATGCTAATGTTCACTTGAAGGACAGAAAACTTCCTAAACTCAGAACTTTTGCCGAGAAGTATCTTAAAATGATTCCCGATATGGTTCGTCAAGACGGATTAGGTTGGAACTATGGACGTTCGGTGGGTGCTTATGGGCAGATTCATTCGATCAGTATGATCCTTCAATCCATGAGAGATCAGTGGATTAGTTCCGAAAAAATGCCTCTCTATTTAGATACATTACGCAGGCTTTTTCAATATTTCTTTGTTACTTACTTAGACCAAGAAAAAGGCGATCTTGTTATACGCGATAGTGAGCGGAACACCGTACCTAATCACACCACAAGGATGGCAAACTTTGATGCCGCACGAAATCTTTGCCAATGGTCACGGTTGGCAAAAGTGATTGGAGGCTCATTGGCAGTGCCACCCTCTAACCGCTCCAAAACGGCTGGACGTTTTGTTATTTTCGATAAGTCCCACAAGAAAGAACACGGAGCCTTCCTTTTCAGAGATGAAAATAACGGCCTTCAATACCAGCTTCCATTGATAGGCCCAGGAGAAAATGTGACCAGTGACAACTTGGCTTTCCCGCATTGCTCTGGCATTTTCGATTGGCCCGTAAATAAATACCTACCTGTCATGATGCCAGAACTCACTTTTGGTGACTCTGTCATTATCCCCTCCTATTACGGTAAGAATTGCGTGACTGGAATTGGACTCAAAAAATCATTTTATCTTCGATTTGATCAACCCGACCTCATTAAGACAGACGGAACCTTTGCCTATGGCATCGGAAGTTGTCAGGTACAATGGTCTTTTAGTGAAGGCCGAGTACAGTCCGAATTTTCATTCAAGGTTAAAAATCAAGTCACCATGGATAAAATGAGGCTTGCACTCGTTATAGGTTCTCCTCACTCAACTTACCGTCTCGGAACTACTCTTCGGCAAGGTGCAGAAGGGCTTCGTGCGAATGTGGAAGTGGATGATTTTCATGCAACATGGGGTTCCTTTGAAACACTTACTGATGATCCAGATTACAGAGGGTATGCTGGAAATATCCATTATGTACAATACCTAGTACGCGATCACCCTCTAGTTATGCGTCCGGGCCAGCAATATAAGTTGGTACTTTCTTACCAGCCTGACATTGCATTCGCAGACGAATAATTTCAATTTACTTTGAATCGCAATCCATGACGATTCACGTAATAAGATTATCTTAATTTATGCTATCCGCCCGAGTCATCCCCTGTCTTGATGTCGACAACGGTCGTGTGGTAAAAGGAATAAAGTTCAAAGAATTACGGGATGCTGGAGACCCCGTCCTAGTTGCTCAAGCCTACGAAGAACAGGGGGCAGATGAACTTGTTTTCCTTGATATTACTGCTTCCAGTGATGAACGAAATACTATGCGAGATGTGGTCGAAAAAACCGCAGCCACCTGCTTTATGCCCTTAACTGTGGGGGGAGGCATTCGAAATGTAACTAATATTCGAGACATGCTTCTTTCTGGCGCAGATAAAGTAAGCCTGAATACGGCAGCGATACTCAACCCCTCTCTTATTAACGAAGCTTCCAAAACTTTTGGCAATCAATGTATTGTGGTGGCAATCGATGCCAAAAGAAATACTGATTCTAAAACTTGGAGTGTCTATACACATGGAGGAAGAAAAATTACGCCCCTTGATGCAGTAGAATGGGCAAAAGAAGTAGTTCAGCGAGGAGCAGGAGAAATTCTCCTTACCAGTATGGACCAGGATGGAACTAAAGCAGGATATGATTTGGAATTAACCAGAACAATTAGTGATGCCGTTCCAGTCCCAGTAATCGCATCTGGTGGAGTGGGAAATCCGAGTCATATGGCAGACGGAATCATAAAAGGTAAGGCTAGTGCCGTTTTAGTGGCGAGTATTTTTCACTTTGGGGAATGTACAATACCCCAAACTAAGAAAGTGATGGAAGCAGCGGGAATTCCCGTTCGTCTGTAAAAATTTGTTATTTCTTCTTTACCCAAGAGGAAAATGCCTCTGAACCAAGTCGAGAAATATCTTGCTTCCCACTCGTAGTAACAACATTTCCATCTGGATCCAGTACGATCAGGTAAGGAATATACTCCACATCGAGAGAAAGACTAAGTTCCCGAGCTTCCTCTGATTGATTTTTTAATGCAAGCCAAGGCATCTTATACTTCTTCATGTAATTTGCCTGTGCTTTCGCACTCCCATCTGAACCTACTAAAACCACCTCAAAATTTTCTTCGTTCTGGTCTCGAAATTGAACTAATTTTGGAGTGAATGTACGGCATGGACCACACCAGCTCGCTGAAAAATAGAGTCCAATATACTTTCCTTTTAATTCATCTAATAATACTTCATTTCCATCGGTATCCAATAACTCGCTTGGTAAGGTTACTTTCTTTCCAGATACCGTTGTTTCTTTTGCCACTTCCTGTGACTGCGAGAACAAGTGGATTCCATAAGTAAGTACTCCAATAAACCCGAGGGTCAGAAGAAGTCGTAAAGGATTTTTCATGATTTTATAATAGAATGAATTGAGTTGGACTCCAAGCATTTATAAATGAATATCAAGAATCTTTTTTTGAAAGTAAATTACTAAAATCTCCAATATACTGGAGTGCTAATCGATCTAATTCGAACTCTTTCGCCTTTATTAAACAACGGGAAGAAAAAACCATATTCTGACTGGTTGCCTGTATAGACTTAAGGAGAGTTATAGAAAGACTACGAACTAAATCTTTCGATCGATGGTCAAAAATGTACCCATTCTCGTTTTCTTCGACCAGATCCTGGAAACACTCCAATGAAGAGACCAAGGGAACACATCCACAACTCATTGCTTCCAAGACAGCGAGTCCAAAGGTTTCTCCCTTTTCCGCAAGCGAAGGATATACAAAAAGCCTCGCTTTTTCTAATTCTTTTTTTAATTCCACTGATGAAAAAGTAGGTTCCAGGATTTCAATTTGAGGACCACAGTCTTGAATCGCATTGGTTACTTTAGATAAATAGTTTTCCCCTCCACCCCCTTGCTCTGTTCGCCATGGTCCACGAATCAATAATTTCCAGTCCTTACGATCAGCTAATGGAATATTCTTAAAAGCATTAACCAGCTCGAGAATTCCTTTCTCCGCATGTATTCTACCAAGATATAAAACTGTTTTAGGCCGTTTGGAATACTCATAATTGCAGTCGATATTCCAACTTAAAGGGTACGGTAAAATACAGATATCATCGGAGCGCATTGGTACTTCATTTTCTACCGCCCGGGCAATCGCGCTAGTCGGGACCTGAAAGCGACTTGCTTTGGTATAAAATTTCAATTGACCCTTGGGGTATCGACCCACATGCACGAATATTTTTCCATATTTCTTTTGCGGTAATAAAAGTGGGGCCCAAAAAGTATGGGTCACCAAAATATCAGCAGGTGGTAAAACACTCCTTACTTTTAAAACATAAAGTAACTCCTTTAATTTTAAAAGGTATGGATTCTGTACACTTTTAAAGCCCCTCACCCTTAAATGATGAACCGCTCCGATATACTCATTATCCGGAAGCTCTGGGTGTCTTTTTGAAATATGGGTGACATTGTGACCAACTGCAGCAAAAGCTTGCCCTAGCACCTCCCATGCTTTCTCAATCGCACCCCCCTGAATTGCTGGTACTGGGAAAAAAGCACCCTGTAAGATTGTTATTTTCATAATCCGGTTATTGGAAGATGAATCTATTCGTTCTTTGAAAAAAGAGACATAATATTTTCTGCTGTTTGGGAAATATGTAACTTCTCACGAAAACATAGCACTGTATTTTCTACCAATTGATCATGCTCTCCCCTGCTCCATTTATGAACAAGTTCTAAAATTCCTTCCTGGTGATCATTCGACACAATGCCAGCACCAAAATCAACTACCTCTCTCCATAAATTCACTTTATTGGTAAGAAAAACAGGAGTTCCAACCGATAAAGCCTCGGCAATCACCATTCCAAAGTTTTCCTGGTGGGAAGGAAGAATTAAGGCATCGGCTACTCGCAGCATTCCCCATTTTAAATCTCTTTCCAGCATACCGGTCCATAGAATTTGCTTCTCATTTTTTGCAGTTAATTTCTGTAAGGTTCTGAGGTAAGAATCTTGTTTATTAGAAGGTCCGGCTAACACCAGGATATCATCGTCGTTACGATATTTCACGAATGCATTAATTAATAAATCGACTCCTTTTTTTGGATGAAAACGACCGAGATAAAGAAGAACTCTTTTATTTTTTAATTGAGGAAATTGAGAATATAGCAACGTACTCTGCTCTTCTAAATCACCAGGTGGGTCCCCCACTCCGAGGCCAGTTACAATTTCCCTGCACTGATAAGGCGAAAAAGTTTTTTGAGCCAATAAACGCTCTTCCTCCGTGGTAAAACAAACCGCATAAGCATCGCGAAGGATTTCACCCTGCCGGTACCACCAATAAATTTGTTTTTTTATATGCTTCAATGGATAGGATTTTTTAAACCATGGATCTAGCATACCATGAGGAAACACTAAATAAGGAGTTCCGTTCTTCTTGTAGTTTTTCCATGCCATATAACTTGGCCATTGCCAAAGGCCATGGGCCAAAACTGCTGAACATTTTTCAGGAATAGAGAGTCGATTCGATAGAATCGATGATTTTTCTACACACTTATTAAATTCACTATCCAATCGAACCACTGCTTCTGAAACTCCCCCTCCTTGTGGATCAAGAGAATGAATTAAGTGCACAAAGCTAGTCACATTAAATTAGTAGTAGTCTACTAAAATGAATTCCAGGAATTAGTTACATAGGAATAATAAGCGGACCTTACTTTGTCAAAATAGATCCATCCTTTCTCATTACTGCTATAAAGTGCGGGGTAATGGGTTAATCCAGTCCAGACCCAACCCAATTTTTCACTGTAAAACCAAAATTGACTAGGTGATACACCGGCAATATAAACCCAACCTAAATCTTCATGGTATACCCAGGGAAAATGAGAATCCATAAAGTAGCCAAACCAACTTTCACTTTTCCAATCGGGTGCATTCTCAACATCATCAGACTCGGACCAAATAAGATTAAATTTCGAGGTGTAGCGACGATCGGCAAGAATTGTCTCAATTATATTTTTTAAGGGTTTGGCTTGGATAGACTGAATAAACGAAAGATCCATAGGGTATGCCTTTTGTTTCCAAAGGGAAACCATTATTGCCCCAACTTTATAATAACTTTCTCTATAGTCTTCGGTATAAGAAATATAAGGAAATCCATTAATTTTTTCTTCCACTGCCAACCGGTAAATTAAATCAACTGCACATTCTCCTGCACCGTAATTATTGCCTGTTAGAGAGTCTCGACGCGGAGGTGAGTCAGTCGGTGCATTTGCGTCTACCCTTGACCCTAATTCCCAATAGTTTGGCTCGAATTGACTCCAAAAATTTAGCATTTTTACAGACGCTTGATTCATTTGTAAAAAAGATGGATTATAAGAAAATTTGTTTCGTAAACATTGCTCGGCAAACATTCTTCGATTGAGTCCAAAATTGTAAACTGTACCCATTGATGCGGATCCAACAAGATAAGGAAC
>CAJQKB010000127.1 GCA_905478775.1 uncultured Opitutales bacterium | reverse complement strand
GTCGATACAATTCCCGCCCCGAAGAACTGTCCCCACCAACGATTAACCACCACCCGTGCAGTCAAAGGGTTTTCAGGATCGACTAACCACTTGGCTAATCCAAGGCGGTTCTTCGGCCATTCAGGATTCCAGTCATTGAGCACCTGAGGTACATCCGCTTCCACCTTTTGCTTGGGGGATAAATAACTTCCTCGGGCCATCACATGGGTTTCCCGTTTCTCATCCATTTCCACCATCACCAAGGTGGTAGGTGGAGTAACTTTCTTGAGGGATTTCTCAAGATCACCGACTTTCTTTTGGATGGCCAAAAGTCTTGGATTTCCCTGGTCAAAGATCGCCCGTAATTCTTTCTCTTCCTTACCGTTCCGTTTTTCCTTGGCTAAAAGTTCACGCAGTCTTTTGTTCTCCGCTTCACTTTTCTTCACCCCATCAGTGGAAAGAGAGAAACGTGGACGGCCCACATTGCGCCCTCCCCCATAGAGATGTTTCATTTCAATGAGTAATTTGGAATCCTCACTGAGTACCAGTGGTTCCACAAATTCTGCCTGTACCCAGTGGGCCTTTCCAAATTCTGGGCTTATCGCCCAGCCATTACGGGAATCCAAGTTTCCATCGAATAAGCTTTGAGGTAAGAATCCCCCCTGATTAAAATCGGTTACAACACGGCCAAAATCCAATGGTTTGGATGCCCCCTCCACTTTTACGATCATTTCCGTAAGCACGAAATTTGGATTGGTATTGGTGGTGTTTCGGCCCGGTCCATTTTGCTTCATCGACTTATGGAGCATGGTTTCCATTTGAAATGATTTCCAGGTCCCCGCGGGAATGGATACTTCAATGTGGTAGGTTGACTTGTCTCCGGATTTCCCTTCCGCCAAGAGACTGCCGTCTTTAACGATTCGTAAAGTCTCCCCACCATCAGAAACGGCCTTCGTGGGAGTGAGCACCTGCCACTCGGACTCCTTAACTTGGGTTTCTCTCAATTGTTGCTGAGTCCACTCCTGATATTTCCGCTTCGCTTCCTTGTCTAGGGTGGCGAGCTCCTCTTTTTTAACCTTAAGCTCCGCATTGAGAGCATCCCGTTGCTTTTCTTTATCAGAAGGAAGAGAAAGTTCCATCTTGGGCCCCCAGAAATCAAAGGCTACCCCCTTGCCGCTCTTATTTTCGACTTCAAGAGGAGTATTATTAAAGAAAGCAAACATTTGAAAATATTCCTCCTGCGAAAATGGGTCGTACTTATGACTATGGCACTGGGCACATTCCATGGTGGTACCCAGCCAAGTGGTACCCGTGGCGTTTACCCGGTCGACCACTTGATTTACCCGATTCTCCTCGGGATGAACCCCTGCCTCCACATTACAGGGGGGTGTGCGGTGGAATCCAGTGGCTATCTTTTGATCGATAGTCGAATTAGGGAGTAAGTCCCCGGCAATCTGTTCGATCGTAAACTGGTCGAAGGGCATATCCTGATTGATCGCATTGATCACCCAATCCCGGAATGCCCAGCTGTCTCTGAGCTGATCTGCCTGAAACCCATTGGAATCAGCATACCTAGCCAAATCGAGCCATTGGCGTGCCCAGTGCTCTCCATAACGCGGTGAAGCCAAAAGACGGTCGACTACTCTTTCCCTCGCTTGGCGAGAATCATCCTGCATAAATTCTTCGAATTCCTTGAGTGTGGGGGGTAAACCGGTCAGCCCCAGGCTTACCCGCCGGATCCATTTTTCTTTTTTCTCAGGCTGACTAGGCTTCCATCCTTTTTCTTCCAATTTTGCCGAAATGAAAGTATCGACAGGCGTTTTTATAAATTCTTGGTCTTGTGCCTTAGGCAAGGCAGGCTTTTTCGGAACCACATACGCCCAATGCTTAGCGTACTGCGCACCAGATACGACCCAATTCCTAAGGATTTCGACCTGCTCAGGCTTCAGGGCATCTCCCTCAGGAGGCATTCTATCATCCAAATCCGTAGAAACCACCCGATGGAGAATCTCACTTTCTTCCAAGTCATTAGGGACGATGGCTGGAAACCCAGATCTCCCTCCCTTGTAGGCAAATTCAGCAAAGTCTAATCGTAAACCGCCCTGTGGATCATCCAACCCGTGACAGGCAAAACAATGTTCGGATAAGATCGGACGGATTTGCCTATTAAAGTCAATTTTTGCCGACAGCAAGGAGGCAAAGAATAGGAAAACAAACCAACTTTGTTTAAAGTTCATCAATATATGATGTCTCGGGAAGCTAAATTATTTCCAAAAAAACATGAGGGAAGAAATAAACTTATTTAGGAGAAGAACCAGGAGGACCGCCTCTTGGACGACGACTACCCCCGTCACCCGGATTTCCATTCTGCTGAGGCTGACCACTTGCTTCCGCTTCCTTCTGCTGTGCAACCCGTTCAGCAACTCTTTTTACTTCAGTAACTGTTTTTTCCTTCCGCTCCTCATTTACAATTGCTTCCGCCCAGGTCATAGCAATCTCAGGATCCTTACGAACCACCTCGCGAACAAATCTTTGAATGGGTTCATCCATTAGTTCGCCGGATGGAAATTGATTCAGCCAATCAGCGGTGGCTGTCGGGTCCTTCCGTGCCCACTGGGTTACTACCTCCTCCATACTTTCGGACCGTGCCTCCCCCTCGGGCATATTGGCAACCCACTGGGCTGCGTCGACTGGGTTTTTACGGGCCCAAATCTCGGCCACATCTTCACTCACAGCAGCCTTGACTTGATTTTCCTCCATGTTATCAACCCACTCGACTGCACGTCCGAGATCCTCACGGGCAATCTTTTCCCCAATTTCCCGGTACGCGAAATTTTGCAAAGATCCTTCCGGCAAGTTTTCCGCCCAGTTCATGGAAATATCCTCTCCTTTTTTCCAAGTCTGCTCAAATAAAATAGATGCGGCACGACCGCGAACCCGACCGTAGGGTAATTCAGACATTAAATCCGTGGCACCGACTAAATTATTTTCTGCCATTCCACTTATTATTCCCACAAAATAAGGGTTTTCACTCCCTTCCCCACCGTCAAAGTTCTCCCTTGCCCATGCAATTGCCTCATCTGAATTCTTTCTGGCCCATGAGTCCATAATTGAACCAGACCCAATCCTTTGCTCAAAACCATCCAAACTTTTTACCCATTTCATCGCACCCTGTGGATTAACCTGTGCCCAGCTATATGTAAGCAGTCTCAATTCGCTGAAACGACTCGGTCCTTCGGGGAGTTTGTCATACGCTTCTATGGCACTGGCAATATTATCCTCGGTCGGGTTTTTAAGCAGCTCGGCAAATGCCTGCATTCGAACAACAGGGTTTCCGGATGCCAGTCGTTCAGCAATCGAATCTCGTGATTCGGTCTCAACTTCTTGATCGGGAACAATATTGTTCTCCTGAACTGGACCTTCATTGGAAACCGAAGCCTTTCCTATTTTTGAAAAGGTGCCCGGTACTGAAGTATCCGGTTTTGTAGTCGTCTTGTTCGGATTAGTCACTTCAGATCGATTTACAGATAAACGATCGCTTTCCATTTTCTGACTCAGTCCATACCAATAAGAAATTGCTATGGTAAAAAGCCATACAAATGCGAGTAGTAGTTTATTCATAATTCTAATTTTGCCCGGTTTTGTGAGTAGATATGATTCTGAAAACGGAAAGCACCGAAATCAAGCTCCAAGCGAGAAAAAAACAGATTCCACCGATTGGGGTTAAGCCGGAAAATTCGGAATATCCTCCTATAATTCGAAAATAGATTGGGAATGAAAAAAGAAAAATTCCAAGAACTAAAAATATTGCCGATACCACAAGTAAAACCGGACGAGTTCCACTCGAGACCATAAAAAGCACCAGCAGTATCAAAAAGAGAGCATGAAACAGTTGAAAGTGGGTGGCATAATTAAAAGAAAATCGATCCCGAGGTGATGCAACAAACAAATCCTCTAAACCATGCGCTCCCCATGCACTGAGAAGAACTGAAGTGCCGCCCAGCAGTCCCCCCAAGAAGAGGAAGAACCATAACCAATTATTACCTTTCATATTATTTCCATTCGCTCAATGCTAACAATGATCTTAACTAAAGCATATGAACGAAGTAAAGAACTACAAAGTTGCAGACTTTTCTGCAATCCCATCACAACCTTGCCCGTGTGGAGAAACAAAAAGAGCATTTCTAGATGATCCCGAACAAACCGCTTCTATTCACATCGTGACTATTTCCGAAAAGAGCAGAATGCATTACCATAAAAAAATGACTGAAATTTATTATGTTTTGGAGGGGAATGGAATTTTGGAAATCGATCACGAGAAAATAAAACTTAAAAAAGGAATCTCTGTTTTGATTAAGCCTGGATGCCGGCACCGGGCAATTGGCAATCTAACTTTGATCAATGTGCCCATTCCCGCGTTTGATATACACGATGAATGGTTTGATTAATTGGCTAAAGATTCATCCCCAACCTGGCTAGCAGCTTTGTCATCACCAAATAAAGAATAACCGTTAACAAAATTCCACATCCCAGGGACAAATAAAAGGATATCCCTTTTTTCATCATCCATGGCATAACCAAAAACATGGGAAGGGAGGGAAGGACATACCAAAAAGTTCCCTCTGCATGCGTGATCAATTTTTGTGCATCCTTGGTTTCCTGAAAAATCCATATCATTCCAAGAACGGAGATTAACGGAAGGGAAGCAATTAAACTTCCGAGTAAAGGGAGTCGTTTGGAAATCTCAGACACAATCACGATAATCAACGCGGTGATTGCTATTTTAATGATGTACCAAGCCATATGAAATAATGTAGAATGGAATTAGAATTATCCAAGAAAAAAACCATGTGGGGAAAAAGGAAAGAACAATTTTACAAAAAAGGATTCCTTTGAAATAAAAAACGGTTCTTTATTCATTATTATAAAGTAATTCCGAGACTAGTATTCTACCCGGTTTGAATCCTAATAGAACCTAATTTTAAAAAATTCGGTAGACGATGTATTTTTTTCTTAATGTATGCTAATAGCATCGTATTCTTTAATGATTCATATTATGATTTCTATTTTGAAGAGTTAACGATTGGCGTCGATCTGTAGTGGAATTCTTCTTTATTTTTTTAGTTGATGGGTACTTATTTTTTTAATTTATTTTTAATTCTAGCATCTCAAATGGCCGTACTATCCGTCTGTGACGGAAGAACGGAGAATGTATCTGCCAGGCTATTTTCGGATGAATTAATCAATACACCTACAAGTGAAGAATTTCGAAATCGCTTTGAATTTGATAAACTTAATCTTTTTCTCTCCGATCGCCTATCCTTTTGGAGTGACTTAGGATTTGCTGAGCTCAATTCCCCCAAGGATGGTTTTGCCTACCTACCATTTGCAAATGGAGTTAGAAATATCAGTCGGATAAAAACAGTCCGCCCCCCGAACACAGAGGAGATGCAACTCAATCACCCCTTATCCACAAGAAAAGACAAAACAGCCAAATGGTTAGTTTCGATGTGGCAACCTGAAGAAGTTTTTCCAATCCAATTGGAAGAAAAAGAAGCCCTTCAAACAATCTCAATTTTACCCGGTATTAACTTGAGCTTCGAACAACCGGCAAATCGTTTCAATCACTCTGTTTTCTCATGGGAGAACTCTAAGTGTTTAAAGGAAATAAAAGATGAGGAATATTTAATTCCTAATGCCCTTTTAGACGCGATAGTAAAAAGTAACTTTGAACTTTTTTTCCAACAAAGCAAAATTGTTGATGAAGAACTTCATGCAATTTACCTAAAGGTATTGCACACAAGACCCCAACATAATGTCGTCAGGGCAACATCACTTAGCATGTCTAATTTAAGCACTTATCTTTTAATAGGCGGTTTGATTTGTATTTTTATAACTAGATATACTAAAAACAGTTACTCCGATTGAGCCCAACCTTCTAATGAGCGGGCACAATCAAGTAGAGATAGACGAAATCACAAAAAAACCAGACCAAAATAGAACGAATTGGTAGTTCACCTTCGAGAGGAAAGAAGGATTTGGAATGAGGCCCGTCTATCGGCACTGAACAAAGTTACCTTACAGCTCGATACCTTCGTTCTGAGTTCTGTAATGTACCCTTTCAACTCACTATATGTATTACCAAACAAACCGATCGATATTTCAAGTTCTGCTAAAAGGTACAACCAATGCCCCACCGTCAGTCCAAATCAACACCAGTTGAAAAATAAATAACTTCCCCTTAATTTAGGTTCCAAAGTTCGTGACCGTAAAAAGGATTTACCTTGAATTTAAACGGACTAAGTAAAGGCTTATGTAATCGAAGCTATAACAATGGAGCGGATCTAATTATTTATCTTAATTACCGCTATCCAAGGTTTTAAATAATTTGAAAAGCGGATTTTTGGTAGTGATAAATAAAGAAATATCCGAATTTAAAACTTCTTTGTAAGTATCTAAGGTTTTAATAAAACTGTAAAATTCAACCGCACCTGGGCTTTTATTATAAGATTCAGCATAAATTGCAGATGCATTCGCATCCGCCTCACCATAAATTTGCTCTACACTTCTGTATGCCTCAGACTCAATCTCTGCGAGATCTTTTTCTTTCTTACCCATGATCTTTGCTGCCTCACCGGCACCTTCTGAACGAAACCGATCTGCGATTTGGTTTCTTTCACTCACCATGCGCTCGTAGATACGACGACGTACGGTTTCGTTATAGTTTATTCTCTTGAAACGAACATCTAATAATTCAATCCCAAATCCTTGAAGTTTAGCAGCCGCTTTTTCTAAAATTTGTTGCTCCACTAATTCGCGACCTATTTTGATTGGGTAAAGCACACCGACCTTACCAACCCCTTGGACCAAAGACTCATCAATTCTAGCCTTACGATCTTTATCGGTACGAACAATTTCAATTAGCTCGTGTTTTGCCACCGCATTTCTGATTTCACTTCCGAGAATATCATCCAAGCGAGACAGTGCACTCCGTTCATCGCGCAAGCGAAGAAAATATTGCATTGGATCATTAATTCTCCAACGAGCAAAAGTATCTATAATCAAATAAGTTTTATCTTTGGTCGACATTTCATTGGAAGGTCCATCCCAAGGTAAAAAACGTTTTTCAATTCGGTTGATTTCTTGAATAAATGGCACCTTCCAGTGCAAACCTGCTTCCGTCTGTGGATCACCAATCGGTTTGCCAAATTGAGTGATTATGACTTGGTCGGTTTCTTCGACAACATACGAACAAACATATACTGCCCAGAATAAAAGAATGATTGGAATAAGTGCTAATTGTAATTTCATCTTTAAAGTTCTCCTTTTGATCCAGCATCCAATTTAAGAAATGGTAAAACTTGGGAAGCATCTTCATCTAAAATTATTTTCTTTCCCATTTGCGGAATCACTTCCTTCATCGTTTCCAAATAAAGTCTAGTCCGAGTAACTTCGGGTGCTTTTTCGTATTCTTCAAAACGATAGTTAAAACGAGCTACATCCCCCATTGCCTCATTTACCCGCTTCAATGCATAACCTTCCGCTGCCTGTATTTTTTGATCGGCTACTCCACGGGAACGGGGAATTTCTTTATTATATTCTCCGTTGGCTTCGTTAATCATACGCTCGCGCTCCTGTTGAGCTTGATTCACCTCGTTAAAAGATGCTTGAACGGGAGGTGGAGGATTTACATTCTGGAGTTGTATTTGGTCAATACTAATTCCTAATTCATATTTTTTTACCAGTTTAGCTAGTCGTTCACGTGCCTCTTCCTCAATCTCCTGCCGGCCAATGGTAATGACTTCATCCACAGTTCGATCCCCTACTACTGTTCTCATAACCGATTCTGAAATATGGCGAAGAGTTCCCTCAGGATCGAGGACTTTAAATAAGTAAAGTTCTGGGTCATTGATCCGATACTGGACAATCCATTCAACCACTGCTGCATTTAAATCGCCCGTCATCATACTTTTTTCAATATCACGGGCACGACGATCAGCGAACTGGGTAGGATTCGTTCCACCTGGAGTACTAAAGCCATATTCTTGTTTTAACTGGCGGCGTACTGGCAGTACATAAACCCGTTCTAAACCGAAAGGTAATTTGTAGCTAAGCCCGGGTTCAACAGTTTTAAGGTACTTACCAAATCTCAAAACTACTCCCTGCGACTCTGCAGGAACTGTATAAATTGAAGTAATCAAAGCGACTAGTACTCCGATAATTATAACGACCCAAATAATAATTCCTTTACGGAAAAAATCAGGGATGCGAATTTCTGTTGGTTGAGACATAAGGTATTTATAACATAGACTTTACACTAAAGGGTCAATCAATGATGTGAGAATTTCTCCGAAAACCAATGCTATTGATTCTTGGTTAAGTTATACTTTCGCCTGAGGGAACGAACAATAGCTTCTGCTTCGTAAGCAAAACCAGAAACTGGTTCTTTCGAAGTAAGGCGAATCGTCTTAGTCACAAAAGCAAGATCATCCACGAAAGGGCCTTCATGAATTTGATGACGGTCAAAAGGATAACTAGAAGGAAAACTTCGAAATGAACTCCCAGATTCTGAGTCAACTACTTGGAAAAATTTATTACCTTGTGATAAGGTTACTTCCGCACACCGCAAAAGACATAAATCACCCGTCATCGGAGCAGTGCCACCCTGAAAAGTAACTCGGTATAAACCTTTCTCTAAAGCAGTTTCAGAGTAATAAGATGGATTGTAAATACTCCCTACTCCACAACCGACAACCCCACAAAGGAACGAAAGAAGTAAAAGGTTATGAACTAATCTCACACTATATATCCTAATTCAGGTTGGAATATAGGACAAGCAGACTTAAGAACTTGTTTTCTTGGACTCTCGCTTACGAAGATTGAAATCGAGAATTCTCTTGCGTAGTCTAATATTTTGGGGAGTCACTTCTACTAATTCATCTGGTGCAATATATTCAATGGCACGCTCCAATGAAAACTTGATCGCGGGCGTCAAAGCTTCTGTTCTATCGCTGCCAGCCGCTCTGTGATTGGTTACATGTTTTGCCTTGGTCGGATTAACCGGAAGGTCCTCAGTCCTTGGGTTTTCTCCCACGACCATCCCTTCATACACTTCCTCACCTGCCCCAACGAATAATTTACCCCGAGTTTCAATATTACGAAGGGCGTAAGTATTCGCCTCCCCTTTTTCCATCGAAACTAGTGTGCCTGTTCTTCGAGTTCGAATATCTCCCGAATCCGGACGGTATTCCTTAAATAGATGTGACATTATCCCTTCTCCACTAGTCAGGTTCAAGAGTTCAAATTCAAAACCAATCAAGCCTCGTGTGGGAATAGTGGCTTGCAAGGTAGTTCGACCTTTGTTGGCAGACATCGATTCAACCTGTCCCTTACGATTGGCAAGAGATTGCATGCAACCCCCTACCGCTTCATCCGGTACTTCCAGGTACAGGGTCTCAAAAGGTTCGTGCGAGCGACCATCGATCATTTTTTTAATGACAGTGGGTCGGCTAACCAAAATCTCAAAGCCTTCTCTTCTCATTTCCTCGACCACCACCGCAACCTGCATTGCACCACGTGCATTGACCTTAAAATCAGCAGATCCGTCCATATCTTCCAGTTTAATCGAAATATTGGTGCGGGCTTCTCTCAGTAATCGATCCCGAATTTCACGAGAGGTTACGCGGTCACCTTCCCGTCCTGCCATCGGTCCATCATTCACAGAAAAGGACATCATCACGGTAGGTGGGTCGATTTCTACAAAAGGAATAAGTTCGACTTCTGGGTCACACGAAAGAGTTTCTCCGATATCCACTTCTTCAAAGCCCGATAAGCCGATAATATTTCCCGCCACGCCTTCCGCTGAGTCATTAGTAGATAAAGCAGAATATTCAAAAATTTTCGAAACCTTCGATCTTTCCGGAGAGGCATCAGATCGCAAGCGCCAAACTGAATCTCCGATTTTCGCAGTTCCAGAGATTACTTTACCCACCGCAATTCTGCCTACATAATCAGACCAATCGACATTAGAAACAAGCATTTTAAAACCATCGCCTTCTTCAATTGTCGGGGGAGGAATCTTGTCTGCCAAGACTTCAAATAAAGGTGTCATTCCATCCTGTTCGTCTCCTAACTCTCTTACCGCATAACCATCCTTCGCACTGCCAAAAAGAAAAGGAGCATTGAACTGATCATCACTCGCTTCTAATTCAAGAAAAAGCTCGAGGACTAGGTCCTGCATTTCCTTAGGTCGGGCATTGGGCCGGTCCACCTTATTAATAAACACAACTGGATTTAAACCAGCAGCGAGTGCTTTTTGTAGTACAAAACGAGTTTGTGCCTGCGGGCCCTCATAAGCATCCACTACGAGCATTACTCCATCTACCATTTTCATTACACGCTCCACCTCACCACCAAAATCAGCGTGGCCTGGTGTATCTACAATATTGATTAGAAATTCATTCCATTGAACCGATGTATTTTTCGCCTTAATCGTAATACCACGTTCTTTTTCCTGATCCATCGAATCCATGGCACGTTCTTCCACGACTTGATTATCGCGAAAAGCTCCGGATTGCCTCAGCATTTGGTCGACTAAAGTCGTTTTTCCATGGTCGACGTGAGCAATAATTGCGATGTTTCGGATCTTGTCTGAAGTAATTGATGGTGCACTCATGAGTGCGAAGGGTCTAGACTCTTCCTTGGCATCTGGCAAGCGAAGGTTTTACTCAAAACTGAGAGTTTTTAAATTAAATATAATCTTTCGTTTTGAAATTTCTGATTACAGAACGAAAACTGAACAAATAGTGAGAGGCTACAATGAGTATATCCCAATGATAAAAACTGCGAGTACAGT
>CAJQKB010000126.1 GCA_905478775.1 uncultured Opitutales bacterium | reverse complement strand
CCGATGTCTCCGTACCCTAAGTCGTCGATATAGATGAGCACGACATTGGGCTTCTCCGCAGATGTTAGTTTATGTCCTATTGAAATGAAAAGAAGGGCAGCACATAACAGCCCATAAGAATAAATGGGAATTCTCATAATTTGAATTTTCTAAAACCTAGTAGCGGAATAAAGGAATTAGAACTTCCGGTATCTGCCTTTAAGATGCGGGTTCGCTTCGGGGAGGTTGGTCACCTTCATTTTCTTGGCATTCCAGTTGAGGCGCTTACCTGGGAACTGGCAGGCTACAACACCGAGGCAGAGCGATTCCGCCAACGGTCCGGAATAATCAAACCCGGCTAAGGTCTTATCCTTTCCCTCAATGGCATCGAGGAATTGAGTGTAGTGGTCGACACCGACTATATCCGTCTTGGGGATATTTTTGGTTACACTATCTGGATAAAAGGTTGGCATTGAACAGTGCGGCAGAACCATACGTCCATTTTCACCTACGAACACGGCACCCTGCTTGGGAAGTTCATCCCCGTTTGGCAACATTAAGTCTGGGTTGTTTTTGTGTCTGGGGGCATCGGCTCCGTCCCACCAAGTAAAGGTGAAATTATCGGTGGTGTATTTGGTTGGGTTAAAGCCGTAACGAACCATGTTCTTTTCCGCATGCCCAAAGCCATTTGGTTCGCGGCAATCGGCCTCCACCCATTTTGGATCCTTGAGATCCAATGCCTTGAAGGGAGTGTCAAAAATATGGATGCCCATATCACCGAGGGTACCGCATCCAAAATCGAGAAGCTTACGCCACTGACCGGGATGATAAACCTTACTTACATAATCATGCATCGGAGCCGTGCCCAACCATAGATTCCAGTCAAGGGTACCAGGTACTTCAGACTTTTCCTTAAAGGGTTCCCCATCATATCCCCAGGTTTTGAATGACCAGACATAGACCTTAGTGACTTTTCCAATCAGACCTTCCTGGATGTAATGACGGGCTAATCGATAAGCTTCTCTGGACTGGTTTTGGATCCCCATCTGCGTGGTCAGTCCTTTTTTGGCAGCAAATTCAGCCAATTGCCGGGCCTCTTTAAGTTTGTGGGTTAGAGGTTTTTGCAAATAAATATGTTTTCCTCTTTCCATTGCATCCATGGTGGCCGGGTAGTGGGTATGATCGGGCGTAGAAATAGAAACCGCATCGATCTTGTCGTCCAGTTTGGCAAGCATTTCGCGATAGTCCTGAAAGGCGGTGGCACTTTTAAACTGTTTGGACCAGGTGTCCATTTTGCCGTGAGCGTAATCGACATCACAAAGTCCGATCACTTCCACATTACTATGCTTGGCAAGATACATGGTATCAATGCGGCCCTTTCCGCCTGTCCCGATATGGGCGGTACAGATCTTACTGTTGGGTGACTTGGCCCGTAAACCGGAGGGAAGAATAAAAAAGCTGCCAACTGCAGCTGAGGATTTAATGAAGTCTCTGCGTGTGTTATTTTTCATGATGAGTAAAAATTTAAGGATCTTTTGTAATTATGAGTATCAATCTGTTTATGTTACAAACACATAATTTATTACGAATAAAATTTATTTTGCTAAGATGTTTTTTATTTCCTGCTTAGCTTTCGAGAAGTCAAAAACACCGTCTTTCATCGAATAATGCATCCGCTTGGTAGTGATGGCTCCGTTAATATGTACACTGACAAGCCGGATCTGATGGTTTCCATCGCGAAGGTCGCCCACTTCTAAAAAGAATTCATTATTCGGGTTGAGGACGGAAGTCCAACTCGTTGCATCGTAGTTGTTGTTTACCATGTAACCCCGTTGTCCTTTGTTTTCTCCATCATTATAAGCAATCATGGCAACGGCAGGTATGGTTGAGTCGATCGTTCCATTTATCTGGATGGCACCATTCTTTGTAGATAAGCTGAGTTTCTTGTACCTTAGAGATGGAGGCTTTTTAGCTTGGTTAGTGGATCCTCTAAATAAGGGGTGGACGAGGAGACGTAGAGCACTGGAATGGGTAAGGAAAGATCCTTTCCCCTGGAGCCATTCTTTTCGGTAAGTGTAATTACCGGCACCCATCAGTGCTGTTCCACGAGTAGATTCCTTCTTGGTGCCCAAGTTATGTGGTAAAGATAAGCCGTGCCCGAGTTCATGAATAGTGCCTCCGATATACACTGTATTAAATCGGTTTAGGGTAAACGGTTCGAAACCTCGGTGTTCCTTGACCTGCAGGATTATCTTTTTGGGGTCAGGCTTGAGCCCTTCAATGGAGAGCCATTCCATGTCAGCGGTGAAACAGATTCCCTTATTATGATTCGCCCCCATGCCGTAGTACGGGGAATAAATAGTAACTTTTTTACCATCGGTTTTAGAGAGACCGCAAACAATGAGAAGGGTTTCTTCTTCAGAATTAATTCCCTTCGCTCGTAGAGCTTTAAATACTTCTCCCTTAATTTTGCCTCCAGATTTGTAAGTATAATTAGCATCTTTATGAATACCCTGAACTTCGTGCAATTTAAGAATGCCATTTTCTTTTTCTAGGGAGATTGTAACTTGGTTGTACCCAAGTCGATTCATTTCAGTACGAAAGAAATTTTGAATATCTGTCATAATCCCATTCCACCTTTTGCGATGATCTTTGATAGGTTTTCGATCGGCGGGGTAAAAATAAACCACTCGTAATTTTTTATCTTCTAGATTTTTATTTGAGTGTGATTGGAGAATTTGTGAAATATATTTGGACTGTTGGGGTTGAGATTTGAAATCATTCCAATTTTCGAAAGTAGGATTTTTAGTTTTTGGGTTGGTTCCAAATGCAGATAGTCCCATCGTTATGTAAAGTATGCAAAGTGTAGGAATGATAATTGTCCTCATTCATAAATAAGAAACTGTATTAAATATTTGATCGACCTTTTTTTATGGATTTTTGCTTATTTTAAATTTGTGGTA
>CAJQKB010000125.1 GCA_905478775.1 uncultured Opitutales bacterium | reverse complement strand
AGTGGGGATATTTTGAATCAGGACACATGGGCAGTTCTGAACTGACAACCCCAAACATCGATCAATTTGCCGCTGATGGAATGCGTTTCACCAACGCTTACGCAGGAGCTCCAGTCTGTGGTCCCACCCGTTGCTCCTTACTCACGGGTCTGCATGCCGGAAATATGTCCATGCGGGTGAACAACGGACACTCCCCCATCCGGGCAGATGAACCGACTTTGGCAAGTATGCTCAAAGCTAAAGGATATGCCACCGGGGGATTTGGGAAATGGGGAATTGGCGGCCGTGGAACAACCGGCGTTCCAGAGAAGCACGGTTTTGATGAATTTTTCGGATACTATGATCAGGTGCATGCCCATACATTTTATCCAAGTTACCTAATCAGAAACAGTGAGGAAGTTCCCCTGCCCGGTAATTCAGGGAAGAGCTTTTACGAGGGAAAGACTCATGCCCAGTTGGAAATTTTTAAGGAATCAATCGCTTTCATTCAAAAACACAAAGAGGAACCTTTTTTCTGCTACCTTCCCTGGACGCCCCCTCATGGATTATGGGGAATCGACGAAGATGATCCCTCGTGGAAACTCTTCAAAAACAAACCATGGACTGCCGGACAGCGCACCAACAAAGATGCGAAAGTCTATGCGGCATTCATGCATATGGTGGACCGGCAACTTGGAGAAATCATCAAATTACTGAAAAAACTGAAGCTGGATGAGAAGACCATTTTCTTCCTCAGTGGAGACAATGGTGGACAGGCTTACTTTGCTACGAAAGATCGACCTCATGGCTTTTTTGCTCCTAACCTAAACCCGGAAACTGGTAAAAGATTTCGTGCGGGCAAAGGCTACCTCTATGAGGGCGGACTCAAAATTCCATACCTTGTACGTTGGTCAGGGAAAATTAAACGAGGCTCGGTATCTGATCACTTATTTTATCATCCCGATGTTATGCCTACCCTTGCTGAACTTACAAATGCTGAATGCCCAAAAACCGATGGTATTTCTTTTTTACCGACGCTTCTTAGCAGGGGAAAACAGGAAAACCATACATACATGTACTGGGAACTCGGGAAACAAAGGGCACTTCGAAAAGGCGATTGGAAAGCATACCGCGATAAAAAGGGAAACTGGGAACTTTATGATTTGTCGACTGATATTGAAGAGCAAATGGATCTGGCTGATAAAGAAGGAAAGATACTCAAGGAGCTAATTGCTCTTGCTGAATCCTCTCATCAACCGGCCCGTCTGGGAAAAATTCTTAATC
The DNA here is from genome assembly GCA_905478775.1 of uncultured Opitutales bacterium. GTDB lineage: Bacteria > Verrucomicrobiota > Verrucomicrobiia > Opitutales > Seribacteraceae > Seribacter > Seribacter sulfatis. The sequence goes on along the minus strand of CAJQKB010000125.1, from coordinate 1,894 downwards.
AAGCACTGGTTGATAAAGACCGGAGAGAAGCACCCCATGAACGAAATTTGCAATTTAAGAAATCCAAAAAATAGTCTGCCAGTAGTAATGAAATTTTATATCACCATCTTCCTTCCCCTCACATTTTGGTTATCAGTATTTGCTGAAAGACCTAATGTCTTGGTCTTCCTCGTGGATGATCTTGGATATATGGATATCGGGGCAAATAATCCTGATTGTTTCTACGAAACTCCTCATATCGATAAATTGGCTTCCACCGGTATGCGCTTCACCGATGGGTACGCCGCAAATCCAGTCTGCTCCCCTACTCGCTACAGCTTAATGACCGGGAAATATCCAACCCGGGTAAAGGCGACTAATTTCTTTTCGGGAAAGCGTTCAGGAAAATTCAACCCCGCTCCTTTGCATGACAAAATGGATTTGGATGAAATAACCCTTGCCGAAATGCTGAAAGGTCAAGAGTACAAGACCTTTTTTGCTGGTAAATGGCATTTGGGTCCCAGCAAGGAATGGTGGCCCAAAGCACAGGGCTTCGATATCAACATGGGCGGATGGGCAAGAGGTGGCCCTTATACAGGAAAGAAATATTTTTCTCCTTTCAAAAACCCGGAACTTCACCCTGATAGTCCGGAAGGAGAACATTTACCGAACCGACTTGCGGATGAGACTGCCAAGTTCATTCGTCAGAATAAGAAAAATCCATTTCTCGCCTACCTTTCCTTTTATTCCGTCCACACACCTCTTCAGGGAAGAAAGGACTTGGTTGAAAAATATAAGAAAAAAGCCTCTAAAATCTCAGGAGAAGAATTTGGGCCACTCCATGATCGTAAAGTCCGAATTCTACAAAAGCATGCTGTCTATGCCGCAATGGTGGAAGCGATGGATGAAGCGGTGGGTAAAGTTCTCTCAGCTCTCGATGAAGCCGGGATTACAGATAACACCATGGTCTTCTTCACATCGGACAACGGTGGGCTTTCCACATCCGAAGGTAGCCCAACCAGCAACTTACCCCTTCGGGGAGGCAAAGGATGGGTTTATGAGGGTGGAATTCGCGAACCCTGGATTATCCGATATCCAGGTGTAACCAAGCCCGGCTCAGTCAGTAGCGAGATGATTTGTTCCATTGATCTGCTTCCCACCATAGCATCAAGTGTGGGATCAAAAATCAAACATGATATTGACGGCATCGACTTAACTCCGGCCTTACAAGGAAAACAATTAGGACGGGAAGCCCTTTATTGGCACTACCCTCACTATTCCAACCAAGGTGGAATTCCCGGAGGTGCGATCCGAGTAGGCGATTATAAACTCTTCGAAAACTATGAAAATGGAAAAGTTTCCCTGTACAATTTAAAGAATGACATCGGAGAAACCACAGACTTATCTTCCAGCGACCCAAAAAGAGTTAAAAACATGAAAACCAAACTGCATGCCTGGTACAAAGAAGTAGATGCCAAGTTCCTCCAGCCTAAAGGAGAGTCAAGCTACCCTTGGAGACCGTAATCACTGACGATGAAATATATTTTTTCAAATATTGCAGGCTTACTTTTACTTTTCTTTTCTTCAGCACGGGCTGAAAAACCCAATGTGATTCTCATCATGACCGATGATCAGGGTTACGGAGATCTTGGTTGCCATGGGAATCCGATTCTAAAAACTCCAAATCTAGACAAATTACACTCGGAATCCGTTCGGTTTACTGACTTTCATGTCAGCCCGTTCTGTACCCCCACCCGGGCAGCCCTAATGAGCGGAAATCATCCTGGAGTGACCGGTGCATATCGAACCAGTGCCGGGAGGACAATGATGCACCCCTCCGAAAAAACCTTGGCCCACCTCTTTGCTGAAAATGGCTATAAGACCGGCATGACTGGCAAATGGCACTTGGGGGATA
>CAJQKB010000124.1 GCA_905478775.1 uncultured Opitutales bacterium | reverse complement strand
ACTATTATTTCATTACCCAGGATAAATCTCTGCATATTGACTAATTCATCTAATTCGTCTAATTTAGATGAATATGAAATATTTCACGGCAAATGAAGCCAAACAATCTTTTGGACAGGTCATGGAAACCGCACAAAGAGAACCTGTTTTCATTAAAAAACACAACCGTCCTGCTGCAGTGGTAATTTCAGCTCAGGAATATGATCGGATGAGAAACATAAATATCGGCGAATTTACCCGCTTTTGTGACGAAGTATCACTACGGGCAAAGAAAAAAGGTCTGAATCAAAAAGAATTAAGCCGCTTGCTTTCCGATAAGTGAGTTACCTCGGACACCGCTTTATTGCGGACACGAACCTTATTATCAGTCGCCTTCTCTTGCCTGATTCAAAACCCGCAAAAGCTTTTATCAAAGCACAAAAAGGGGGCGACATGCTCGTCTCAGACTCCACTCTCTCCGAACTGGCTCAAGTTCTAGCCCGTCCGAAATTCGATAAATATTTAAGCCCAGAAAACCGGAAACGATTCTTCGCCCTTATTGCACCACTGTGCATAAAAATTGATATTGTACAGACCATTACAGCATGTCGAGATCCCAAAGATAATAAATTCCTTGAACTCGCACTAAACGGTTCTGCAGATTTCATTTTATCTGGGGATAAGGATTTACTTGCACTCCACCCTTTTCAAGGAATCCCAATCTACAAACCAGCCGAATATCTTGGGTTGGAAAACTGATCAAAAGACCGAACTGCAAATGTTCCCTTCGGGGGCAATAAAGTGGAACCGTTTTTCCCATATGTAAATTCCGCTGATGCGAGATAATGTAGTAAGATCCTCACCGATCTCTTTTAATGTCCCGATAAAAATTCTCATGGGAGCCAAAGGTGAGCAAATGAATAGAATCACTTACCAGTTCATATGATAGTAAGGTAAGTTGCTTGTTTATCTTAAATTTATAAACCCTGACTCCCAGTAAATCTCCTTTTTTTTGTTGGCCAGATTCTGGATTTTCAATCAGGAAGCGAACCGCTTCATCCAATGAAACTTTTTCCTGCTTAGTAAGCTTTTTGAGTTTTCTTGAAAAGGTAGGGGAAAGAAAAACCTTTTGCTTAGCCAAAAGTATACTCCTCCTTATCGGAATACTGTATCTCTGCCCGTGCCAATAAAGTTTCCTTAATAAAAGAAAATGGTAAGTCTGGATTATCCTCAGCAGTCTTTCCGATCTTTGCCCAGTATTCCAGTTGCGATGTCATCGATCTTTGTTCCAGTTTGGAACGCAGCCTCGCCTGCTTTGCCAAATTATCAGAAATTCTAACTACTGTACTCATGCAATAAATGTAGCAATATGTAGCATATACGTCAAATAAAGTAACTTGATCGCAACTGCATGATCCAAATGCTTTAGAATTGTTAGACTTCGCATCCTAATCCAACAAAGCATCATAGATTAATCCCTTGAGGGCCCACTCGGTATTAAAAGAATATGGCATCACTTGTTCGAGGGTAAGCACCACCAAATTATCCTTCGGAGAAATCCAGTAGTGTGTACTGGCGGCGCCACCCCATCCGTACTCTCCCACCCGACGATCGGGATCCCACTCACTCATTTTCACCCGTACGGAAAATCCGTGCCCGTATCCGACTCCTTCACGAATCTGATTTCCAAAGGTTACCCAGCCCGCCTCCTTGGATACCTGATTAGTGGTCATTAACTTCACACTCTTCTTCTTGAGGTATTTCTTTCCGTCCCATTTTCCGCCATTCTCGATCATCAGTAAAAAACGCATGTAATCAGGTGCCGTTGAACATAGCCCACCCCCACCCGATTTAAAAGCGGGGTCTTCTAGGTATTTACTCGTTTTCGAATCATCTTTCAAAGATAGCTTACCACCGCGGTAATTATAATTCGCCGAAAACCGGTCGGCCTTGCTTGGCGGTACATAAAATCCCGTATCCTCCATCTTCAAAGGTTTAAAAATTCGCTCCTGCAAAAATTGATCTAAAGGCATACCGGATGCCACTTCCACCACTCCGCCCAGTACATCAGTGGAACATCCGTACACCCAGTCTGAACCCGGCTGAAAAAGCAAAGGCACCTTGTTCATACCATTTATCATCGGGACCAGTTTTTTATCACGGTCGAGGACACCGCCATCCTTATGGGCCTGATTAATTTCCTTGTGTGGTGTCCGACCGTAAGTCAACCCCGAGGTATGCCTGAGCAAATCTGCAATCGTAACCTCACGAACCATCTCAACCAACTTACCCTTTTCCAATACCTTCATTTTTTTAAGAGGCGGGAAATACTGGGAAAGCGGATCATCCAAATTCAGCTTCCCTTCCTCGTTCAACATTAAAGCCGCGACCGAGGTAATTGACTTAGTCATCGAATAAATACGGAAAATTGTATCTCTCTTAATGGGTAAATCATTTTCCAAGTCTCTCTTTCCATAAGTACCAAAATGAACGACCTTTCCCTTCCGAGCCACCACCACAATACCACCTGCGAGACGGCCCTCCTTGATCAACTCCTCCATTTTTTGGTCAACCCGATTGAGCTTCTTGGCATCCATTCCAACTTTTTTTGGAAGCACGAAACTTAAGCCATCCTCTGACTGGCCAAAAATAAATCCATTAAAGGGGATAAACAAAAAGAGGAATAAAACTGAAAATCTCATATTATTCTGCTTACGCTCGGGTAATAATCATGGCAACTGCTTTACCTTTCTTTTTTTAAAATAAAGAGAACATAGTAATTAATAAATGTAACTATGACACATATGACATCCTGCATTCTTCTTTTTATCCGGTAATGGATTATATCTTTTCTCCATGAAAAATATAAATCCGCTTAAACCAAACCTTTCTCCTGAACTTGAAGAAATTCGCATCAATCACATTCACACTCGTGATAAATGCTATAGAATGTACGGCGGCTTAGCTTCCAATCTTATTTCCTTTGAAAATCAAATTATTGAATTGGAAATTCGTCATGCGGAACGCTGGTCAAAAGCGCCTGATGTAACTGCTCTCCAAATAGCAACAGGATGGAAAGATAACAAAATCCTTAAGCAGGCAACAGGCTACCTCGTTCATTTATTTAAAAGAAGAAGTAATCCTGGAGTGGTTGCTCAAGTCCCCAAATCTGAAAATCGAGATAAAGTGGATGAATTTTGTTCCGAATTTATTGCCGCTCTCAAAGCGGCTGCGGACACGACGAATGATGAATACTTAGAAAGTATAAAAGGAGTCTTTGAGCCAAAGTCTGATGACTAAAACGGATATTGAATAACCTTTCCTATGACACTTATGACGCGGGCAGAACCTATCTTTTTAATTGTTCTATTGGTATAATGCATCCCATGAAAATCATCGGACATACCATCACCAAGGAAGAAGCGAACCTGTTCTGCGAACGTCTATTTTGGCTCAGTCAGGCAAGACCGCGCCTTCGAGAAACCCTTGAACTGGACGGCGATCCAAAACACTCCCCACTCGCGCAACAAATTGCCAAACAACTGGTACAGGGAAAACTCATCATTGTGGATAACAATAAAAAAGATGTGGTCGTTTGCGGAGAAAACAGAGAAAGAGAATTCAATAATATTACTCTCCTACCAGCTGAAATTCCCGAAATTGAAGTCTATATCTACCACCACCGAAACAGAACGGAACTAGGGCCCATCTCGCTTCTCAAACTTTATGACCTACTTCCCACACTGAACCTGGAAGAATTCTCCCTTTGGCACACCGGAATTGAAAAATTTGTCAACCTGGCGGAACTTAAAATCCGAGTGATTGGAAGGTAAAGCTTTTTACAGAAAACAGTTCAGATCGAAGTTTCTCCCATAAACATTCAACTCCCAGGCTCCTCCTCATCCCCGAAGTCCTCCTCTTCATAGTCGTAAACAATTTCTCCGTTGGAAATTTCCGCGTGGTCTTTGAGATCACCATTCTCTTCATAACTCAGCCAG
>CAJQKB010000123.1 GCA_905478775.1 uncultured Opitutales bacterium | reverse complement strand
TCTTCAATTTTATCCTCCATTTGGCCGGGCCACACAGCTCCTTCCGCAATCCATTGTTCCAATAATTCGACTTCATCGTCAAAAAGCTTACCACCTTTGGGAGGCATACCAATTTCTGGATCATCGCTTTTAATCACTTCAATCATATAACTTTTTTCTGGCTTCGCAGGAATAACTGCAGATAAACCAGAATCTCCCCCTTTGAGGAGATGAACCCGACGATCAACCCGAAATCCTGATTTTGATTTATCAGGACCATGACAATCTATGCAATAATCCTCAAGCAGGGGGAGTATGTCATCCTCAAACTTAAGCTTTGCGAATGAGAATACCTGTGTAAAAACTATCAGGCAAAATACTAGAGCGAAATTTTTAAAGGTCATTTAAAGTTGGAGACAAATGTAGAAAAGGTGGGGATTGAATATATTATATTAAACAACCTGTAATTAAAAAGCATAATTGGCAATTTTTAAACAATTATGGAGTCATTCATACAAAATAACCTAAATAATACTTATTGGGACAACTTATTAATGCTTCCTTAACGAGAATTGATTAAAGGAGCCGTTTGCTCTGGAGAAGTAATTCCATGAGGGAGTTCCATTATTTTTAAATTCCGAAAGTGAATCTCGGAACCTTCCGACTCCAGGCAAAGATATCCTTTTTTATACTGTGAATTACGAATTCCGTTCACGAATTTGCCATTAACTGAAAGTTTAACCACACCATCTACGCATACCACGTCATAAGTATTCCACTCCCCTCTTCCCTTGCATCGGTTCTCCAAAGACTTGCTCCTACTGCCCCGCGGGTTATCAGGGGTTGCTTTTAGCCCTCCTGCACCAAACAACTCACCATGCACATAGGCAATGGGCGGAGGCTGTTTGCCCTTCCTTGTATGCAACTTTACCCAATCCAGTTCCAACATTTGAATCTCAAGGCCTTTGGGTAAGCGGTTTCCAAAAGGTTTTGCGTCACTCCAGGCAAAAATTCCGGAATTCCCCCCCGGTTCCATGTGTCGCCATTCAACATGCAAAAGAAAATTCTCGTATTGCCTATCACTACGCATGACCCCAATCGGTTTCCCCTTACAAATTAACATGCCATCCTTGACATACCATGTTTCTGGTGAAGTGTTTACATCAACCCAGCCAGTCAGGTCCTTGCCATTAAATAAATCTACCCATTGGGGAATTCCCGTTCCCGAAAGTACAAAATTAGGTACTGTGATTAAGAAGAATAGAAGAATTTTATTGAGCATAAAAAATAGGGTTCTTTTCATGGAAGATTATATTATTTAATACTCTATTTGATTGGCAAGACAGGACCTGCATTAAGAGTAAAAGCTTTATTATAGGTCTTAGCTCATTCGCAAATTAAGCAATGAAAAAATCCAAGCTAGGCCAGCTTTAAATGAGGAGAATAAACTTATTCGGCTGACCTTGTGAGCTCGAACTTTTCTTTTCCATCCTTAACTACCCAGCCAAGTTCAAGAAGTTCGTTTCTCAATTGATCAGCCATGGCCCAATCTTTTGAAAGTTTGGCATTCCAACGCTTTTGAGCCAGATTTTCTATATCAGCAGGAATTTCCACTAGATCCACCTTCTTAGGCTCAACCACAAGGCCGAAGGCGTCACAGGTTGCCTGAAATCCTCTACAAACTTCACTCACAGCATCTTGCTGACCTTCATATTCACCTCTCTCATAAGCTTCGCTTAATTCCCTGACCAAACTGAAACACCTGCCAAGTGCCTCGGGAGTGCTTAAATCTGACAACAAGGCCTCCTGAACAGGTTGAAAAGGGCCAAATTCAGTTTCCAAGGTGTTTCCTGTTGTTGGAATGAAATTAAATTTGGTAGCGAAATCTCTCAATTTTGACATCGCTTTCCGGGATGCTTTCATCGAATCAAAAGTAAAGTTCAGGGGCTGACGATAACTTCCAGACAATAATACATATCTTACTTCCTGAGCGGAATAACCCTGCTCGAAAAGATCTTCCAAAGTATGCAAATTCCCCAGAGATTTGCTCATTTTCTTTCCCTCAACCATCAAGTGAGCAATATGAAACCAATGTCGGGCAAAGGTCTTACCAGTAGCACATTCGCTTTGAGCTATCTCGTTCTCGTGGTGAGGAAAAATCAAGTCGACGCCACCAGAATGGAGGTCGAAAGAATCTCCGAGAACCTTCATGCTCATGGCACTACATTCGATATGCCAACCTGGACGGCCTTGTCCCCAAGGAGAATCCCAAAAATTTTCCCCATCCTCCGGTCGACGAACTTTCCATAGTACGAAATCTGCAGCTGTTTCGCGTTCGTACTCATCTGAAGTTTCACGATCGGTTGTCGATGTGGTAATTTCCCGTTCTGCCAATCGAGAAAGACGTCCATATTCGGGAAAAGCATCCACTTTGAAATAAACTGAACCATCGTTTGCTCGGTATGCGTTCCCTCCTTCGATCAATCTTTCAATTAAGGAAATTTGTTCGGGAATATGCTCGACTGCTGAGGGCTCAGCGTGAGGAGTAAGTAAATTGAGAAATTCACAATCCTGATGAAATCTGACCGTCCATTTGTCTGTAAAATCCTCAAGCTTCACCCCTTGCTCTTGTGATTGACGAATTGTCTTGTCATCAACATCAGTAAGATTTCGAACATGCAAAGTTTTATGACCTGAAGTTTCAAGCACCCTTCGAAAAACATCCTGCATCACAAAAGTTCTAAAGTTCCCAATATGTGCCGGCCCGTAAACGGTAGGCCCACAAGCGTAAAAACGAACCGAATTTTCATCCATAGGAAAAACCTCCCGGACTTCCCGGGTCATGGTATCGTACAATTGGAGCGGCATCGACCTACTCTTCGCGGATCGTGATTGGCTTAATATCCCACTTGGGATTCTGTCCAAGGAAACGGCATGGATTATTGTGATAAATCTCCACCGCTTCCTGCAAGCTGTGCCCTCTTCTGCGAAATTCCACAATCGATTCCTGCAATGTAAAAGGATCACTCGGACCCCAATCCGCAGAAGAATTTACCAACAATCGTTCAGTCGAATATTTTTCTAAGATATCAACGGATCTGCGGGGACTGCATTTAGTCACCGGATAAAGAGTCATCCCTGCCCAATAACCGGCATCTAACACCGATTCTATGGTCTGTTCTTCCACATGATCAATCCATATCTTATCCGGATTAACATCCATACCAGCTAAAACCTCTAACACAGTTTTGGTACCGTGTGCTTTGTCGGACAAATGAGGTGTATGAATCAAAACAAGCTGATCGTGCTTCATGGCAATTTCCACATGTGCCTGTAACGAATCAATTTCATTTTGAGTTGATTTATGAAGGCCAGTCTCCCCTACTCCTAAACAGGTTGGTTTTTTCAAAAACTCCGGCATATGGCGAAGTACCTCCTGGGTAAGCTCAGTATTCTCTGCTTCCTTTGGGTTAACCGCCACCCAACAATAATGGCGAATACCAAATTCAGCGGCCCGGGTCGGTTCAAACTCAGAAATTTGTGCAAAATAATCGATAAAAGTCTCGGGGTAACGACGGTCAAAACCAGCCCAAAAGGCAGGTTCACACACTGCAACGACTCCTGACATTGCCATTCGCTCGTAATCCTGAGCGGTTCGAGCTATGGCATGATAATGTGGTTGAATAATTTGCATGACAAAAATTAGTTAGGAAACCTTGGCAAAATGGTTGAGTAATTGCTCCGTTCGATTCGCTTTTGGATGATCTCCGCCAGAAAGTAAAGACATCGCCTCAAGCAAAGAGTTTAACCGGGATTCATCCTCCGCTTTTTGACCTTGCTTCTCAACCGAACGATCATATCGATCCAACAGGGCAGCCACCTCGAGTAAATCTCTACGAGCTTCCAGGTAGTAAGTGTCTAGAGTTTTTTGTGGTTCTAACATAATAAAAGTTTAAGATTTTTCAGTAAGTATTGTATTTTCAGGCAGGGATGACCGATGAATGGTGGTGTATTATTGAACCCGTCTTTTGCCTTTTAAAGATAAAAGTAAATCGAGCTTTTTGTCGAACGTGTTGATCACCTTCATTAAAAAAAAATGTGTAAATCCCAATAGAGGAATAATGATTATCTCCCAATTCTGAATGGCAAACTGAAGCAGAATTCAATTCCACACCTGCTCCATCTCTTGCCAAAAAACTATCGAAATATCCGCGGATTAACGCAGGTGAGTTCAATGGTTTTTCATCAAATGTTGCAAACAATAGAGCATCCTGGGAATACAAGCCCACCACCTGCTCAAGATTTCCAGAATTGATTTGATCGATCCAATTTTCTAAATGACTAAATTCCATAGGAAGTTAATCTTATAACAAAAACATCGAACTCCTCAATCCCAATTGAAACTCAATCATTATGAAAGTCCAAAAGCTTCCTTCCATAAGTCAGGCTTAAACCCTTGCAATGCGATCCCTTCGCCCACTACAAAAGGCCTTTTAATTAAGTTTCCCCGTCCACGCAAAAGAGAAATAATTTCTTCCTGAGTGAGGTCAGGGATCTTATCTTTCACCTCCGGGTCGCGATAATCTTTACTCGAAGTGTTAAACAATTTCTTCAATTCCCCCGCATGGGCTTGAATCATTTGTAGAATTTCCTGTTGAGTAGGAGTTTTCTCCCGTATGGGTAAGGATGTAAATTCAATATTTCTTTCCTTTAACCAGCGAGCTGCCTTTCGACAACTTTCACATTTTTCATATTGGTACACTTTCATGTTCGTTTATTTGTAAAATTTCATTTATCCACTAAGAAACTATTATTTCTTCATAAATCAACCCAAACAGAAAATGCATGCCCCACATTCTAGTCTACCACAATGGATTTTAACTTTGCTTCCTGTTTTGGTTTTATTTTCCTGCTCCCCCCCAAAACCCGAACCGTCCTCCGATTTAAATGCCTCTCAATCGTCATCCTCTATGCAAGTCATCACACACACCCTTAAAAACGGTTTAACCGTATACCTAAGCCCAAACCATGAGACGCCTCGTTTTTATGCCGAGATAATTACTCGAGCGGGCAGTAAGCATGACCCCGAGACCAATACTGGACTCGCTCATTACCTTGAACATCTTCTTTTTAAGGGCACTCAATCTTTTGGCACAATTGATTATGCAAAAGAAAAACCATTGTTAGATGAGATTTCAAAACTCTTCGAGTTACGGTCGAAAGAAGAGAACGCATCCAAAAGGCAGGAAATTTACAACCAAATTAACAAACTCTCAATTGAAGCCTCCAGTTTTGCAGTTCCCAACGAAATGGACCGTGTGTATGGCAACATGGGAGGAAAGGGTATCAATGCCCACACTTGGCATGAAGAGACGGTCTACAAAGTCGACCTGCCTGCCAATCGATTGATTCACTGGGCAAAAATTGAAAGTGAACGCTTTGCCAACCCGGTCTTTAGACTTTTCCACACTGAGCTTGAAACTGTTTATGAAGAGAAAAATCGTTCGATCGACAATAAAGATCGCCTTCTTAATCGTGAAGTAAACGCGCTCTTATTTAAAGTTCACCCCTATGGACAACAACCCACACTTGGTTCAATTGAGCACTTAAAGAACCCTTCGATTCGAGCAATAGAAGAATTTTACTCGAAACATTATGTGCCGGAGAACATGGCGATATGTATCTCAGGCGATATCGACCCGGATGAAACCATCCAAATTATCGAAGAACACTTTTCATCATGGAAATCAGAATCCCCTCTTAGGTCGGAACCAAAATGGGAAGAAAAACCACTCTCAGGAAGGGAATTTGTTCAAGTTCAATACCTGGGTGAAGAACAAGTAATACTCGCCTTCAGAACCACACCTAGATTTCACCCAGATTATCATGCAATTCGTTTAATGGATATGATTATTGATAATTCGGTCGCCGGGCTTATCAACTTGGATCTCGTTGAAAAGCAGTTAGTTCGTTCAGCAGGTTGCTACCCGCAAAACTACAATGACCATGGTGTGCATTCCTTTTATGGAATCCCGAAGGAGGGGCAAAGCCTAGAAGAAGTTGAAGAACTTATCCTCGCTCAAATTAACCGGGTAAAAGTAGGAGATTTTGACGACTGGGTAATCCCCGCCGTCATTAACGATTTCAAGAAACAACAAAAAGAAGATCGTGAAAATAATGCAAAACGGGTCGAATTGATGAGGGATACCTATTTATCATTTGTAGACTGGAAGACATCGAACAGTGAAATTGAAAAACTGGAAAAATTAACAAAAGAAGATGTAGTTCGCGTTGCTAATCAGTATTTTGGTGAAAATTATGTGGCCGGATATCGAATCGATGCGCAGCATAAGTTACCTAGCATAGAAAAACCTAAGATCGACCCCCTTGTAATCGACCCTGATAAGGAATCCACTTTCATGAAAAATGTTAGTGAACTACCTTTCGATCCATTTGATCCCAAATTTATTGAGGAAGGTAAAAATTTTATTACTAAGGAAATTTCGCCAGGACTTAAGCTAATCCATGTAAATAATCCCCTCAACGATCTATTTACTCTAGAAATGAGGATGGAGAGCGGTTCCAGGCATAACTCTATGCTCCCCTACGCCAAAAGAATGCTGGATCGTTCGGGTGCAGATGGCATTTCTTCTAAGGATTTAAAAATTGAATGGTATAAATTGGGCACTGACTTCGCATTTGCGGTTCGCGAACGCTTGAGTTCTCTTATTCTTACAGGCCTTGATGAGAACTTTGCAGCCTCGCTTAAACTTGCCCGTGATTTGGTTGAAAAACCAAATATATCCGACGAAACATGGGAAGAAACTAGAAATATCATCCTCTCTGAACGAGAGGATGAGCAAAAAGACCCCCGAGCAATTAGCAACGCCCTTGCTCACTTTCATCGCTACGGCAATCGCTCACGATACCTCGAACGCCCGAGTGATTCTGATTTAAATGCTTCCAGCGTTCAAAGTCTCAGTGCGATGCTTCAAGATGTTCTTCAGGCAGAAAGAACTGTCCTGTACTACGGACCACAATCCCCGGAAGAGGTAATCAATTTAATTAGTAACGGATTTAGCGGAGAACAGGAAAAATTTCTTTCAAGTAAGCCTCTTGAAAAACTGCGATCAATAAATGCCAAACAAAATCAAATTTATTTTTTCGAAAAAGAAATGGCCCAAGCACAAGTCCGCCTTGAGTTTTCTGTCGGGACATATGAGGAAGAAAAGATCGCAGCCTCTCAGTTATTTAATGAATATTTTGGCGGTGGAATGGCGGGACTAGTTTTCCAGGAACTTCGAGAAGCCCGCGCCCTTGCCTACTCTGCATGGGCACATTTCTTCACACCGTCCCGCCCCGATGAAGAAAACATACTCGTGGGCTCAATTGGGTGCCAGGCGGATAAAACAATTGAGGCAGTTCTTGCCTTTATGGAGTTGATAGAAAATATGCCTATTAACCAAACAAGATGGGAATCCGCCCATTCCTCAATCCTTAGCTCTTACCGTACCAATCCAATCCCCTATCGGAGCACTGCCGGTTATGTGTACGATGTGAACGCTCTCGGACTCAAAGGAGACCCAAGGAAAGACCGCTTTGAACGAATGAGCAAATCCTCGATTGAAACGCTGAGCGAATTTTATAAAAATTCAATCCAACCAAAAGCAAAATTACTCTCCATTGTAGGAGATTCTTCCAAAATTGATTTATCTGAACTAGAAAAAATTGGTCCGGTTACCCGAATCAAGGCCGAGCAGCTCTTTACTCGCTAGTATTTCCGTGTGCTCCACGAGTCGAAGAAAATCCTCCGTCCAATGGTTTTTTTTCAGAAATAGATAATATGGAACGAAAGAAATTAAATACCTTCTCGCATTCTTTCTCCCTTTGCCCTGCATCCTTGAGTCGCAAGACAAGTCTTTGCTGTTGCCCCGTTTGCAGTTCAGTTAAAGTGCAATTACAACTTGACTGACCGTTGTTCGAGGACATTTCGACCACATCCACCCGCCCCATAGGTACTGGAACAGCATCTTCTCCAGAAAGCTCCATCCTTAAAGATACCCGTCTCTCCGAAAAATTGAATATTCGGGTATAACTAATTTGCATAGTTGGTTCGCCAGAAACCATAGTCTGCATTCCATTACGCAATATTTTCAAAATTTCAATTGATCGATTCATTTGAGCCGTGCAATTACGCCCGAATAAGGTTAATGAAGCAACAGGAAATTT
>CAJQKB010000122.1 GCA_905478775.1 uncultured Opitutales bacterium | reverse complement strand
CGTTCGCCAGAAAGAATGACTCAAATGATGCCAGCGATCGCAGCTGATTCCGCACTACGAACTCCGAATTAAGGTAAGATTACATCCAATGAATAAACGACTTATTACCTTCGTCCCTCTTGCCCTTCTGATCGCTGTCTCACTATCTGCTGGAGTCTTTCCTGATCGTGATGGCTTTGATCGATATGGCGGGTATCTCTCGATCAAGGGCGAAGCAACCGGAAGGTTTCATCTACAAGTCATCGAGGACCGCCACTTCCTGATAACGCCAGATGGCCATGGATTCCTGTCGGTCGGAGTGACCCACACCGGCGGCCTTTCCCGGCCGGATCAGTCGAAGCGCGACCATCTCCGCCAGAACCTCGATAACGATTGGGGAAAGGCGAATACGGAGCTGGTCTCCTATTTCCGCAAATGGGGCTACAACAGCCTTGGCTATGACTCGCATCCCAGCACCCGGAAGTTGCTACCTCACTTTGCCTCCTGTTACCCGACGAGCAAGGTCAGCGCATGGCAGGGTAAGCGGATTAGATTCCCGGATGTGTTCGGCGATAGTTGGAAGCAATCGGCCCGCAACGAACTTGAGCAGATGGCAAAGCAATTTCCAGATCATCCGAACCGTATCGGCATCTACTGGACAGACATGCCCGCCTGGGATCTCAAGCAAGCGAAGCGTGCTGCCGGGAAGACTTGGGTGGATGCCATCCGCGAACTGCCAGATGGTGCGCCCGGCAAAAGGCGTTACGAGCGGTTTCTCCGTGAGAACGGCGCAGACGCTTCTGACGAGGACTTCCTGGTGCTCATCGCCCGTGAGGTCTATTCCCACATCGGCCCCCTCACCAGGAAACTAGCTTCGAATACGTTGGTATTCGGAGAGCGCTACTCTGGTGCTGCCATGCCTTGGCGGGTCATCCAGGAAGCGCTGCCGTGGATCGATGTTCTATCCGTTCAGCCAGGCGGATCCTTGTTCTCTGAAACGGACTTTGAGCGGGCTTATCGAGAGACGAAGAAACCGGTGATGATCTGCGACCACCAAGTAAGTTTCAAAACGCCTGAACACTCCAATGTCATGTGGAAGACGTTGCCTGACATCGCCAGCGTTGGGAAGGCGCACGCTAAGTTCTTGCAGTACGGGTTCGCTACTCGTTACCTGATTGGATACAACCGCTGCCAATATATCGACCGTCATAAAGTCGACCCGAGGATCCTCAAGCAGGGGCTGCTTCAGGCTGATGGAACTCCGTATCAAGAGCTGGTGGAGACGGTGCAGCGAAACAACTGGCGGCTTCATCAGCGTTTTCTTGGAGCACAGGAGGGGCGAAAATAGGATTCGAACAAGCCGAACAAGCGCATGGAGAGCAACGACTGACCCGCCCCGACTTCGAATGATTCAGCGGAAACACAGCCCCAGTCCTGCATCGAGCGTGCGCTCCCGGTCAGCCGTGCCTCATGCTTGATGTTCTGCTAAGAAAATAAATCACCCTTAAACAATAAACCAAAACAAAAATATGAAAACTACGATTACAATTGCTCTTCTATTAATAAGCCAAATATCGCTCTTTGCCCACGAGCAAATAACGATTAAAACGAAAATATTCGAAGGACCCAGCGCGATTATCGTCCACGACATGAACAAGCTGTCAAAGACGAAGGGCGTGGACGCTCTCTCTGCGCCCCAAATACAGACTGAATCAGGAAAAAGGGGCTCGGTTGTAATCCCAGGGAAAGAGGCTCCTGAAATTCATGCTATTCAACCGTTCAGTGATATAGCAAGTGGAGTGACGATCCGCATCGTACCCAAGATAGAGAACGGCAGCATTTCATTCAGAGGACAGATTGTTGTGAGAGAGGCAGTTAGTGAAGGAAAGAAACACTACGAAATCAAGTCGCGTGAGATTTATGTGTCTGGAACACAGAAGGTGGGAGAGGAGTCATGGTTTGAGTTTGCTGAGGATGAAGAAGGTAAGAAGATAGCTGTTTGCATCAAGATCACTAAAGAATGATGCAGAACAAGGCGTCGCTCTCAACACCTGCCCCGCCGCGAGTTAAAACCGCCATGACTATTCAAGCATTAACCCACAGTCGAAGCCTCGCCCTCGGGCAGGTGTGAGAGGACTTCGACGTTCGGTACAGGCGGCTACGACAGAATGACAAGTACTAAACGAGCTTTTGGAGAATGGCATACCCTGACACACCTTGGTCTGGGTATGATTACGGTGGCGATGCTCTGTTGCTCGACGCTCGCAAAAGAGCTCGGGCGGAGTGGCCCAATATGGCACGCACCAGTTTCGGTCCGGGAAACTACAGCATCCGTTCCGAACGCTACCGCTACATCCATTACAACGACGGTTCGGAAGAGTTTTACGATCACGCGAATGACCCTCATGAGTGGAACAACCTGATCGAGAAACCTGAACTCTTCTCGCGGATCGAAGAACATCGAGCTCATAGGCCCAGGCAATTTCACTCGGTCTTGGGAACAGTATCCACTGGGCACAGAGCCTTTCATGCGAGTGAGGAGGCCAGCAAGCAGGTAAAAAAGTTTGACCCTTTGGATTGGGAACGCCCGGTCGATAATCCGGTATTCACCACCACTTTTGGCAACAATCATGACTCGGTTCTATTCGTAGACTCGGAACTGGAGTATCCCTATTACTTAATCATCATCCACACGCCTCAAGCTGCTCATCTCTGGCGTGCGAAAAAATTCTCCTGGAGCAGCGCAGATTGGGAACTCGTTTCCGACAAGTACATCATCGGTAAACACTACGAATACGATGACGGGGTGAAAGTTGATGGGACCTA
The DNA here is from genome assembly GCA_905478775.1 of uncultured Opitutales bacterium. Taxonomy (GTDB): domain Bacteria; phylum Verrucomicrobiota; class Verrucomicrobiia; order Opitutales; family Seribacteraceae; genus Seribacter; species Seribacter sulfatis. Next base: position 5,656 of record CAJQKB010000122.1, on the reverse strand, counting down.
CTACCTCTACGAAGAAGGTATTGTTTACACCTTCTCTGGCCCGCTCGAAAAAGCCAGTGGCAAATGGAAAGCCGCCGGCACTTTTCCAAGTAAGCAATGCGATGACATCGGCATCTATTATGAAGACGGTGTGTTCCACATGTTTGGTGAGCATGGGCACTTTCCCCACGGGCCGGATGGCACCAGCCTGGCTCACTTCAGTTCCACCACCGGACTGGGGGACTGGAAATTGGTCAACGCCAAGGCGGTCCATCCCAACCCCGATGGCGGGCACAAATATGGCGTGGGAGATGCCACCATTGAGAAGATCCATGGAACTTATTACATCTTTTGCGATCGCGAATCCAAGGGCAGTCCTTACAAGGTGGTGGCCTGGAGATCCAAGGATATCAATCAGCCCTTCGAGTATGTGGGCAAGGCCATCACCCCACGCTCTGAAGAAGTGAACCATTGGGATAATTACCGTATCCAGGATCCCGATATCGCCTACATCCCGGAGTTGGGAAGATATGTCATCACCGCCAACATGATGGATAGAGACGGCAATCCAGGTGGCAAATTTCCAACATTGAAAGGGAAAACGACCCGGGTCATCGGCGTCTTTTACCATAGGGATATTCAAGCAGACCCTGGCCAAAAGTGAGTTGGACGATAAGCCTTTACTGAGTGGTCGGTATTACTAGACTCCAGAGTATGAACTCACCCATTGTCCGATTGCTCATAGCATTCATGCTCATTGGTTCCTTTTCTTGTTCACCGGCTATTCCCGCCCATGAAACAGAGCGCCTGAAGAAACTAGAATCTGCGTTAGCTCCCTATGTTTTACCAGCTAAGTTTGATGAGGAGATAGTGGAGCACTTCAACTTAAGGAATGAGCGTATTAGCAAGCTGGCAGAGATTTTAGAACCACACGACATCAAGCTGCAGGTTTCGGAACAGGCCCTGCAACAATCATTTCCTATTAATGGTCTGTCTGGTTTTACTATCCAAGGAACAGTTGATCAGTGCGTTCGTAATATCGATGGATGCTGGCTCTATCATGATAAGACTGTTTTTGTGACTATGGACCCAAGTGAATTTGAGCAAGCACTTCAAAAAAAGTACGAGCACAAATGGGCTCTTAGCTTATTGGTTGAGCAACAAAACTTTCAAATAGGGCAATTAGAAATGGGAGTCGCCAGGTTGCCTATGAAACTATTGTTACACCTTCGATTTCCTGGAGTACTTCCAGAAAACATCAAACTCGATAATATTTCTTGGCAGGATACTCCCCTGAAAGAAATATTCAGGGACCTAGAAAGTGCAGTCCGAAAAGAACTGGATAAGAATGCCAATCATTCTAAAAAAGAGTCTATCGAAAATTTTGAGATTACCCTCCTTCTTGAAGACGATGAAGTCTATGAAAGAAAGAAGAGTTATCATTTTAAAAACAGTTCTATTGAGTCAATAATATCTACCATATGTGAAAAAAACCAACTTCACTCCACTGGCCATTCCGCTACGGACGAGCAATTTTATATCGTTCCCTTGCACCCAAGTATTAAGTTGATTTAACCTATTGTTGGTGGGATTCTATCAATAAATCTTTATAAATTATTGAAGATAATGGGGCTGGTTTTCCTGTAATTCTGGATAGGTTTGAACATAAGGGATTGTGAGATTTTTAATGATTGCACACATAGGGAACGATTGACCTAATGATCAGGTAAGCAAAGAGTATTTGTGTGTTTAGCGTACCAACTCTTGGTTACAGAAATACAAATTATGAAAAGATAATCGGCAATCACACTACTCGTGACCACTCACTTTGTATTACCGGATCCCAAGAACCACAGCATCCGCGTTTATGATAATGGAAGGTCTCAATGGTGAAGCATGAATTGAATGAAAGGAAAATGTCCCGAGTCATCGGATTCCTACGAATTATTGAGAAAAATTAAGGTAGTTATCCGAAATGAGAAATATTGAAATAGAGTAACTAAAAATTGTTAGCCTCTATATTAGTTTATTTTTTAGGCAAGGCACTCGCATTGCCTGCCGGAGAATTATTTAACATTCCAGGAAACCGCTCAGTCAAAAACGAAAACTTTTTATCGTTCCGAATCCCCATATTACCGAGTCAAGTTCCGACTCAATGATCTAATCACGATGGTTGGGTTATGTACGAAAACTCAACGCTTAATATTCTAGAAAAAGGGCATGCTTGGGCAGCAAAACATTGCTTGAATACCCCTTTTTAAATGGACAACATTTAACTTAACTACTTAGAATTTAAACCTCAATGAGAAAGTCCATCAGAAGATTAAAAACTAAGCTCCCTTCAATTTCTCTGAGTATCTTTTCGACCACCTTTACTCTTGTCAGTTGCCTCTGTTTCCCCCTAGTAGCTCTAGCGGAAGAGGCTGAAGAGATTACTCCCAACATCATTATCTTTTACATTGATGATCTCGGATGGCAGGCGACTCCGCTCAATGATGTTGATAAACCAACTCCCTATGAGACTCCGAATCTAGTGAAGCTTGCAAAGTCTGGTATGAACTTTACTCAGGCTTATTCGCCCGCTCCTACCTGTTCACCCTCGCGTGCTGCGATCCTCACAGGACAGCATCCTGCGAAAACACGCTTCACGCACGTCACGCTAGATAACAGAAAAGATGCCAAGAAAACCGAGCGTCTGATTCCTCCTTACCTGGAGGGACAGTTGGATCGAAATCACCTGACGATTGCGGATGCGCTGAAGGCGAACGGCTACCGTACAGGCCACTCCGGCAAATGGCATATTGGTCTTTCATCGGCGAGCTATGGTTTTGAGTTCGTCAACGAAGACCGGGGCATCCACCGCAGTGTGCCGGATCGAACCAAAGGCTTTGCGACTGCAGAAGATCCCAAGCATCCCTTGAGTAAGGAAAAGTTTCCACCATTCAGCGAGAAAAAGCCGGAAGGGATTTCCTATCCCTACGATGAGGTCACCGAATCCGCGATCAAGTTCATTGCTGAAAGTGGGGATCAGCCGTTCTTCCTGAATCTGTGCCATTGGATGGTTCACTGGCCGGCGATGACGCGCAATGGCGAACTGCTTGAGTATTACTGCGATAAACTCGGCCAACCATTCCCCCCGAAACCAGGAGACATGAGCCTGCCTGGACAACAGAACCCTTACTTTGCCGCCATGGTAACCAGCGTGGACTGGAGTCTTGGACGCGTGGTCGATTTCCTTGAGAGAACCGATGATCCTCGCAGCCCAGGTAAGAAGCTGTACGAAACGACCTATATTTTCTTCAGCTCTGACAACGGTGGGGCCACGAGGCATGGTAAAGAAACACTCTCGGATAATTCGCCGCTTAAATATGGCAAAACCCATGCAGAAGAAGGCGGCGTGCGCGTGCCTATGGTAATTGCTGGTCCTACAGTCCCGGCAGGCACTCAGTTTGATGGCATGATCAATCAGCTCGATTTCTTCCCTACATTCCTTGTTCTGACCGACACCGAGATCTCCGCCGAAGATGAGGCGAAGCTCAGTGGTTTGGACATCACTCCTGTATTGAAAGGCAAAAGCACTCAGGTGCTCGATCAAAATGGCAAAGAACGTGAGTTCCTTTTCTGGCATTATCCACATGGTGGAAAAGACTCGATGAAGTCAGCCATTCGCAGCAAAGATTTTAAACTCTACAAACGATACTTCACGAATGACTACGAACTATATCGACTCTACCAAGACGGTCAGCGCAACGACTTCGAGGAAACCTACGACCTCGCAAAGAATCCTAAATATAGCTTAATAGTAGATCGACTGAGCGGACTGCTCGACCAAGCCCTCGTCGCAAATCATGCAGAGCTTCCGTATTTGAATCCAAACTACGCAGGTAAGAAAAAACCGGTCGCTAAGCTCGGAGATGCTTCTTTCAAGAAATCCTCACGCAAGGCACAGCTCGCAATCCAACCGAGTGGCCCGATGATTCGGGAAGCGGTTGTGATTTATTGCGACGCACCATCGGTTGGCAAAAAGAAAAACAAACGTGGTAGCAAAGATGCGGTGACAGCGGAGTTTATCCCGGGAATGCGTTTACCGGCCAAGGTAAGCAAAAATGGTTCAAGTGTGAGTGCGGTGATTCCAGCAAATATCGCTGGCTACTGCTTCATGCTGATCGATGAGAATGGGTTCATGCAATTCAGCGATGTTGCGGCCGCAAAATAGCGACAATTAGAACATTCGATATGTGAAAAATAGAAATCCCTTCTCTCTTTTTAAAGTCGGTGCACTGGCTGCGTTACTGCCACTCTTATTACTTGCGGATTCACAACCAAATATCGTCTATATTTTGGCGGATGATATGGGCTACGGCGATGTGCAGTGCCTGAATCCAGGGCGGGGTAAAATCGCCACGCCACACATGGACCGCGTCGCTGCGGAGGGTATGATATTTACCGATGCACACACAACCTCCTCAGTCTGCACACCGACTCGCTACGGCATCATCACTGGTCGCTATAATTGGCGCACAAAGTTGCAGGAGGGTGTGCTCAATGGCTACGGCTTGCCCCTAATTCCAACGACTCGAATGACCGTCCCTCGTTTCCTCAGTGACAATGGTTACACCACTGCCATGATTGGTAAGTGGCACTTGGGGCTGGACATCGCGACGATCGACGGTAAGCAAGCCCGAGCTGCTGGCGGCATCAGAGAGAAGCTGAAGATGGGCCCATTTCCTTCGAGCCAACTCTCTAATATCGATTGGAAAGGCAGCATTCAAGGGGGTCCAGTCGATCTCGGATTTGATTCCTGGTTTGGTATTACCGCGTCCCTGGATTTTCCTCCTTATGTGTGGATCCGTGATCGTAACTGGGTAGGCGAAGGCACCCATGTCAAAGCGTTCAAACGCCCTGGACCAGCGACCGAGGACTTTGAAGCAATTGAAGTTTTGGGCAAACTTGCGGCGGAAACAGTCCAATTCATATCGGAGTATCAGAGCAACAAGCCTTTCTTCATCTACATGCCATTGCCATCGCCGCATACGCCCATAGTTCCTTCTCAAAAGTGGCAGGGGCAAAGTGGTATTGGCCATTATGGCGACTTCATGATGCAGACCGACGACATCGTCGGACAAGTTGTTCAGGCCCTGGAAGCACAGGGGCTTTCAGGCAATACTTTGCTCATCGTGACGAGTGATAATGGTTGTTCCAAAGCCGCCAACTTTAAGCAACTTGAAGGCCATGGCCACTTCGCTAGTGCCCAATACCGTGGCTCCAAGGCAGATCTTTGGGAAGGTGGCCACCGCGTGCCATTTCTGGTTAAATGGCCCGCAGTCATCAAAGCCGGTAGCAGGTCCGATGTGATTACCTGCCAGACAGACCTGCTCGCGACCTGTGCCGAGTTGGTTGGCAAGGAACTACCTGCAAATGCCGGCGAAGACAGTGAAAGTATTTTGCCAATCTTCAAAGGAAAGCCAGTTGAATTCTCACGCAAAGGAATTGTAAACCACAGCGTGAGTGGGCACTTCGCTTATCGTCAGGGCAAGTGGAAGCTCCTCTTGGCAAAAGGATCTGGTGGCTGGACTCTGCCGAATGAGAAAGAGATGTCTAAAGTGTCCGACGCACTAAAGGGTCAGCTCTATGACTTGGAACAGGATCCAGCTGAAACGACGAATCTCTATGAGAA
>CAJQKB010000121.1 GCA_905478775.1 uncultured Opitutales bacterium | reverse complement strand
GTAAACCAAAAATTAAAAGTGGAAGATTCAAATGAACATTTTAGTTCGGATACAATTGGAAGCGAGTTAACTATACCGATTGCTCATGGAGAGGGAAATTATCGCCTGGAGCAGGATGCGTTGGCAAAATTGGAATCAAATAATCAGGTTCTCCTTCGTTATATTGGAAATCCCAATGGTTCAATCAATGATATTGCCGGAATTCGAAATGAAGTGGGAAATGTCTACGGTATGATGCCACACCCTGAGCGTGCGGTTGAAAAATTTCATCCCAGTCAAGATGGCTTACCGGTATTGGAAGCTTTTCTTGGCCCTATACGATCGAGTTCCCCAATCGAACTTTCTGAATCATGACCGAAAATACAGTTCCTTCATTACCCCTTAACCCAGATCCATGTTTAAATGTCGAGATTACACCGGAATTAGTGGCACAGCATGGTCTGCTTCCGGAAGAGTATGATCAAGTTTTAGAAATTCTTGGTCGCACGCCCAACTTGACTGAATTGGGAATTTTCTCGGTCATGTGGTCGGAACATTGTGCCTACAAAAATACCCGGAAATTACTTCGTCTTTTTCCCACCGAAAAAAAGGATAAAGAAGCAATTGGCCAGGTGCTCGTTAAAGCGGGTGAGGAAAATGCGGGCGTGATTGATGTGGGAGAAGGGTGGGGTGTTGCTTTTAAGATTGAATCGCACAATCATCCCAGTGCAATTGAGCCCTTTGAAGGTGCAGCAACCGGAGTGGGTGGAATTGTAAGGGATATTTTTACGATGGGAGCCCGTCCGGTTCTACTGACCAATTCCCTTCGTTTTGGTTCCTTGGAATCTGCACATGTAAAAAGACTTTTTAGGGGAGTAGTGAGCGGGATTTCAAATTATGGAAATTGCTTGGGAATTCCTAATATGGGGGGCGATGTTTACTTTGATGATTGCTACGAGGGGAATCCCTTAGTCAATGCACTATGTGCCGGAATTCTCAAACACGAGGATATTCATCGTGGTGCAGCCACTGGTGTGGGGAATCCAGTTTTTTATGTTGGGCCCGGTACCGGTCGAGACGGTTTAGGCGGAGCCAGTTTTGCCTCCCGTGAATTGACTGAGGAGAGTGCTGCCGATCGTCCTGCGGTGCAGAAGGGGGATCCATTTATGGAGAAACTTCTTCTAGAAGCATGCCTTGAAATGATGGCGATTCCAGGATTAGTGGTGGGTATTCAGGATATGGGAGCAGCAGGTTTGACCTGTTCGACTTGTGAGACGGCGTCCCGTGGAGGTTTAGGAATTGAAATTGATCTCGATCTTGTTCCACAGCGAGAAACGGGAATGAATTCCTATGAAATTATGCTTTCTGAAAGCCAGGAAAGAATGCTCGTTATTGTGAAAAAGGGTAGGGAGCATGAGATTAGGGAAGTATTTGAAAAGTGGGATTTACACGCGGCACATATTGGAGAAGTAAAGGACGGAGATCGAATGGTAGTTCGGCATAAGGGAGTCGTTGTGGCGGATCTGCCCGCCAAATCCCTTACTGATGAAGCCCCTATTTATGACCAACCGGCCAGTGAGCCTGCTCATATTGAAGTGGCTCGAAATTGGAGTATAAGTTCTGTTCCCGAACTTGCTGTTGAATCGGTTGAATCTTCTTTAAATAAATTATTAGCTCACCCTACGATCGCTTCCAAGCGGTGGGTCTGGCAACAATATGACCATATGGTTATGTCTGGCTGTACAGTTGAGCCAGGAAGTGATGCTGGAGTGGTTCATTTGAGTATTGCTGGCATTGATAAACGATTAGCGATTTCGAATGATTGTAATAATCGATTCTGTTATTTGGATCCCTACAAGGGAGCACAGATTGCGTTTGCAGAGTGCATGCGTAATTTGGCGTGCTCAGGCGCTCGTGCACTTGCCGTTACCGATAATCTGAATTTTGCCAACCCCAATAAACCGGAGGCTTATCACATGCTGAAGGAATGTGTAAAGGGGTTAGCGGATGCATGTACCTTTTTCGATGTTCCGGTAGTGGGTGGAAATGTGAGTTTGTATAATGAACATGGCGAGGGCGGAATTGACCCGACACCAGTGGTTTCCATGGTTGGTTTAATTGAAAAATCATCAAGTGTGACCCGAAGCTTTATTTCACAACCTGATCAATCAATTCTTCTGCTCGGCGGTCTACCTCATGAATTGGGTGGAAGTTATTTTCTTCAGACCGAATATGGAAAAAAAGAGGGAACTTGTCCAGATGTTGATTTGGCATCCGAGAAGAAAGTACAGGATTTCCTTATACAACAAATTGAAGCCGGGCATGTACATGCTGCACATGATATTGCTGAGGGTGGACTTTTGGTTGCCTTGGCTGAAATGTTTTTTGAAAACCCGAATATTGGAGCATCGCTCTCAATCGATTCCAAGGGGAAATCCAACCGACTGGATGCCCTCCTTTTTGGAGAAAGTCAGGGCCGTGTCTTGATTGCAGTATCCAAAAGTGAAAGTGAGGGAATAGTACTATCTGCGGGCCAAAATGGATTGAGCATTGATCCATTAGGATACTCCGATTCATCCGGACAGTTAAAACTTTCAGTGTCGGGTAATGAAATTCTTGATTCTTCGGTCAATCAACTGCATAAGACTTGGAGCGACGCCATCCCACAAAAAATGAATCATAGCTAAACCACCATGAGTGATGAAATCGGCCACCACTGCGGAATTGCCCTAGTCCGCTTACGGAAACCACTGGCTTATTATGAACAGAAGTATGGCACTCCATTATGGGGCTTTAATCAATTATTCCTATTGATGGAAAAGCAGCACAATCGGGGTCAGGATGGTGCTGGGATTGGGTCGATGAAATTAAATATGCCTCCCGGTGAAGCTTTTATGTTTCGCGAACGGAGTACGAGCACCAAGGCTTTGTCTAAAATTTTTGGTGGTCAGCACAAGAAACTGGAAAAAATGGTTAAGGATGGGACTGCATTTCCTGAGTTTCCTGAAACTTACAAGAAGCACTTTGACTACGGGGGTGAGATTCTCATGGGGCACCTCCGCTATGGAACCTCGGGAGCGTATGGTTCCACCACTTGCCACCCATATTTTCGTAAGAGTAATTGGCCAGGGAAAAACCTGATGGTGGCGGGTAATTTTAATCTTACCAATGTCGAAGAATTGAACCAAAAACTCGTTGAGCGTGGCCAACATCCGGTTTTTGATACTGATACACAGGCAATTTTGGAAGAAACCGGGTACCATCTTGATTCAACTAATGACAAGCTTTCCGCAGAGGCTCTAAAAGAAGGAGTAAGTGGGGATGATCTTTCTAAATGGATTGGTGAACGAGTCGATTTACCAGATATCTTTCGAAAGGCTTCCGAACATTGGGATGGGGGTTATGCACTCGCCGGTATAATTGGAAACGGGGATGCCTTTGCCATGCGCGACCCGCTGGGCATCCGTCCAGGGTTTTATTTTGAAGATGATGAGGTGGTTGCGGTTGCTTCCGAGCGGGCACCTTTAATGACTGTGTTTGACAAGAAAGTGGACGAGGTCCAGGAAATCAAACCAGGCACCATTGTGGTGGCCAAGGCGAACGGAGAGGTGCAAGTGGAGCGATTCGCCGATGACCCAGCTCGCCAGACTGGTTGTTCGTTCGAACGAATCTATTTTTCCCGGGGGAATGATCCCGATATTTATGCAGAGCGCAAAATGCTCGGTGCCTTATTGGTGCCTGATGTTCTCAAGTCCGTAGGGAATGATTTTTCCAACAGTGTGTTTAGTTATGTTCCTAACACTGCAGAGAGTGCATATTACGGGTTTATGGAGCAACTTCGATTGGTTCGTCGGGCAGAAGTACAGCAACAGTTAATTGAGGCTAAAAATAAGGGCGAATTAACCGATGAATTAATCAACGAATTGGTAATGGATAATTGGCCAAAGGGAGAAAAGATTGCCAACAAGGATATTAAATTACGCACATTTATCTCCCAGGAATCTGGCAGGAATCAACTTGTATCTCATGTTTATGATATTACCTATGGTGTTGTGCGGGAGAAAATTGATGCACTTGTCTGCATTGATGATTCGATTGTTCGGGGAACCACACTTAAGCAAAGTATTTTGAAAATTCTGGGTCGATCCAAGCCAAGGAAATTGTTGATTGCTTCCACCGCTCCTCAAATTCGCTACCCAGACTGCTATGGAATCGACATGTCCGAATTGGGAAAGTTTATCGCTTTTCAGGCAGCAGTCGCGCTGATCAATGAAAATGGTTATGGAGGCCTGCTTGCTGAAGTTGCCAAGAATTGCCGTGAAGCCCTTAAGGAAACTCGTCCCAATTTGGTGAATCATGTGAAAAAAGTGTATGAGAATTTCACCCCAGAAGAAATTTCCAATAAGGTAGCAGAGTTAGTAACTCCAAGTGAATTAAATGGTGAGCCCCGGGTCGAGGTAATTTACCAGGGGATTGAAAATCTACACGAAGCCCTCCCGGACCATCCGGGAGACTGGTATTTTACCGGAGATTATCCAACTCCTGGAGGATATCGAGTCGCACACAAAGCATTTTTGAATTTTTACGAAAACAAAAACGGACGGAG
>CAJQKB010000120.1 GCA_905478775.1 uncultured Opitutales bacterium | reverse complement strand
TCTACCTTTGAGAAGGACGGTACATTCTACATGAATTTCTCAGAAGAAATCGGCGAGCGTCAAAACATCTACTTTGCTGAATCTACCGACCTCCGTAATTGGACGAGATTGAAAGGAAAAGAATATCAATTTGTTCAGGACGAGCGATGGTACAAGAAGAACGGTCGCTGGGACTGTATTTGGACCATCGCCAAGCCGGGCGGGGGATTCTACGGATACTGGACGGCCAGCCCACTTTCTAAAGAGAGTAAGTTCGGCTTCGGAGAATCGGAAGACGGCCTGCATTGGAAAGCCTTGGAGCCACCCAAGGTGGTGGGTGTGAAACGCAAACATGCTGAGGTCGGTGCGGTGGAAAAGATCGGGGATAAATACTACATGTTGATGGGCAATTACGCCCCCTACATGGTGACACTGGTTGCGGAACAACCCGAAGGCCCTTTTCATGTGGCGAAGAAGAACTCCAATGTGTTGACTGGGCACACCTACTTTTGCCGCTTTTTCGCGCACCCCACCGATGGCATGCTCGTGTGCCACTTCACCAGGGCCCGGGACAATCAGGTTTCTTTCGCCCCTCTAAAAGACGTGCGAATCGACAACGAGGGAACGCTTCGCCTCGGATGGTGGAAGGGCAACGAGAAGATGAAGCACCATCCCGTCAAGGTGGATAAACCTGTGGATACAACCAAGCCGATTGCGATGCTGGGCAATTCCTTTGATGTGAAAGGGGGAACGGTTCTCGAAGGTACCTTGAGGCTGCCGAAGGATGAAGAGGCCCCGCGCAGCGGGTTGTTTATTGAGTGTGTGAACAATCAGGGAGCCGGCGTGCTTGTGGATCATGCGGGCGTGGCCGAGCTCAGCTCCATGTCGGCGGACGGAACCGTTTTGAAAATTGAGGAGCCCAAAAGGAGCAAGCATCCGGATCTGAAACGCGTAGACCGAGAGATGTCGTTCACAAACCCAGCGTGCTTTCGCTTACTCCTCAAAGGTTCTCTGATGGAATTCTATCTTGATGAAATCCTGATCGAAAGCTACGCCTTGCCAGCAGTTGCCAGTGGGAGAATTGGGCTGATCAACTCCTCAGCTAATCTCGAAAGCCTTAAAGCATGGAAATAATGAAAATCTATAATGCACTACTCATTACTGCTCTGATCACCTCGGTGTGCAGTGCTGAGGAACCGAAGACGGTCATCGAGACTCCTGTTATACCAAAAAAACCGCCAAAAACCTTAGGCATTCTCATCCTATGTATGATGTCCATGGTCACTTTGCCCACGGATGCAAAGCCTCCCAAAGCTCTACGCACAGGAAAGGTTTCCCAGAAAGAACAATACGCGGATTCCATACCTAAACCCACATTGAGCGAGGTTGCTTATGGTCCACATGAGCGCAATGTTATCGATTTCTGGAAAGCAAAATCAGAAAAGCCAACTCCACTTGCCTTCGTTATTCATGGGGGGGGGTGGAAAAATGGGAGCAAAGAAAGGCTTAATCGTTTTGTCGATGCACCTGCCTTGTTGAAAGCGGGTATTTCCGTGGTAGCGATTAACTATCGCCTGATCAAAAGCAACTCGGATATTGAGCCACCGGTGAAAGCTCCCTTACATGATGCGGCCCGTGCCCTCCAGTTTGTTAGGAGTAAGGCAAAGGAATGGAATATTGATAAAACCCGTATTGCAGCTTCGGGGAGTTCCGCAGGTGCCTGTTCCAGCCTGTGGTTGCTTTACCATGACGATTTAGCCGATTCTAAAAGTAAGGATTCTATCGCCCGGGAATCTACCCGGCTCTATTGTGCCGCAGTCAATAACGCTCAAACCAGCCTCGACCCGAAACAGTTGAAGGCATGGACGCCAAACAGCAAGTATGGTGGGCATGCATTCGGTATGAAGAGTTTTGACCAGTTCCTAGCCGAGCGGAAAAACATCCTGCCCTGGATACAGGAATACTCTCCTTACGCCCTGGTCAGTTCAGACGATCCACCGGTTTATCTTTACTACAAGGGTCCGGCACCAGCGATTGGGAAACCTCAGAAAGACCCCACCCACACTGCCAACTTCGGACTGAAACTTCAGGAGCGCAGCGAGGAACTCGGTTTGAGTTGTGAACTGGTCTACACGGGTGCAAAAAGGGTAAAACACAAAGACGCCACTGCATACCTCATCGCCGCACTCAAAATTAATTAATCAGCCAAAACACGAAATTTATGAGCCCAAAACTACTGATCGCTTTTCTTCTTCTGCCCATTTCTTTTGCCCATGCCATACCTGAAATTGCGGGCCCAATCACAGGTGATGTTCGGGCCAATCAAGTAACCCTATGGATGTATGCGCCATCCAAGTCCAAGTGTACTTTCAGCTACCGTGCGGAAGGTTCATTCAAAAAGGACAATAAGGCGGGCAAACTCACGGCCCTATCCAATCAGGCAGCAAAGGTCCCTGGGCAGATATTCAAATCGACCATGAATGGTCTGTCACCCGATACCCGTTACCAGTACCAGGTTTCGATTGATGGAAGGGCTGACCCAAAGTGGAAAGGATCATTGAAGACTGCACCCGTTGAGGGCACATCCACTGCATTCAGAATGGCCATTACTTCCTGTATGCATATCAAAAGGGCACAACGGTCCTGGAATCTTCTCCTTGAGGAGCAACCGGACCTACACCTCACTGTGGGCGATACCCATTATGCCGATACCACCGATCCTACGATACAGTTGCAACACCATTTGGCGTACCGTCGTAAGAAGGAATTTGCCAATGTACTTCGTCAGGTGCCCACTTATGCGATCTGGGACGATCATGATTACGGACCCAATAATTCGGATGGTACCGCCGAAGGAAAAGAATTTTCTTTGGCTGGCTGGAAGCAGGCTTGGCCCAACCCAGCATCCGGAACTCCCGATACCCCAGGTGCCTTTTTTAAATTCTCCCGGGGCGATGTTGAGTTTTTTGTGGTCGATGGCCGCTACCATCGATCGCCCAATGAATTACCAGATAATGATGAAAAACGCATGCTGGGTGATGCTCAATTTGAATGGCTTTTGAGCGGACTGAAAAACTCCAAGGCGAAGTTTAAGATCATTGCCTCCGGTAGTGTGCTCCATCACAGTAAAGTGGATGGATGGCGCATTTTTACCTTTTCCCGCCACCGTCTTTTTGATGCCATCAAAAAACACAAGATCTCGGGAGTTATGTATATCGGTGGGGACATGCACCAATCCTTGGTCTGGCAGCACCACGAGTCCGATCGAGTAGGGTACCCTATGATCGAGATCATGTCTTCCGGAATTACAAATGGTAAAGACTTGAGCTTTGCCACCATTGATTTCGACACCACCGTTGACGATCCTACTGCCCGAGTTCGTATAATCTATGGCAAAGGCAAGAAGGTTCATACCGATAAGACCTGGAAGCTCTCGCAACTAAGGCACTAAGGGTGCGCTTCATTAACTAACAGCAAAGGGAGCCAAAGTAATTATTGATGAGTTAAAGAGGGCTTCCTCATGTTTATCTTTCATCTAAGGTAATACAGTAAATAAAAGGATTAAGAAATAGGGAGATATGGAGAAAGATACTACGCACAGCACACTTATAATAAAGAAGTTGGGTGTAAGCATAGGGGCATTGCTTATCTTTCTAGGTGTGCCCGTGTTCTGGATCTGGTATTCATTTATTGGCCCGGGGTATTACGCGGAGTTTAATGATATCAAAACAAGTTTTAGCGATATGGAAGGAGTTGCCCTCATCGATGCATGGGGTCACGAGGATATTACTTTTGAAGACATCGGAGCTTTAGTAGAAGTTGAAGATAAGGGCCCTATAACCTTCGTCCAATTGTCCCCTGATTCCTTTTCATCCACCTCGAAAATCTGCCTGCAGTCGATCGGGCCTTATCAGTTTGAATATAATGGAACAGGATATGCCGGAGTTAAAAATAACGAAACAGGTGAGCCAATGATTTCTCAATTTCATGGTTCATCGATTGAAATCGGTGAGGATGGTTGGTTTGCAGATTTTTTTCCTTCCAAGATAGAGAAAGTGCAGGATGTATTCAAAAAGTATGATGAAATTTGCGAGGTTATTTCTAATTGGCCAGTATCCCCTCAAAAAGAATATCTCCGTCTTGGCGATGGAACGGAAATATGGTTCAGTGTGAAGAAAATCAAGTAGGCGTTCTCCAGTATCAGTGTGAAAAGTAATAAGATGCTGGCACTTTTATTTTTCTATTTCTCTATTTACCTCCGTTTTTGAATTGGTGGTGGGACTGTGGCTGTATTTAGTTTTGTATTAAAAAACGCTAAACGGATACGGTTGAAGTTCAATTAACTTCTTGTTTGGCTCTGTCTGTGAAAGTTCCCTTGGAGTCTATTTTGTCGCAAATCAACATAAGAAATACGCAATACAGGGTGTTTGTTTTTGAGTAAATTTGTTAGTGTTTGAATTAGTCTCCCCTTCCCTAATTCCATTCCTCCTGTAAATTTACTTTGCTGTAAGGTACTCATTATATTCTCCCAAACTTTCCTGACTTGTTTATCAAAAGCAGTGATTGTGAAATAATTTTCAACTTAAAAATATGAAAATGTTATTATCCAAAAGATTCCTCTTTTTGAGAAGAGTAGCCGGATCAACCATTTCTTGGTTTGCTTTAGTCGCTCTCATTGCTGTGGTACCCACATTTGCCGAAAAGGGTGGTATTACCAAGCTTCGGGTTCTGGCTTATAATGTAGCTTGTGGTCAGTGGGCCACACCTGAACAAATTGCAGAGGTTCTTAAACCTCTTAATCCAGACATCGTATTACTCAGCGAAGTACCCAAAGCGAACCGAGGCAAGAAGGTCAAGGATTGGTCGCATCGATTGGGAGATGCTCTCGGTCTGGGTCATGTACGAGTGGGAATGGTTTCCTCCGCGAATCACAAGGCTCCCAACTGGGGGGATGTAACCGGAAACTACGGAGGAAAGTTCAAGTCCGTTCTTAGTCGTACTCCACTTACGGAAGGCAAGGATTTCTTGCCAGAAGGTAGCGGGTGGGCCCGGGCCAGTGCCTTTCGGGTAGAGACTGAAATTAATGGGCGAAAGTTAGCATTGTACAGTCTTCACTTACCGGGTTTCGCTCATCATAAGCGCCAACCTACTGAACTTTCTGCGTGGGAGGGTTCCAAACAAAAAGCGCTGGCAGATCATATAAATGCAGAAAAGAAGTCTTATGATGTAATTGTAGGCGGAGACTTTAATGAATGGACCGATGGGTTGGTCATGCGGTCTTTTTCGGAAGAGACTAAGATGGCAAATGCAACCCAGGAGAAATCAATCGATCATATCCTCTACAGGTCCAAGACTTCGATTAAGCTCCTTGAAAAAGGTCGGGATTGGGGACCCAAGAATCAAAATAAGGATAATGTAAAATCGAATGGGTGTTTATCCGACCACCCATGGGTTTGGTGTGAATTAGAAATCTCGGAGGTCGACTAAATTATGAAAAATCAAATTTACCCAATTCTTATTAGAACCGTTTTTCTGTTTATTTTATTTCTAGCCAGTTCTTTCCTGGGGCAAGCTGAAGAGTCCACGTTAAGGGTGATGTCCTACAATATCCACCGGGGTGGGCTGGTGTTGCTCAAACAACCTCTTTCACAAACTGCTAAGGTGATCCGATTGGCCAAGGCCGATATTGTCGGTATTCAGGAAACCCGTTCCCCCAAGGGAGACACCTTGGAGGATCTGGCCAAGTTGCTTGGATGGAATCATGACATGGGCAAAGGTTCCAATATTTTGACCCGTTATGAAATCGTTGACTCACTCTACAAAGGAGTAAAAGTAAAACTGGATTCGGGTAGTCATGCGTATGTTTTTAATGTTCATCTATCCTCCCATCCCTACCAACCTTATCAGCTTCTGAAAATCCGCCCAAAGTGGCACAAGCACACCAATAATATCACTTTCATCAAGACCGAGACTGAGGCCATTGAATGGGCAAAAAAGGCAAGGGGTGCAGAAATTGTAAAAGTACTTAAGCAGGTAAAGTTCATACCCGACAAACAGGCACCCGTTTTTGTGGTGGGGGATTTTAATGAGCCTTCCCATTTGGACTGGACGGATGCCGCCGCCAAGGTGGGTCGCCATCCAATCAAAGTCGCATACCCAACTTCCACGGAATTGGCCAAGGCTGGCTTTAGTGATTCGTACCGGAAGATCTATCCGGACGAGATGAAAAACCCGGGCATCACCTGGTCCCCTGCTTACAAAGTTGGTGATCCCCGTACTCATCATGACCGCATCGATTTTGTCTATTTTAAGGGCAAAGGCTTAGAATTAGAAGATGTAAAGATCCTCGGAGAAAACGTAGAGAATGCCGACCTTGTTGTTACTCCTTATCCCTCCGACCACCGTGCGGTAGTGGCGACCTTCACCGTAGCTAAATAACTTAATGCCTCGCAATTAAACTAACTATAATCTCAATTAGAATAATTAGATAAGATATATGAAGCATCGAAAACTTAGACTATTGGCAGGATTGATGATATGTAGCCTGTGCCCTGAATCGTATGCTGACGGTCTCTATTACTATCAACAGGTCGAACCCGGGAAGCCGAAGCAAATTGAGTGCGATCTCGTTGCCTACGGCGGCACACCGGCAAGTTTTGCTGCGACGCTTCAGGCAGCACGCATGGGAAAACGGGCTGTCCTGGTCTCGAACAACGGATTTGTAGGTGGACTGACCTCCGGAGGTCTAACGGCGGTCGATTGGGGTGCCAGGCGTACGATCGGTGGGATTGCCCAAGAGTTTTTTGCCCGTGCCCGTCCCTTAAAACCCTCCGTGGCCGAGAGGACATTTCTAAAGATGCTTTCGGAAGCCGGCGTTGAAGTCCTGCTGGATCGCTTCCTCACGAGGGTTGTGACAGAAGATGGTAAGCTGGTCTCGATCACCCTCGAGACGGGTGAGGCGATCACGGCAAAGATGTTCGTGGACGGAACCTATGAGGGCGATCTTTTGGCTGCCGCCAATGTCTCTTACACCGTCGGTCGCGAACCGCGGAGTGCCTACAAGGAATCACTGGCAGGGCAATGGCAGCTGGTGTCGTGGAAGGGGATATACCAGTTCTGTGGATTGCCCATCAGTCCTTATGTCAAGCCTGGTGATCCGACGTCCGGACTGCTTCCGGAGATCTCATCAGAACCCTACGGTAAACCGGGCGATGGGGATTATCGCGTCCAGGCCTACAACTTCCGAATGCATTTGACGAAAGCACGCGACAAGATCGCTTTTCCAAAACCTAATAACTATGATGCGGGTCGCTATGCCCTGCTGGCTCGGTTCCTGGACTTTGACCCGCAACCCAGATGGACTCTGCATTACGCTACCAAGCCGATGACCGATGGCCCTGTGCAAATGCGCAACGGGGACAGTAATAACGCCGGGAGCTTCTCCAGCGATTATGTGGGTGGATGTCATCGTTGGCCTGATGGCACCTATTCGCCGGAGAATTTTTCTACTCTGCCTCCGCCGCGCCGTGGTCTGCCGGTTCCGTTGCCCGAGTTGTATGAACTGCGGGAGAGGATCTTTCAGGACCATGTCAACTACCAGCAAGGACTCATGTACTTCCTGGCCAACGACGAACAGGTGCCAAAGAATTTGCAATCGCGGGTTAATCAATGGGGGCTTCCCCCGGGGGAATTCAAGGGGAGCGGTCATTGGCCACATCACCTCTATGTGCGGGAGGGACGACGCATGGTCTCAGATTATGTGATGGTTCAAGCCAATTGCGAAAACAAGCGCATGGTCAAGGACTCGGTGGGCATTGCCTCCTATGCGATGGACTCTCATTTCTGCCAACGCGTCGTTGTACAGGAAAACGGTGTAATCACGGTTCGCAACGAGGGCGGTTTTGGACACCATGTGAGGCCTTATCCCGTTTCGTATCGCTCGCTCGTCCCAAAGGAGGACGAATGCAGCAATTTGCTTGTGCCCCTTTGTCTGTCGGCTTCACATGTCGCCTACGGTTCAATCCGCATGGAGCCGGTCTTCATGATTCTAGGGCAGAGCGCCGGCACCGCCGCAGTTATGGCCATGGATGAAGGCATCGTTGTGCAGGATGTGGATTATACCAAACTGAAGGCAAGACTGCTTGCCGATAAGCAGAAGCTTTAGAAATAAGAATGAGGTTGTGAACCGCATCACTATATTTTCTTTGTCATTAGTATTGATGGCCCGGTTTTCGGTGGCGGCCACAACTGACAAACCTAATGTCGTACTCATTTTCGCTGACGATATTGGTTACGAAGGACTTGGGGCCTATGGTGGTTTGGATTTCAAAACACCGCATCTGAATCAAATGGCAAAAGAGGGACTTCGGTTTCAAAGCATGTACACCAGTTCCATCTGCACACCATCCCGGGTAAGTCTGCATACGGGAACCTATACCTTTCGGCATAAGCACACCGATATACTTCCGGTCCACAAGGGAACAAAACAGAAGGTTGACTTCAGGAAGATGCCAACCTTTGGGCAGCAGATCCAAAAGAATGGCTACATGACCGCAGTGACCGGTAAGTGGCAGTTGGCAACTTTGGAGCATTGGCCGAATCATATCCGAGAAGCCGGTTTTGACTCATGGTGTATCTGGCAGATTTGGCGGAACGGCAAGAAGACCGGACGGCACTGGAATCCTACATTCAATCGAGACGGAAAAGTCTTGGATGGATTGGAGAAACAATTCGGCCCGGATGTACTGGCCGATTATGTGATTGAGAAGATGACTGAGGCGACCCAAGTCCAAAAGCCTTTCTTCATTGTCCACAATGAGCTGCTGCCCCACTGGCCGTTAGTCCAGACACCGCAGGACCGAGCACTGAATCGAGAAGCCACGATGGGTAACATGATCGAATATATGGACACCCTTGTCGGCAGAATCCTCAAGAGCGTCAATGAACTCGGCATTAAGGACAACACCTATGTCTTCTTCATGGGCGACAATGGTTTACAGGTGAGCTATCGTAACAATGCTCTTTATAAGAATCCCCGTTTTGGGCAGCCAGGTGAGAACCAGCACACCCGTCATACACTCAAAGGCAATGTCGATGGCGCAAAGGCTGACCTGAATGATGCGGGATCTCATGTGCCGTTTATCGTCTGGGGTCCAAAATCGATTCCTGCCGGAGGCGTTAATCAGGAATTGGTTGATGTGGTCGATCTATTCGAGACCTTTTGCGAACTGACTGCCACAAAACACAGAGTCGAGACCGACGGGCGCAGTATTGTTAATCAAATCCATGGGAAGGATGGACCACCGCGGCGATGGGTCCACCAGGGATTACCCCAGGGCGAATCGATCTTCGATGGCGAGTGGCGCTATCTCATCAAGAGCGAAAAACTTATCGATGCACGTAAATTGCCAAAGGAGCGAGAGCTCAAAGGCTCCGAACTGGTGGAGAGCAAGGATATCATTGACCGCATGAAGAGCCTTTACAACAGAATCAAATCCAACGGACCTGCCGCACCGAAATCGGTGCCGCGGTATTAGCCCCAAAATTTACACCAGCCTTCAAAATAAAAAACCTACCATGCAAAACGCCCTAATAACCAATATGATTATTCGTACCTTCCTCTCTGCCTACTTTTTATGTGTTGGCTCTCTATTCGCGTTTGCGGAAACCACCAAGACGAAGCCAAATATTCTCTACATCATGGCGGATGATCTGGGCAAGGAGTGGATCAGTTGCTACGGAGCCGAGGATATTGAGACCCCGAGTATCGACGCACTCGCCGCTGGTGGGATGAAGTTTAATAATGCATACTCTATGCCGGCATGCACACCCTCGCGCACAACCCTGCTGACGGGTAAATATCCATGGCGCACCGGTTGGGCCAACCATTGGGATGTACCACGCTGGGGCGTGGGATACTTTGACTGGAAGAAAAAGGAAAACACCACCTTTGCCCGCTTGATGAAAGACTTGGGCTATGCCACCGCCGCGGCCGGAAAGTGGCAGATCAACGATTTCCGGATCGAGCCAGAGGCCATGAAAAAGCACGGCTTTGATGACTGGGCGATGTGGACGGGTGCGGAGTCATCCCCGGACGAAGAGCATGCGAAAAAATCAACCAGGCGCTATTGGGACCCGTACATTCATACCAAAGAAGGATCCAAGACCTACAAGGGTAAGTACGGTCCAGACCTATACACCGAGCACCTGATTCAGTTTATGCGAAAAAACAAAGAGCAACCCATGTGTATGTACTTTCCGATGGCCCAACCGCATACGCCTGTGGCTCACACCCCGGATGAACCTGATGCAAAAAGTGTCCTCGATCGGCACAAAGCGATGGTTCGATACATTGATAAAATGGTCGGTCAATTAGTCAAAGAAATCGATGACCTCGGTATCCGTGACCGTACGATTGTCATCTTTACCACCGACAATGGGTCGGCTCCTCCTCCCCGTGGTGTCATTGGTAGGCGCAACGGCCGAGAGGTCGTCGGGTCCAAGGGAACAGAAAAAGAAGCCGGAGTATGTGCTCCCTTTATCGTCAATTGCCCCGGTCTTGTCCCTGCCGGAGTGGAGAGCAAAGCCCTCACTGATTTTTCTGACATGATGCCCACTTTTGTGGAACTGGGTGGTGGGCAGTTACCCAGAGATCTCGTAGTCGATGGGTCCTCGATTGCACCATACCTGCTTGGGAAAACCAAGGATACGGAGCGCAAGTGGATCATGGCGTTGGGTTACGGTTCCGCGAAATTAACCAAAGATGGGATCCGGCCAACGAAGAAATTTTCTACCCGGGTGATTCGGGATAAACGCTTCAAGGTTTGGGTATCCAATGAAAAAAAGATCATCCGCTTGCATGACTTAAAGAGCGATCCTTGGGAGGAAAGCAACCTGATCGGCAGCGAGCTGGTACTGCACCAAAAGGCCCTGCAAAAATTTCAGGATGTGGTCGATATGCTGCCTAACAAGGATGCCCATCCATCCTATGAACCCCGCGCAGCCAATGCATGGGACCGGAAATAAAACCAAATAAGAAAGAAGTTTTTTTATGAGCATTCCAAGATTCTTACTACTCGGACTAGCGGCTAGCTTCACCACTGGGCTGAAAGCAGAGGACAAGCTGGTTCAAGAAAGCACCGTTCGGGTGATGACTTACAATGCTTTACATGGCGGAACGAAGCGTGGGCAACCCTTGTCCCAATCGGCCAAGATGATCGAGCTGGCGAAGGCAGATATCGTGGGTCTGCAGGAGATCGGCAATAATGTCCCGAAACTGGCGAATTTGCTGGGTTGGAATCATAGCGGTCCCTTCATCACGCGTTACGAAATTGTCGAGGAGTTACCTGATAGTGCCAAAAGGAATTCCGACGGCATGAAGGTCAAGCTGCCTTCAGGCCAGGAAGCCTACGTCTTCAATCTACACCTGCCCCACGGGCCGTACCAGCCCTTCCAGCTCTTGGGTCTGACTGCCGGCTACAGAGTGTATCCCAAAATAGATACCGAAGCCGAAGCGATTGCCGGAGCAAATAAGACGCGCGCCAGATTCATCGCACGACTTTTCAAACGGATAAATGCTCTTTCCGATCAAGAGGCGCCTATTTTTGTCGTCGGCGATTTCAACGAACCCTCATATCTGGACTGGACCGAAGCCGCAGCCAAGGCTGGTCGCCACCCCATGAAGGTGGAATTTCCCACCTCCTTGACGATGGCCAAGGCAGGATTTACGGATGCCTATCGCACGGTCCATCCCGACGAGATGGCAAAGCCCGGCTTCACCTGGACGACTCTCAAGAAAGCCGATGATCCTACGATCCACTATGACCGCATTGATTATGTTTATTTCAGAGGTAAGGGCGTGAAAGTAACCGCCGCAAAGGTCATCGGTGAAAACAAAGAGAACGGCGACATTGTCGTTTCGCCTTACCCCTCTGATCACCGCGCCGTGGTTACGACGTTTAGCCTAGCCAAGAAAATACCTCAAAAATGAAAAGAGCTTTTTACAAACCCCGATTAGTCACAGGAGTCATATTTTCTCTTCTATTCTTCTGCCCACCTGCGATATACGCATTCGAAGATGTTCCCATCATTCCCAGGTGCAAATCTCTGGAGCTCCATGAGGGCTTTTACCCACTGCAGCAGCAGATACGAATTAGCATCACCGGTGGAACC
>CAJQKB010000119.1 GCA_905478775.1 uncultured Opitutales bacterium | reverse complement strand
CCGAAATGCTCCAACGAAACGGCTACTACACTGGAGCTATCGGGAAATACCATGTCGGTATGGATTTCGATGATGGCCATGGTCAGCCTGCGGATGAATTTGACTATAAAGATGTAGATTTCACAAAACCATTACTTGATGGTCCTACTCATCATGGATTCGATGAATTCTTTGGTGTCCCAGGAAATACTGAAGATTCTTTGGATACTGAACCAAGAATCTACATTCGTAATGACAAGTGGACTCTCACAGATCGTTCGAAAATGCATTGGATGGGCATGAAACACAGAGCCGGCCAAATTCTCAGCGGACCGAATTGGGACCTATCTCAACTCGGACCCGATTTCCTCAAAGAAGGGCTCCAATTCATTCAAGTAGCATCTCAAAAACAAAAGCCGTTCTTTCTGTACTATGTTCCCACCGCAAATCATTTCCAAAGAAACCAAAGCGGGGATTATGCAGTACCAAAATTTTTGGATGGAAAGCCCGTTAAGGGAACAAGCCGGTATACGGATGAAACCAAAGGAACCGAGCGTGAAGACATGGTGATTGAAAATGACATAGCTTTTGGTGCACTGATTACAAAACTAGAAGAAACCAATGATCCACGAAATCCAGGTCATAAACTCATCGACAACACCTTAATCATTTTCACCAGCGATAATGGGCCTAATGTAGGGGATAACGAAGGAACAAACCAGGAAAGCGGAGGGCTAAGAGGAAAAAAAGCCAAGATATGGGAAGGGGGCCACCGGGTTCCTTTTATTCTTTTTAGAAAACAACATTTCGAAGGTGGCACGATAAATAGAAGCCTGTTTTCCCTCACAGATCTTTTCGCTACTATGGCCTCACTAGTCAGTGAAGAACTCAAACCTACTGAAGCTCAGGACAGCCTAGATTCACTCGCTTATTGGAAAAATCCAGAAAGGAGAGATAAGCGACCCCGTTATTTCTTTTGCCATTTAGGCCCTCCCTATGAAAACGACGCGATTGCGATTAGGAAAGATTCACAAAAGGTAATCGTAAGTGGTGGACTCGCTCAACCTTGGACTAAAAATGGAACACAAGGCTCTGCTCAACCATTAGTATCTTATGATTTGACGCATGATCCTTATGAAAAAGAAGATTTCTCAAAATCCACTCCAAACGCATCTTCCATGGCAAGCCGGCTTCTTCAAATTCATAATCAGGGCTATTCAAGGGAGCTGAACCTTCCTGTAAGTCAGAACCTAATCATTGATGATGGGTGGCATAACTTAAGAAACGATATTACTGGTTTAATCGGTTTCAAATTCAAACTGAAAGAAAACCAAATCGTGACTCATCTGGGCATGTGGGATGATCACGATCGAGAATCACCTGTACGGGAAGCTCGCGGCGTTCCCATTGAACAAGAATCCGACCAACCCAGCCGATTAGGAAAAAACCCAAGGACTATTAATAAAGAACATCGGATCCGTTTATGGGAAATCAAAAACTCAATTCCACAAGAAATTGCTAGTATTCTAATAACTCCCCAAAAACAGGGCCTCTTAGAGGGTGAATTCAGGTATGTTCAATTAAAAAAACCTATTCATATAACCATTGGTTCAAATTTTATTCTCACCATGTCCACTGCCGCTGGGGATGGTGATCATTTTCATGATGATGCATCATTCGATGGACTTTCCCCAATTATTAATCCATCGGTAAAGATCCTAAAAAGCGTAATGTTCAGAAATTTGAATATGAACCAACCTTTACAGATTCCATCCTTTGCGGACCTTCATCCCGATTACTCAGACCATCGGTTTCCTGTCGGCCCAACATTAAAATTCAAATAAACCCAAACCCAAAATAATTATTATTATATATAGATTATAGTTGATATGTAATAATTTATCCTATTACTCTCACATTTATGAATGTTTTATCTGTTTCTACAATTTGCTTCCTTTCTATTCTGGCGAGCCTTCAAGTCGTTGCATCCATCGAGCCTGTCCCCTTTCACAAAGTTGAAATGACAAGCGAATTTTGGAGACCACGCCTAATAACTCAACGAAAAGTACTGGTACCTTTTGCCTTTGAAAAAACCGAACCTGGGGTGGCTCATTTACAGGCTGCTGCTGATTACCTTAAGGGGAAAAAAGTGGACAACCATCGCCCACACCGGTTTATCGACTCTGACCTCTATAAAGTAATGGAAGGAGCTGCCTACTTAGCCCAATTACAAGATGACCCAGAACTTGAATCTCAATTCGATCGAATCGTGGAGGTAATTGCAGCCGCACAGGAACCGGACGGCTATCTTTACCCATCCCATACCACAAAGGTGGGGAGCGACAAAAACATGATGGGAAATAAGCCCTATACTTTCGTTGTGCATAGCCACGAGCTCTACAACATGGGCCATCTTTACGAAGCGGCAATAGCCTATTTTCAGGCAACCGGGAAAGATAAACTTTTAAAAGTAGCCGAGAAGAATGCTGTCCATGTAAACCGAGTCTTTTTTGAAGGAGATCCAAATTACAATAATGGAAAACCAATCCGGCAAGCCCCCGGACATCAGGAAATGGAATTGGCCTTGGTAAAATTATCGAATGTTACCGGCAAGAAACTTTATCTCGAAATGGCCGAAAAATTCCTCGAGATCCGTGGAAAAACTTATGTTCCTGATGGAGAAGGCGTCATGTCTCCCACATACGCACAACAGCACGCTCCCTTGGAAAAACAAAGCGAGGCGGTCGGTCATGCGGTTCGGGCGACCTACTTATACGCGGCAATGGCTGACATCGCGGCGTTAAAACAAAAGAATTCTTACACCAAAGCTTTACACCGTATTTGGGCAGATATTACCGACACCCGGATGCACATAACTGGAGGATTGGGAGCCGTTCATGGAATTGAGGGTTTCGGCCCGCAGTATCTTTTACCCAATGCAGATGCCTTTAACGAAACCTGCGCCGCGGTAGGAAATGTACTCTTCAACTTCAGAATGTTTTTAGTTCATCAGGACGCAAAATACCTGGATGTGGCTGAAGTGTCCTTGCTTAACAATGTTTTGGCTGCGGTCAATTTGGAAGGGAATAAGTTCTTTTATGTAAATCCTTTGGAGGCGGACGGAAAGTATCCTTTCAATCATGGTACTGCCGGTCGTGCCCCTTGGTTTGGAACTGCATGTTGTCCGAGTAACATGGCCCGTCTTTTACCTCAGGTACAAGGGATGACCTATGCCCACAACGAAGAAAATCTTTATTTGGCGATGTATGCAGACACCTCCACAAGTTTAAAGATCGCCGGGACAGATTTAGCTATCAATCAAACAACGGACTACCCAAACGATGGGAAAATTAAGATTTCTCTTAATCCAAAAAAACCATCTAGCTTTAAGGTTCATCTTCGAATTCCCACCTGGGCAGGTAATCAGTTTGTACCTGGGAAACTTTATAAATATCTAAATCAAAAGAAAGAAAGTTGGAGCCTCACAGTCAACGGATCCAAGACCCAAACCACAGTCGAAAAGGGATTTGCGATCATCGAACGGAAGTGGAAAAAAGGAGATCAAATAATCCTCGATCTCCCCATGCCTTTACGAATTAATCAATGTGACAAACGGGTGGAGGAAAACCATAACCGCCTTGCATTCACACGGGGGCCTTTCGTTTTATGTGCTGAAGAAATTGATAATGGTGGTGCGACCCAGCGCTTTTTTCTTGATCAAGAATATGTGGAAACGAAATATAATTTAAGCAAAGTAAAACTTGCAAGTGGATCTTTTTCGCAAATCAAAACAATGGCTAATGCCGTTAATGAATCGGGAGGAGAGGAAGATAAAAGCCTATCCTTAATTCCCTATTATGCATGGAATAACCGTCAACCTGGATCCATGACCATTTGGTTCCCCACGACTCCAAAACTTGCCGTTTTTGATCCTCACAGACTTCCTAAGAAAAGTGTATTTTCTAATATCAAAGCTTCCCACACCTCCGACTTGGATACCGTAAGTGCAGTCGGAGATGGCAAGGAACCAAAGTGGTCGAGTGGAAAAAACGTGCCACGCTGGACCAGTCGGCCACAGCTTGGAAAGACCCAGTGGGTCGAAGGACACTTCCCAGAATCGAAAAAGGTTCGCGATATCGGAGTCTATTGGATGCAGAATCAGCAGGATGTAAAATTTCCCAAGGAATGGTCCCTCGAGATCAGAAACAAAGGTCAGTGGAAACCTTTTGAATTATATGTTACGGACCGCTATGACAATCGGGCAAATCAGTACAATGTCGTTCACCCGGCCGCCCCGCTAACCTGCGATGCTATCCGGATCAACATGGTGCCTCAAGCAAATGCGGCAGTAGGGATTTTAGAGGTGCAGGTCGCATTTGAAAAATAGGTTTATTTTTACTTTTAGGTATGATCTTTAGGTCACTCCCAGTCCGGCTCTTTTTTTCCTGCTTGGCTCTGCTTTCAGTATGCTCAAATGTATTCGCAAAAGAAAGTTCTCTCTGCGATAAACTTGAGCAGTCTATTCAGGGAAGAAAGCACGGATTCCTAGCAGGTAACCTTGCCTATTATGTGGGAGGGTTCCATGCAAGTTGGGAATTAATAGAAGATGAAACCATTGGTCTTACCCATCCCTTTTACCATGATCTCCGAAGTCGTGGAGCCGGGTTGCTCAATAGTCAACTTCCTGGAAGTGAACATACAGGCGTTGGAAATGACTACCGGGGCTGGGAATTCTACAAGGACACCCGAGTTCTGTACGGCACTGTCATTATTGGGGACAAGGTATATAAACACCCCGCCCCCACTCGAATGAGTTGGCGACCCGATAAAATGATTTGTGAGTATGAAATAAATGGAGTCACCATTCGCGAGGAAAAATTTATCAGCGCAAAAGACGCCGCTGCCTCAATCATCACATCCTCTGAGCCGATTACCCTCAGATTTGAAGGGCACAGTTTTTATGTTCGTCACAGCGTTTCTTCGAATGCCTCTGCTCGATACGACTCATCTACGAATTCGATCCTCATCCGCGAAGGAGGAACCGTTCGCTCCCTTCCCGACCCCGACCGACCTGAAAGAATTGGTCCCTGTGTTTATAAGGGGATGACCACTGCCCTCTCCTCCTCGAAGGACTTTTCTAAAACCCTGAAACTCGACCGGGATGACCGCGGCGTATGGAAATATTCCTTTGAAATTCCGTGCGACTTACAGGGAACTACTGTGTCTTGGTCCATGCACGACGATCAAAATATTGCCAAGAATACAGGCAGAGAAACCAGCCTCCTTGCACCGGCATTACTGAAAGAGAAAACGGTAGAGATGAATAATATTCTTACTCAGGAAATCCCGCAGTTTCGCTGCAGTGATTCAAAATTTGAGGATATTTATTACTACCTTTGGTCTCTCCATATGATGTATTACATCAATGTACAAAAAGGGTGGGAAATGGAAAATCATACCCAGTCTGCGGTGAATAACTTCCTCGGTATTCACCGGTATGATGCCTGCTTTCAAATAAAAGTGGGGGCATGGGCACGGGATAAGCCGAGGTTTGCCTACGGGAATGTGTTAACCTGGAAACACTTGGTAGAGAATGGCCGGTATCGGGAAACCAATGACGGTCATATTTTTCTCTCCGACAATAAGGGCGTTGGTTGGCACTCGGGTGCCTATGGTGGAGAATTAGCCGAACATGTCCTAGGGGCCTGGCAAATTTATCAACACACGGGCGATCGCGATTTTATACGCAAGTGCTACCAAGGATATTTCCGGAAAGTTTTCTGGATGAACTTGGTTGGATTTGCCATGAATGACGCAGAAGTGGGAAAAGTCCTCGAAAAAATGGCTGTGATTTCTGGAAACAATTCAGATGTCGACCATTGGAAAAAGCGAATCAACCAAGACCCAAAACACCTTCGACTTATGTTTGATCAACGCTGGGAAGCGAATGGACATAAAGATTATTTCATGGGTGGAAGAGATGGTATGC
>CAJQKB010000118.1 GCA_905478775.1 uncultured Opitutales bacterium | reverse complement strand
AGGACCTCGCAATTGACACCAAATTCTTTTTCCGCAATCCGAACTCCCGCGGCACATAAATCCCAAAATGGATCCACTCCATTGGTCACATAGGCAAAGGAAACCTGGGAATCGGAACCTTCTGCACCGGGCTTTTCTCCGCAACCGAAAAAAGAACCAAGAATTGGCACGCATAAAAGAGATAGTATTTTGGAATAGGTCTTCATATTGATTTTTAATTAAGGATTAAATTTTTTACCAGGGGGTGCGGCCACCATTTACACACAAAGTTTGTCCGGTGATAAAGGAAGCCTCATCAGAGGCAAAATAGGAAACTGCATTGCCTACATCTTCAGGTTTTCCCCAACGACCGAGCGGAATCGTTTTTAAATATTCATCTTTTGCATCCTGCGGTTCATTTTCATGTCGCGCAGTGGGAATCCACCCTGGTGCCACTGTGTTCACAGTAATTCCATGCGGTGCCAATTCATTTGCCATGCTTCGACTCCACCCAATCTGCCCGCCTTTTGCCGCAACGTAAGCACTAAATTCGGGTACCGAGCAATGGAATACTTCACTCGTAATATTTATAATTCGACCATGTCCTCTTTTTTTCATCCCCGGTAAAACTGCGCGAGTTAGATGAAACGGACTCATCACAAAAAAATCATACATCTGACGGTAAAAATCAGCATCATATTCCTCAATGGGTTTTTGTGGCTGGTCCGGAGTTGCATTGGGAACAAGGATATCTAGAGAGCCAAATTTTTCTTCAACAGCCTCAACCAAGGATGAGATTTGCTCGGGGTTAGAAACATCTGCTCTCACGAGCATGGCGTGAATACCATCTGATTTTAACCCTGCCAAAGCCTTTTCGGCAGACTCCCGATCATTCAAATAGTTAAGAACCACCTTGGCACCCGCTTTCCCTAATGCATGAGCAACCCCATATCCTAATCCTCGACTGCTTCCTGTGACAAGGGCGACTTTTTGTGATAGTGAAAAACTCATAAAATTAAGAATAAATAAAATCTCCTAAATAGAAGCATTTTTAACATATCAACACAAATTGATATTTCAAAACAAAAAGGTTGCCCGGTAAAAAATATTTTTTCATTGCTTGTCACTCGACCTTTTTTCAGTTCGTTAATAAATTTTTTAAATGAAAAATACCTTTATCATTCTTATTTTCGGATTCTTGCTCGTTCATCCCATTACTGCAAACCCAAAGAAAACCATTACTTTTATTATAGCGGAGCGAGAATATAAAACAGAACAATCTGTTCCCGCATTTGCACACAAAAAATTATCTCAGGAATTCATTCTCTATTTTTCCGAAGCTCCCAAAGAAGGAACAAGTCGTAATATCCTCAAGAATTCCTCTGCGATTAAAAATGCTGATCTTCTTTTTATCAGCGTTCGTCGCAGAGCGTTTAAGGAAAAAACCATGAACCTCATTCGAAATCATCTATCATTGGGAAAACCGATCATCGGTATACGAACTACATCTCACGCTTTTGATCTTAAAAATTCTCCAGTCCCCAAAGGTCATCAAGTATGGACCGAATGGGACAAGAAAATTATTGGTGGAAATTATAACGGCCATTACGGCAAAGGAAAAATTTGCTCGATCGAACATTTTTCGAAGTTAGTACCCCACCCTATATTGCAAAATGTAAAACTTCCCTTTACCACTCCGGCGACGCTTTACAAAAACTATCCTTTATCCAAAAGCTCAACGGTTCTTTTACAAGGAAGAATCAAGGACTCCCCTTCTGAACCGGTTGCGTGGACAAACCGTACTGCCTCAAAAGCAAAGGTTTTCTACACTTCTTTGGGGCACATCGAGGATTTTAAAAAACCTGCATTTAAACAACTGCTCAGGAATGCAATCAAATGGTGCCTAAAGAATGATTAGGCACCGGAAACTAACTTTGGCACCCGGTTTTCCCTCCTCGATCATAAAAACGGCTTTCATTTTGATTGGCGCTCCTTTCTTCGTAACATAAGGGGTTGCCTGAAAATAACTTTTTCAGTGGTTCTTGGTCAGTTCGCAGCTCACATAACCGCAGTTTGAATTGTATCATTTCACAAAATCATTCCGCGTGGCCGCTCTTTCATATTCAGGAACAAAATTACCTCCATTCCCCGCTGAAACCATCGAGCACCCCTCCCATTTCGTGCCAAAACAGGAGGTTTTGTGTCCTTGAAATCGAGTTATTGGGCAAATGCAAAGGCAGTGGTTCCTTTTATGCCTAGTCCATCCACTACAAAAACTTGCCCTGCATTTTCTTCCTGCAAAGACTTATGGACACCTGTGGTTACGAACAAGCGATCTAAGTTTGTTCCACCAAATGCACAAGCCGTTGTTTCCACACATGGAACATCAACCCTTTGAACCAGCTCTCCACTCTGCGGGTTAATTCTCACTACCATTCCGCCATGACACATGACCACCCAAAGCATATCCTCCGAATCGATCGTCATACCATCCGGAGACCCATCTAAATCCAGAACCCCCGTATCAGCCACCAAAGATGGTTCCGATAAAACTCCCCTACTGTTATCAAAAGGATAGGCCATGATTTTCTTCGTAGGGGTATCTATATAATACATTTTGGTTGCATCCGCATTCCAACAAATACCATTTGAATTAGTCACTTCATCCACCTTCAAACTAAGATCTCCTTTCGTATCCAACATGTATAGATTGGCATCTCCTGTCTTTTTAACCGTGCTAATTGTGCCGGCCCAAAACCTTCCGGATGGATCACACTTTCCATCGTTGAATCGATTATCTGGTCTTTTATCCGCTTCCGGATCAGCCAAATTTACTTTCTCGCCGGTAATCGGATCAAAAGTATAGATTCCGGAATCACCCGCACATAAAAAACCTCCACCCTTTCGGGGGACGACGGTTCCAATCCGCTCGCCCATCTCCCAACATTCTTCGTCACCGCTTTCAGGATTCAATCGAATGAGCGTATGCCCTTCAATGTCTACATATAACAGATGATCATTCCAAAAGATTGGACCTTCACCCCATTTGGAAACACGTGAACCGATTGGACTAATTGTAATATTGTTATTCATTTTTTTTGGATTCCCAGGACTTCTTAAAAAATTGCATTGCTAAATCATTCACATCTTTTCCCTCGGGTAAAGTGCGTAAGCCAGAATCCTCCACCCCATAGGCAATGCATTGAACTCCTAATTCTTCACATTTTTTTTGTATCATTACCGCAAATCTTGGATGATGTATCTGATCATTTAGATCGGAGCGATTATACACTATGATCGGCGGTCCGTCTGCACGAATATGAGGGAGTAATAAAGGTGTGCCCTTGGGCTGTTGAATTGGATAGATTGAGCGAATGCCCAGATCTTTAGCATGTCCAAGAAAGCAGGTAATTAAAGCACCGGCTGAATTTCCCATTACTGAAATCCGGTTTTTATCAATATTATACTTCCTCGCATTTTTCTTAATAAATTTAATCGATTCTGCACAATGCTCAAGTAACTTCCGATGATCCCCTTCCACCTGATCAATGTATGGATAATTAACACTGGCAAAGGAAATTCCTCTTGCTAAATTATTTTGCAACATGGAATTTCTCTGAAAAGATCGCTTATCTCCCTTTCTAAAGCCGCCCCCATGAAAATTTACCACCAAAGGGGTTGGTTTTTTTGATTCAGACAACCATAAGTCCAATTGGCTTCGTTTATAGTCACCACTATACCTCAGGTCTGAATGGGTTGGATCTTGGATCTCCCCATGACAAATTTGTCCGGCCTGTAAGAGTAATGATAGAAAAAGAAAGATTCGCTGGATCATAAAATCTGGTTATTTTTCCACTATTGAGTGATTACATTCGAATTAACAACACTTTCTCCAAACTTGAGTAAAGTTTTTTCAAATGCCATATACTACGCAAAAAAATAGTGAGACTCTCCCCATTCCATTATTTGACACCGACTTCGCTCGCCCAACCATCCCATGACTTTTTCATGTTCTTAACTCGTTCGGAAAATTCACCAGCAAGGTCACGTGTTTCGGTCCGATCTTGATCTAGATCGTATAATTGCCAAGGTTCTTGTTTTCGCTGCACTAATTTCCATTGATTCTGCCGAATCGCTTGCCAACTCCCGTATTGAAAAAACAGTGGATTTCTACGGACCAATTTCTTCCCAAAAAAAGTCGGGACTATTGAAATTCCATCCAATCCTGGAAGTTTACTTGGATATTTTGCCTCATCCCCTGCTAATTCCATAAAAGTGGGTACAAAATCAATCAAATGGCAGGGTTCAGGTGAAATTGTATTTACAGGTAATTTGATCCCTTCCGGCCAATGCGCAATCATGGGAGTACAGATTCCTCCCTCCATACCCTGCACCTTCCACTTCTTGAAAGGACTGTTAATTGCATTTGCCCAGGATTGTCCAATCGCTTCAAAAGAACCGACACTACCCCACTCTGCTTCAGGATCCCAAACTTTTTTTCTCGGTCTCTCATGACTGGCTCCATTGTCCACAAGAAAAATAATTAGGGTGTTTTCCAACTTTCTAAGTTCTTCCAACTTTTGAAGAAGTCGACCAATATTCTGATCCATCCGGTCCACCATCGCAGCATGAATCTGCATCCGTAAGGCCTCCTCTTCTTTTTCCTGATCTGATAAATATTTCCATTCCTCGTGTTCTGGATTACTGAGAGGAGCAACCTCCCGATCAAACAAACCCATTTTTAACTGTCTTCCATAACGAGCCTTACGAATAAATTCATATCCCTTGTCATAAATCCCATCATATTTAGCAATATCCTCGGGGTGGGCATGCAATGGCCAGTGGGGTGCATTATATGACAGGAAAAGAAAGAAAGGATCAGTTGCTTTTTCTTTTTCATCCAGCCAGTCAATGCTCCAGTCTGTAATCGCATCGGTGGCAAAAAAATCCTTATCCGGAGTGTAAGGTTTTATCAGTTGATCATCAAAGGCCCATGTATAAACGGCTCGCCACCCCGGCTCTTTTTCTCCTTTTCTTGCCCGATCTCCAGGATTCCAAAAATTGATTGCACCCCCAAGAAATCCGGAAAAATGATCGAATCCACGATCGTATGGATTAAAACCGGCATGATGCTTACCCGACCACCAAGTTCGGTACCCAGCAGGTTTTAGGATTTCCCCGATCAGGGCGGTGTTCGTAAAGTCCCGATCACTCCGGTGATGATACAACCCGGTTAGCAGGCTAATCCGGGTAGTCCAGCACTTCGAAGTATTATAAGCCTGAGTGTATCGAATTCCATTCTTTGCCAAACGATCCAGATTAGGTGTTTTGATCTCCCCACCATAGCACCCCAAATCTGAATAGCCCATATCATCGGCAAGAATCAATACGATATTAGGCTGGTCTGCCCCGTGAGAAAAAAGCAATCCCCATAAAAGAAGAATTAGCATTGATGAATGTGCTTTCTTCATCCCCTTTTTCCAATTCCACTCATTCTTAATTTTTTCAATAATTCTTTCACCTTA
This sequence comes from uncultured Opitutales bacterium, assembly GCA_905478775.1. Taxonomy (GTDB): domain Bacteria; phylum Verrucomicrobiota; class Verrucomicrobiia; order Opitutales; family Seribacteraceae; genus Seribacter; species Seribacter sulfatis. Next base: position 1,207 of record CAJQKB010000118.1, on the reverse strand, counting down.
GCGGGAAATTCTCCAGCCAGGTTCCGAGTTTCCTGTGGGTCTTTTTTGTGGTCATATAATTCCAGGAATAATGGCTCCGAATTCACGTCTCGGTAGTCCAACCAGGCAACCAATCGATAGCGATCAGATCGTAAAGTGTAGCCCATTAAATGATTTTCAAAAAGATCCCGATTCCAGTGCTTTCCCTGTTGTTGCTTGATACGATTTTCCACTTTCTCAATCAAAGGCCCAAAAAAGGTCTTCCTCATTCCCAAAGAAAGTGGATTAGCTGCCCACTCCCGTAATGCCGGGTTAGGAAATTGGCTCACCGCATATTGCTTCCCTTTGACATCCGGGTTTTCCAACAATGGGAGCAGGCTCTCGCCTGCCAAATGCATCGGCTTAGACAAGCCCGCCAGATCGCAAAGAGTTGGATACAGATCCACCAGCTCTACTAATGCCTCAGTCCCCTTTCCTCTATATTTCATTTCCGGAGTCCAAAAAATTAGAGGTACCCGGGTGGCAATTTCATAATTCGTAGCCTTTCCCCAAATTCCCATTTCCCCCAAGTGCCAGCCATGATCGCCCCAGACCACAATAATAGTGTTTTCCCGGATTCCCTCCTCTTCCAACGCATCCAGCATCAATCCAATTTGGGCATCAACATAACTAACACATGCATAGTATCCATGAAGGAGTGTTTTAGCTAGCTCCGGGCCGATAGGACCTTTCTTAGGAATTCCATGACGGGTCCGCAGCTCAAACGAGGCATGTAACCCGGTCGTTGCACCACCAAGTGGCTCTTCTGTTTGTTTTGCCAATTGAATATTCTTACGGTCATACATATCCCAGTATTTTTTAGGAGCTACAAAATCCAGATGCGGTTTTTTAAAACCAAGGCCAAGAAAAAGGGGCTGGTCCGGTTTTTTCTTCCTATGATCCTTCAGGGTGGAGATTGCCAGTCTGGTACTGTATCCATCTGAGTAGGCATGATCAGGAACATCGGCGGACTCATAGGCCGGTCCATGAATCAATCCACCGGAGCCTTCTTTTCCATACTTTGCGAGCATCTTTTCCTTGTTCGTGGCCCACAATTTTTGATTTTCAGACAAGGCATACCCACCCGGCAACCATTTCATTTTGACCGGACATTGATTATGGGCCGGTTTCCGGCTCCAGGAATATTCATCGTCTGTCATTCGTCCGTGATAAATTTTTCCGCAATACA
>CAJQKB010000117.1 GCA_905478775.1 uncultured Opitutales bacterium | reverse complement strand
GGAATCGTTGCAACAGGTAGCATGAAGGCACAACTTGCACTCATCGCCGCAGGTATCATTAAAAGGATTGGATCTAAATTCGAAGCAGTTGCGGCGGCTCCGAGTATGGGCATGAGTACATTAGTCGTTGCTGTATTGCTGGTCATTTCTGTGAGAAAGGTCACTAGAAGACAGATTCCAAGCAGTAATCCGAAAAGAGGGAGGTTCTCAATACCCGAAAACACGCTGGCAATGGATGCACTGAGACCGGACTGCTTGAAAGCTTCCCCTAAACAAAGCCCTGCACCAACCAATACCAACATTCCCCAGGGGATTTGGTTGGCAGTCTTCCAGTCAAGGAGGCGATCTCCTTTAACACCCCCACTGGGCAGGCAGAAAAGTACTATTACGGCTAAGAAGGCAACACTGGCATCATTGGCATTGGGCAGATCCAACCAGGTTTTCCATCCACCAAATGGTTCAGATCGGGTGACCCATGCAAGCGCGGTCAGGCCAAAAACAAGGAGTGTTCGGACTTCAGCAGTTCGCCAATTTCCCGGATGAGGGAGTGAGATTTCCTTATTGCCGGTGATTCCACGGGATAACCAAAGCCAGATAACAAGGACCATGACGATCGTGACTGGTATTCCAAATTTCATCCATTCACTAAATGAGAGTTCCGGGTATCCCAGGTCAGAATAAGCGCCTATCATTACAAGATTGGGAGGAGTTCCAATCGGGGTTCCAATACCTCCGACATTGGCGGCAAAAGCGATACCCAGAAGTAAAGGAATGGTCAATTGGTGATTGCGACTTCCCTGTATTACGGCAAGAGCCATGGGTAACATCATCAATGTAGTGGCCGTGTTTGAAATCCACATGCTTAGAAAAGCCGTCGCGATCATAAACCCGAGAATAAGAAATTTTTCGCCGCTCGGACAGGCATTGACCATCATTAGGGCAATTCTTTTGTGGGCTCCACTTTTTTCCATCGCTTTGGAAAGAAGAAAACCACCAAAGAGAAGAAGGACAAGTGGGTGTCCGTATTTTTCTCCCACAACTTTTGGACTTAAAACTCCAAAGAGAGGCAGTAGGGAAAGAGGAAGGAGAGAGGCGATAGGAATGGGTACCGCTTCGAATATCCACCAGAGTGCTGTCCAAATCGCGATCCCAAGTGTGATGACCGCTTCGGTGTCCATCTCACCAAATTGATGAAAAAACCAACTTGTTAGAATTGCAAGTACCGGGGAGGTCAAAAGCATTGGATTACTTCCTTTCGAATCCTGTGAGTCTGATAAACTTTTCTCCTTATTGGACATTTCAATCTTATTAGAACAAATCCCCTTTTAGATTCCGATTTTATTTTACGCATAAATCGAAGTGGTAAAGGATAAGATCATGAAGTTTGTCATTTTACTTTCTCTGTTCATGGGTTTCATTTTTTCTTTGGGTGCTAAATCCCGTCCCAATGTAATTGTCGTGTTGGTTGATGATATGGGGTATTCTGATCTTGGATCATTTGGCGGAGAAGTCAGAACTCCCCACTTGGATCGTTTAGCAAAAAACGGGTTACGATTTACTCAAAATTATAATTCTGCTCGTTGCTGTCCATCCCGGGCTTCTTTGCTTACCGGGCTTTATTCTCACCAAGCCGGGATTGCAAATTTTACGGGTCGGGATTCGACGGATCGCTTGGGCCCTGCTTACCTTGGGAAACTGAACAAGCAATGTATGACCTTAGCTGAGGTTCTAAAAGGAGTGGGCTACTCGACCTATGGAGTGGGGAAGTGGCATGTTGGCCACGAGGAGCTGCCTACAGAGCGTGGATTTGACGAATACTATGGATATATCCGTGGGCATAGCACTAGTCAGTGGAAAGCAGGCAATTACCAGAGGTTACCCGAAGGCAGAAAAGAGGAATTGAAGTATGAAAACGACGAGTATTATGCAACCGATGCTTTCAATGATTATGCAATCGAGTTTCTTAGCCAGGCTCAGAAAAAAGAAGAGCCCTTCTTTCTATACCTTGCTCATTCCTCACCCCATTTTCCTTTGGAGGCACCAGCTGAGACCCGGGACTCTTACCTTAAGACTTATCGTAAGGGTTGGGACAAACTTCGAAAAGAACGTTTTGCAAAACAAAAACAAATGGGACTGGTAACGGATTCGTGGAAATTTACTAAGCTTTCCGATGTACCGGTTGACCGCGATGACATTGCCAATCAATATGCTGGAAAACCAAACCCTAACTGGAAGGATATACCTCAAAACCGTCAGGAGGACCTTGTTTACCGAATGGCTACTTTTGCCGCAATGATCGACCATGTGGATCAGGGGATTGGCAAAATCCTATCGCTTTTGGAAAAGGGTGAAGATCTTGAAAATACCCTCATTCTATTCACCAGCGATAATGGTGCCTGTTATGAGTGGGGGCCCTTTGGGTTTGATCAAAGTAGTCGGAAGGGATTCACTAAGCTGCACCAAGGGAAGGAACTTCAAAATGTGGGCGGTCCGGGCACGTATCATTCGGTGGGGAGTGCTTGGTCCTGCTTGAGTAATACTCCATTGCGTATGTATAAGCATTT
>CAJQKB010000116.1 GCA_905478775.1 uncultured Opitutales bacterium | reverse complement strand
GGATGGAAGAATTGGATCGAGAATTTTAAATCGGGAAAATTGATCGAAGAAATTAACCCAGAGCACAAGATTTTTTATCAGGCTATTAACTCACCCTTTCCAGTAAGTGATCGGGATGTAGTTTTCGAATCAAGAATCATTCGGGATAGCCCGGATAAAATTCGTATGGAAATGAAATCGGTGACACATCCTAAAGCACCTAAAACAATTGGGACTCGGATTAATATTATTTTTACACGTTATTCCATTGAAAAAATTAATCGAAATAAAATAGCGGTAACTTTTGAAACATTATCCCATCCTGGGGGTGCCCTACCCGACTTCCTGGTCAATTGGGCGAGCGAGAATTATCCCGTCACACTATTAAATGGATTAGCCGTGCAGTTGAGGAATCTGAATAAAAAAAAGAATTAAAAGAGTGATCTAACATTGCACAACTTATATGAGTTTGCGTAACATCCTGCTTTCGACAATCCAAACAGAAATCATGATCCCTAAATTTACCTATTTTCTATTTCTTTTCTTTACCGTTTTCTTAGCGGCAAAACCACCCAATGTGGTCATCATGTTTATGGACGATATGGGATATGCGGACATTGGCCCTTTTGGAGCCAAGGACTATCCGACCCCGAACCTTGACCAAATGGCACAGGAGGGTAGAAAATTTACCGATTTTTATGTGACCCAGGCAGTCTGTTCGGCATCCCGGGCCGGTTTACTTACCGGGTGCTATAATGTGCGCATTGGTATACTCGGTGCACTGGGTCCCAAGTCAAATATTGGAATCAATCCGAACGAAGTGACAATTGCAGAAATCTGTAAACAAAAAGGATATGCTACCGGCTGTTTCGGCAAGTGGCATTTGGGGCACCATAAAAAGTTCCTTCCCAAACAGCATGGATTTGATGAATATTTCGGTCTGCCTTATTCTAATGACATGTGGCCCTATCATCCCGGCGTGCTCCATCTATCTATGGAGGAAAGAGTAAAAAGATGGCCCCACCTGCCCTTAATCGAGGGAAATAAAGTCATCAATCCCAAGGTTTCCGGGAAAGACCAGGAGCAACTCACCAAGCAATACACTGAACGAGCCGTTTCCTTTATTGAAAAAAATAAAGATAAGCCATTTTTTGCTTATATCCCCCATAGTATGGTCCATGTACCTCTTTATGTTTCGGAAAAATTCAAGGGAAAAAGCGGTGCGGGATTATTTGGGGATGTAATGATGGAGGTCGACTGGTCCGTGGGGGAGATCATGAAAACTCTTCGCAAACATAAGCTGGAAAAAAACACTCTATTTCTTTTTACCTCTGATAATGGACCCTGGCTTAATTATGGTGACCATGCCGGTTCCGCGGCTCCTTTACGGGAAGGAAAAGGCACCATGTTTGACGGGGGTTGCCGAGAACCCACATTAGCCTGGTGGCCGGGAAAGATCCCCGCCAATTCAGTATGCTCGGAACCGGCTATGACTATCGATCTTTTACCCACTATCGCCAAAATGATTGGTGCAAAACTACCGGGGCATAAAATCGATGGAAAAAACATTCTTCCCTTGATGCTCAAAAATGAGGCAAAGTCTCCCCAAAAAGCGTATTACTTTTATTACGGGAATCAATTACAAGCAGTGAGGCAGGGGAAATGGAAGCTGCACTTTCCCCACGGGTACCGAACTATGGCCGGTAAGCCCGGAGGAACGGATGGAATCCCAACTAAGTACTCCCAAGCAAAGATTGGATTAGCCTTGTTCGACTTGGAAAAAGATATCGGAGAATTAAAAGATTTAAAATCACAATTCCCCAAAGTGGTTGAACAGCTTTCTGTTCTAGGGAAAAAATTCCATGAAAAACTGGGTAAATCAAAACGACCTGCTGGAAAGATCTGATTCCATTTGATTGGACCAAGTAAACTGATGCGAAATTTCGTCTTATTTCTTGGCCTGTTTATTATTTTTGGGTGTACTCCCGAAAAAGAGGATGTGATCCGCGAATGGAATGAAAAAGGCTGGATCAAAGTAGGAACACATGGAGTGGAGAGGGAATTTATACGCCAGGGAACTTTAATGAGCGAACAAGCACAAGCCATTGAAGCTTCTTGGATTGAAAAAGGGGAAAGAAAAACCAAACTCTACAAACAGGATTCTCATTATTATCTCGCCCTTCGATTCTTTTGTTCGGATGGGGATGAATTTGCAGTGGTGATGAAAAAAAGGAAATAAAAAAGGCGATGGATTGCTCCACCGCCTTTTTAAGTAAAACTTTTTGAAATTATTGAGACAATGCTTCTTTAGTTGTCTTAATAATAACGGCAGCAATATTGTAGGGATCCCCATTGGAAGCGGGACGACGGTCTTCCAATCGGCCCTTCCAACCATCCTGAATCGTACCCACAGGGATACGAATCGATGCACCACGGTCTGAAACTCCGTAACTGAACTTATCAATTGACTGAGTTTCGTGGGCACCGGTGAGGCGTTGCTCATTGTAGGCTCCATAAACGCGAATATGACGATCAATGTTTTTGCCGAATTCTTCACAAATCTTTTTAAATAGATCTTCTCCGCCTTCTTCACGCATTGCACCGTTCGAAAAGTTTGCGTGCATACCCGATCCGTTCCAATCCCCTTTTACCGGTTTTGGATGAAGGTCGATTGCGATATCATAATTCTCCGCAGTCCGCTCAAGAAGGTAACGAGCTAACCAAATTTGATCTCCTGCAGAAGCTGCACCCTTTGCGAAAATTTGATATTCCCATTGGCCCATCATTACTTCAGCATTAATACCTTCTACATTTAAACCAGCTTCTAAGCATAAGTGAAGATGCTCATCAACAAGATCACGCCCCTTGGTATTTCTTGCACCCACAGAGGTGTAGTATGGCCCCTGCGGCCCTGGAAAACCGTTCTTGGGGAAACCGAGGGGTAAGTTTGTATCAGGATCAATAAGGGTATACTCCTGCTCAAAACCGAACCAAAAATCATCATCATCATCGCTGATCAAAGCCCGACCGTTAGACTCATGAGGAGTTCCGTCGCCGTTTAAAACTTCGCACATGACAAGCCAGCCATCTCCGCCAAAACGGTCAGGGTCTGGATAAACCGCGACTGGTTCAAGAAGACAATCGGAGGCACCCCCAGTTGCTTGCTCAGTTGAGGAACCATCAAAAGACCATTGCTTGGTGTCTTCTAACTTGCCGGAATAATCCTCAACAATTAACGTTTTACTTCGGAGGCTCTGTGCTGGCTGATAGCCATCGAGCCAGATGTATTCTAATTTATGCTTACTCATAGATTGTTATAGATAGGGAAACCCATAGGGGTAGTTTGTTATTCAGTAAAGGGTATAGGATGAGAATTAAATAGCAAAACCAATGCCAAAGAGAAATTCACGCTCAAAAAGTAACTTTTTTTTACTATTTAGCGATTTTACCAATTAATTGTCCGATGGATTTTCCGGACAATCTGCCTGCAGGCGTAAATCATCATTGATTGAACCTACTGTTTTTCTCCAAATCTTCTTTTTTTCCTTCATTTTGGAAAAAAGTTTATAATCCAACGAAGAAACAAGCCAGGCATCCTCCTTTAATTCATCTTCCAACTGACCGGGTGACCACCCCGAGTGACCGAGGAAACAGGCAATTTCAATGGAACTATTTTCAAGTCGTAATGACTCTGCTTTCTCAAGATCAATTCCAAAATAAAGTTTGAAGGAAGTGGGAGAGTCCAACCATTCCCAAGCGGCAATAATTAGTTTTTCAGTCTCGACTGGACCACCCTCAAAAACAGGAACTTCCGCAAAATTCTTATTTTGAAAGGAACTGTCAAGCTCGCCTAAGGTTTGGCCGAGTGGTCGGTTTAATATTACCCCCAATGTACCGTGATCATCAGAATGAGCGGAAATAAACAGGATACTTTTGAAAAAATTAGGATCCACAAGGGTCGGATGTGAGAGAAGAATGCTCCCTGACAAACAAGTGGGTGTCTTGAATCTGTGCGTGAGGTTCAAAATGTAAGCGATTTACTTAAACATCGGTGCAATTTACAAAATTGCAAGCAGAAGATAAAAAAGGTTAGTTGGTAACTTCGATCGTTTCCTCAGAATCAATCTTGGTGGAAACCGGAGTATCTTTATCGGAGGACAAGACCTCATTAACCTGCCCGGGAACTTCTGGCGGAGCAGTTGCCTCCGCATCCCCCCACTGTTCTTCGTAAAGAGCTTTCAAGTGGGTAAAAACTTCCACAATGGATTGATCGCCTTCAATCTCAAACAATTTAAGGATTAATTCCTTATTGTTTTTCAACTGCAGTCTTTTCCCCAGAGTTTCCATCCCCCTGTAACTATTAATAATTTCCCGTGCTTCCTCTTGTTTAGCAAGTATCCGCTTTGCTTCTCGATATGTAATGCTCATAATACCTATTTAGATTGCTTCGAAAGTAAAACGTTCGAAGTATTTTAATATCTCTTGTAACTTTTTAGAAACAAGTCCCATATAACAGTTGTAGAAGGTAGAATGATATGGCTCGATTAAAAAACGCATTTTGTGAATAAGTTTTTTATTTTATTAGCCCACTTTGATGAATTAAAAAGCATCTTTAAAAGAAATTGCCCTATTTCCACAAGATAAGTTTTACAGATTAGAAATGTTGTTGAAAGATGAAACACATGAGACGTAACTTTTGGATGACAATCCGTATTTTCTTGATTCCCTTTTTCTTCCTTACTACGCAGGCAAAGCCAAAAGACGATCTATACTCAAAGATCTCTCCGGGTTGCGTAGAAATACTAGTGGGAGGAAGATTAGATGGGTCGGGTGTTATTGTAGATGCGAAAGGGTTGGTGATGACCGCCTTTCATGTGATTAAGAAGAAAAGCAAAAAAATTGAAGCCCTTTCCCGTAATCTGGGAAGGCTACCACTTCGGCTCGTCGCAACTAACCGAGGCAGTGACCTTGCATTACTGGCACTACCAGAAAAAAAAGGCGGGTATTCTTTTCTTCCCTTTGCCAAGCAAATCCCGAGAGAGGGAACTGCGGTTTTTTTAATGGGTTCTCCCATTTTTCGACACAACTTACTACTCCAGGGAGCGATTGCGAGAAGGTCAGAGTCGTATTCTTGGTATGATGGAGCGTTCACGAATACTTTTCCAATTACTGGCATTGCCGCACCTGGAACTTCGGGCGGACCGTGGGTCAATCAGAAGGGAGAAATTTTTGCAATTCAGGTAGCTGGTGTTACAACAGATCGCGGGCATCAAGGAGTAAGTTCAGCAGTTGCCCTACCTTCGATCAGGTTATTACTCGAAAAGAAAAAGACCATTTCGGTACCCACCATTCAAGCGGCGGTGGAGGAACTTTGGGGGCAATCGCCTGTTCTTATAGAAACCATACCCGATCAAGTAAAAGGGCTCCTCTTTCGACAAGTTTCTCAAAAAGGAGTTTGTGGAAAAGCGGGAATTAAAGACGAAGATATTATGCGAGAGGTAAACGGAATCACCTATCAAAGAATCGAGCCCTTTATTTCCTACATTCGCTCACTTTCAATAGGAGATGAAGTACAATTTTTGATCTGTGATGCAAAAGGGGAAAATGAAAAGAACATTTCAATTCTCCTCGCGGAGTTGAAATAATCTAGGAGCAAGTTTTCCTAAAGATAAGGATCCACTACCTCAACCACACTTTTTAAAGAAGTGAGAACAGGGTTCACACGAGAAATCTTCCGATTATAGCATCTTACATTCATAATTAGTTTAATTCGATTCTTCTTTTTCTCAAAAGCAATACAACCCCTTTCCAATTCAATAAACTCACGACCTTGAGACAACAGCAAAGCCCCCTTTTTGTAAGGAGTCACATCCTTAACCGTCAGAATGGAATCCTGTGTGAAATAAACAAAATTTGTGCCTGCAGTAATAAAATCTATTGCTTCCTCAGATTTAGAATTAGGAAAGTGAAATACCTCAATAAAATGAGTCTCATTTGATAAATTAGTTTGCTCCACCAAGAAAGAAAGAGAATTTACCAGACCGGCAGTTTCATCCCCTACCACAACAATTTTAAAGTTTTTCTGCCTCTCTGTTGAATTTTCCTCCCAACGAATACATTTAACTAATCTGGTAATATAGCTGGCTTGAACTCGAGCATTTCGTCGATCCTCCTC
>CAJQKB010000115.1 GCA_905478775.1 uncultured Opitutales bacterium | reverse complement strand
CATCTTCCGCTGTCTCGCGTAAATCCCTGCATTGGCACTACCCATTGGATCGGCCTCACTTTCTTGGCGGAATCTCCAGTGGTGCCATCCGCCATGGGAATTGGAAATTAATTGAATACTTTGATCCGAAGAAGTCTGAACAGTTTGAACTTTTTAATCTGAAAAATGATCCGTCGGAAAAAACAAATCTAGCAGGATCCAAATCGGAAGTTGTTCAAAAACTTTACCGTGACCTTCAGGTTTGGCGTGAAAAAATTGGTGCACAGATACCGTCCCGACCTTTGCTTACTCAGACACGAAATCTCCTCTTCGGTGAACATTTCTCAGAAGGTCAGGTCAGCAAGAATTGGTTTTTTCAAAAGGAATGGCAGGTGGAAGGTGGAGTTCTATTATGCAACCAAAAGGGAAATACAAATAAACGGATTTTTTACAAAGATCCAAATTTCCAGGATGCTTTGATACGATTTGATTTTCAATTTAATGGAGCCACAGATATTCGCTTAATCACGGGTTCAAATGGTAGTTACAAGACCGAACTCCATATTCAAAAAGACAATTTTTTTATTCAAACCGCACAAGACAAAAGAGGGACATGGTTTCCGACGAGACATAGCGATTGTGCTCACGATTTCAAAGAAGGCAAATGGTATACGATGACCATCGAATTTATCGATGATCATCTAGTTGCTCATCTCGACCACAAACACATGGTTTATGCAAAACACCCGATGATGAGAAATCTACGGACTGAACTTGCCTTTCAGGTCGATCAAGCAGGAGCTTCCTTTGATAACCTGCAGGTTTTTCAAGTTGGGCCGCATCCTAAACAAAATAATAATCTTGATCTAATTCAAGAGAATGGGGCTCGTAATCGTAATCTGTTAAAACGCAGAAAGACCCTCGACGAGCAGTAAAGTATGAAAGTATATGTTCACAGAGATGATAAAAATTTCGGTCCCTACTCCGTTGCTCAGCTGAGGGAATACCTCAAGGCGAAAAACTTTACTGAGGATGATCTGGCCTGTTATGATGGAGCCAATTGGGTCAAGTTATCTTTGGTTCCCGGTATCTCTGAAAACCCCCTGCCCGCCCGAGAAGAACCCGAGCAGAAGGATAGGAATCCGGAGCGCACCCCATCCGTAAAGGTGCGGGCAACGCTTGAACAACAGACCGCCAAACCGGTTCCCAAAACCCGTAGAAAAATTTATGTTCTCAGCGGGGTGGCTTTAGTTTCAATTTCTTTGATCGGAGGTATTATCTACTTTTTTACAGGTGAAAAGACTGATTCAAGCACACAAACCACCGGTTCAAATAATGCAATTGAAGCTATTTCATTGAGCGAAAAAAAACCTTCCGGAACCACCTCATTTGATCCGCGCCCGGCCGCTGAAAAAATCGACGAACTCCTGAATGCTCACTTAAAAAGTGAGAACCTGAACCCCAATCCTCTTATCAGTGACGGTCTATTCCTCCGACGAATTTACCTCTCGATCATCGGCCGTATTCCCACGATTTTAGAAGCAAATAATTTCCTCAATTCCAACTCCAAAAACAAACATTCAGAACTGATTCAAAAATTACTTTCAAATGATGCGGGCTACACGGCTCATCACTATCAATTTTGGGCGGATCTGCTGCGGATTCCCACGAATGTTGATTATACTCTTTATTATCGGGAATGGATCAAAGACCAGATAAGAAACAACACTCCTTACGATCACCTCGTACACCAACTGGTAAGCGGGCATGGACTGATTTTTGACAACCCTGCCGCCGCCTACTATCTGCGTGATGCAGGTATGGCCCTCGACAATATGTCCAATTCAGTCCGTATCTTCCTGGGTACCCGTTTGGAATGTGCTCAGTGCCACGACCACCCCTTCGACAAATGGACCCAAATGGATTATTTCAAAATGGCTGCTTATACCTATGATTTTGATGTTCGTATGGGGGTGGCCAAAAATTCAAACCGTCAGCGGGTCTATCAGGATTTTGGAAAAAGAAAGAATGCTGCTTATAAGAAAGAGGCAGGTTTTGAAGACTTTCCCCATATTCATGATGAATCAAAAATCGACGAATGGCTTGGTCAGCCGTATGCACCGGGTTACCTAGAACGAAATAACCTCACCAAGGAACAATTCAAAGAAGCCGCAGTTCGGGCCATTGCGGCTCGAAAAAAAGTCGAAGATTTTGACAACCCGGTTTCTCAGTCTGTCAACATGCTTTATGGGCATATTTCTAATGTTCAGGTAAAGCACCATGACGACAAACCCCTCAAACTCCCTCACGATTACCAGTATGACAACGGTGCGCCCGAGGAGATTGTTAAACCCGGCACTATGTTTGGACCGGAAATCCCTCACCTTGAAGATCAGACGGAACGAAAAAATGCCTATGCAGACTGGTTAACCTCTCCCGAAAATCCTCGCTTCACCCGAGTGATTGTTAATCGGCTTTGGAAACGAGCGTTTGGTCACGGAATCTTTGAACCTGTGGACAACCTGACGGATCGAACCGAAATCAACCAACCAGCATTACTCCGTTTTCTTGAAAATTTAATGCAGGAACTTGATTACGACATCCGTGCTTTTCAAAATGTTCTCTTTCACACTGAACTTTTCCGCAGGGAAATGCATCTGGAAGATCATTCCCCGGGAATGAAATTTCATTTTGCCGGCCCGCTGTTAAAGCGAATGAGTGCCGAACAAATCTGGGATTCCATTACCGCGCTCATTCTACCTAATGTGGACTCTTATGCCCCAAATAGGAAACGGACCCAGGAACGGATTGCCCGAACGAAAGCAATTTACCAGAGCCTTGAAGGCAGACCTATTGAAGAAGTCTTGCCCAGAATAAGGGAAGCCGGTGCACAACGGCGGGAAATGAGGGCCGAACAGGTTGAATATGAGAAAAAAATCTCTTCCGCATATGCTCAATCCAATAATGAACTTGCCAGAGAATTGACTGATGAACTCAAAGTAAAAGTCCGTGCTATGGAAACAAAGAATCGTGAACTGGTCTTGGTTGACCTCAAGGACAACCAAGCAAACCCTGCGACGATGATGGGGAGCACCATAATGGGGAGTTCCATGGAGACAACTACAATGGAAACCAATGATCGAATATCTCTGGCACGACCCCGAAAAGCACCGGGTAATCTGGATCCAAACGAACGCAGGCGGTGGGAGGACAGGGAGCGATTATCCCTACATCATTTTCGGGATGTGGTCCGACAAATGGCTCGGGCGGTGGAATTGGAATCACCTGCCAAGCGTGGACATTTTTTACGGGACTTTGGCCAGTCAGACCGGGAGGTAATCGACAACTCTTCATCCAATGCATCGATTCCACAGGCTTTATATTTGCTCAATAGCCCCCTGAATCTAGCCATTCAAAACTCGAACGCATTTCTTGGTGGACTCTTAGCTGCACTGCAAACACCGGAGGATAAGATCGACCTTATTTATCGATCCATGCTTACTCGAAAACCAAACAGTTCTGAAATAGAAAGAGTTCTTTCAGACTATGAAACCCATGGGGAAGAAACCATCGAAGACCTCGTTTGGGCTCTGCTTAATTCTCGCCAATTTACATTTATACAATGATAAAATCTGATTTCAACCGCCGCCGTTTTCTCGAACTCGCTGCCGGAAGCTTTCTTGGGGTTTCCGCGAGCAATAGCTTTGGAGCTGCTGGTGGGAAAAGTGCTTTGCCACTACCCGCGGACCCAGCCAAACAACTCATCTACCTCTACATGGAGGGCGGGATGAGCCACATCGATACATTTGATCTAAAAACCAGCCACAAAAACCAAGGATCGACCAAACCGATCAATACAAATGTCGACGGTATCCGAGTATCAAGCCACCTCCCTAACTTGGCAAGGCATGCAGAAAAGTTATGCATCGTGAACTCACTCACCTCCACTGCAGGCGACCACGAAAAGGGAAATTATTTCATGCACACCAGTTACCAGCAGCGCGCTACCATTCGACATCCTGGAATTGGTTCTTGGTATCACAAATTAAAAGGGAAAATAAATCCCACCCTTCCCGCTTCAGTATTTATTGGAAGGGAAAGTCGGTTTCATGGAAGTGGTGGGTTTTTTGAACCCGAATTTGAGCCACTCGCAATCAACGAACCCAAATCCGGATTAAAATACGCAAAGGCATTGGTAGAAAAAACTCGCTTTGATAGGAGACTTAATTTGGCCAATGATATCGATGCGGAATTCCTCAAACGGTATCACTCAAAACCAATCCGGGCCTATGGTCACATGTATGCTGATGCGGTTCGCTTAATGGACAGTCCCGATCTTGCGGCTTTTGACATCCACCGAGAAGATGAAAAAATTAAATCTCGTTACGGGACCGAACCCTTCGGACAAGGCTGTCTGCTTGCCCGTCGCTTAATCGAACAAAATGTTCGCTCGGTTGAAGTCAGCTTTGGGGGCTGGGACACTCATCAAAATAACTTCACCTCCCTTCCCGAGCTCTGCCACATCATGGATCAGGCGGTGGCTGCCTTGCTCGATGACTTGAAACGTGTTGGAAAACTTGAAGACACCGTTGTAGTCTTAACCACTGAATTTGGACGTACTCCCCAAATCAACCAAAATGTGGGCCGAGACCACTATCCACAGGCATTTACTAGCGTACTCGCCGGAGGAGGATTTAAGGGTGGATATGTTCATGGCAAGACTTCCGAAGGTGCTGAAGAAGTCATTGAAGACTCCATGACCATTCCTGATTTTAACGCAACCATTGCCCACGCATTGGGTATCCCAGTCGATCATGTTCTCTACAGTCCCACCGTTCGCCCCTTCACCGTTGCGCACAAAGGAAAGCCACAACTTGGTCTTCTGTCCTAGTAGAATAAAATTTTCTTAAGCTAGTACTGTAATTTGTGACTTCTCTAGGTTCACCTAGTTGCAGTTGCCAGTAACTGTAAGAATAACTAAATGTGAGCTATTGCTATGGATATAATTGAAAAAAATAAGACTCGAATGGCGCATCTTTCTGAAAATAGTGCTGAACTTTCTAAACAAATAGAGGCACTTGACTGGAATGAACTCAAATCCGCATTGAATGAATGCATCTTTCAAAAAGAAGAAGCAAGCTTACCCGCCGAATATGACCCAGCCTCTTATTTTCCCCTCGCACCCGAAAACGCCGAACAAAAAACACTCTATGACAAAGCATTTAAACATGGAGAGGTTCTAATTCGTAATGGAAAGACCGCCGCATTTACAGTCGCGGGCGGACAGGGTACCCGGCTTGGATATGATGGACCTAAGGGAACTTTACCGGTAAGCCCGATCAAAAAGAAACCGCTCTTTCAACTGTTCGCTGAACAGATACTTGGAATATCTAAAAAGTATGAGGTGACCATTCCATGGTACATTATGTGTAGCCCTTTGAATCTGAAAGCTACGACTGCACATTTTGAAGAAAAAAACTTTTACGGTCTCGGCAAAGAGAACATCAAATTCTTTGCCCAGGGCGTTATGCCGGCTACCGACTTCGAGGGAAATCTACTGCGAGCGTCTCAGGACAGTCTAGCCCTATCTCCGAACGGACACGGCGGTTCACTGAAAGCCTTGATTGATTCCGGTTCGGTTGCGGATATGGCCAAGAGAGGTATCGAGCATGTGTCTTATTTTCAGGTCGACAATCCATTAGTCAGCACGATCAACCCATTATTCATTGGATTACATGACCTTCAACAATCAGACATGTCGAGCCGTTCACTAACCAAAACCGGGCCGTTTGAAAAACTGGGGAATTTCGTTTCGATCGGCGATAGGATTACCATTATTGAATACTCCGATCTCCCCGAGGAAAAGGCGCTCGAAAAAGAAGACGATGGGCGAATCAAATACCGTGCGGGAAGCCCTGCGATCCATATCTTACGCCGTGACTTTATCGAACAGTTTGCCAGTGGAGAAATTAAACTGCCCTACCATCGGGCAGAAAAAAAAGTCTCTTATATCGACGACAATGGAAACCTAATTAATCCAGACGAACCCAATGCCGTTAAATTTGAAACTTTCGTTTTTGATGCCCTCCCCCTTGCGAAAAACCCTTTAATCCTGGAAGCTGACCGGCTTGAAGAATTTTCCCCGGTTAAGAATAAAACAGGAATCGATTCGCTTGAAAGTTCCCGATCTGATCAAAGTAAGCGGGCCAGACGCTGGATTGAAAAGGCCGGATACACTGTCAATGAAGAATCCACCGTTGAGATTAGTCCCCGTACCTTTCCTTCCACACACGATCTACAGGGTGCTGACCTGCAACAATACGACCTCGACTCGAAAATCATTTACTTGGGTGACGAAAAACGAACAGATCAATAAAAATGAGGCACCCTACCAAAAGAAGGACAAGCTTGCCTGCAGATAATCGTCGCGCTTTACCTGTTCTAGAAAACTGCCGGATTTGGGACTCACCAAAAAATTACTCTCTAAAGTCCATTTCCAATTTTCATTAATGCGTCGAGTTGACTCAAGAAACGCATTATTTATTCGTCCAGTTTGGTGGTCAATGATACTTCCAACCAGTAATTCAAATCCATTTTCATCATTCAACGCCACCCGGGAACCCAGAAAGGTGGCATTATCCAATCCGCTCCCAGCAAGTTCTTTGCGATCGTCATAAAGGTATTCATAAAGAAAGCCCACATCCATGCCTCTGTGAACATTGGCAAAAGTGTATTCAAAACCGGTTACTGTAGCCCAGTAGTTTCCATGCAGATCACTGTGCTTGGATAAGACTTCGGCTTTGAGCAACCAGTCGCTAACTGTATACTGTATTTCGAGACTGGCCTGCCTGGCCAGTCCATAAACCGGCTCAAGTGCGGTTCCATCTGCATTCTTATACAATCGTGGCTCCCGGTCAGTTCCCTCGAAATAGGATAAAGCCCAATCCAGTTCATCTATATAGTGGGACCAGCGAAAAGCGGCATCGAGATGATTATTGCCACTACCGCTGAGATAGCTTGCGTTTTCCATATTTACAACCGGACTGCCTCGAAACCGGCCGTCAATTCCCGAAAAAGTCCGTTCTCGGAAATAAGGAAGAAGAAATATTTCAAAATTTCCAAATTCATTTACATAAGCGATATTGATCATGGGTTGTCCCAATTTATCTTCCCCGTCAGGACTCTCCACGAGGTCAGTCTGATTAATCACATCAACCAAATGCTGGCTCTCAGTCACTCCCCAGAAAACCTTACTTATCCCAACCCGAAGCTCAATCAGCTCCCAACTACCAAGGAAACTTAGTTCGCGAATATCAACATGGCTACGCTCTTTATCTAGACTGCTATAGCGCACAAAGGGTTCAAAAGTGAAAACCTTTCTGTCCTCATCCCATGCAACTACATATTCAGGTTGTAGGATAATTGATAGATCCACTCTATCATTGTTTTCATGTGCTCCCTCGTGAAAATAACCCCGGGTTTCAAAAGAGAGCTCACCGGAAAATTCCCCGCAAACTACTGTCGTTGCTAGCGACCAGCAAGCCAGGCACAGAATTACGATTTTTTGAAAGGTTAGCAATTTTATCGTGCCCTTTTCAGGGCATTCTGATCGAAATCCCGTTCGGTGAGATCCTGTTCGAATTTTATGTCACTCCAAATTAATTGAGTGCTCTTACCGGACTGATGGTTAGTCATCTCCATCCGATTGGAGCGCCATTTTTTGTTCGGATATTGCTTGTAGTCATTAAAGGTCAGGGTTTTAAGTTTTTCTCCTTTTCGGTCATAAAACTCAATCTTACCAATTCGCCAATTCGCTCCATCGACCCATACGACTTGTTTGGTGTAGCCAGACTTGGGATCCACCGGTACCCGTTCAATCACATGACCCTCCGATCCCAGCACCGCTTCTTCACGAATGTATTCGTAGCTATACTTTTCCACTTCCTGACTTGATATGTCTTCATATGCAAATTCGCTGCCCATAAAAGGACCCGATTTGTTATTGGATGAAATGCGTTTCACCCGTTTCAAAGCAGGAAGAAAGAGCCATTGGTCATCCGGTTCAAGTGCGTGAGTGAAACTAAGAAATGCGGTTCCCTTCACATCACGGGGAGAGCTGAAAATAGTCAGTGACTTATCGCCATCTCCATCGACTTCGAGAGATTTAATGGTCATACGTCGGGTGGACTCCTGTCCCTGCTTGTTTCGTAAAGTCATGGTCGCTTCGGAGACCTGATTAACAAAGCCCTGATCTTCCTGATCGATTTGTCGGGCCACCCATAGCCCTCTTTCCTTCTCTGGAACGGTCTCCTGTCCCAAAACTCCGGTACCTGAAAAAGAAAAGACCACAAGGGCGAGGATAGTGTTTAACTGAAATAATTTCATTGCCTGTTCGATTTTGATTGTTTGTTCGAAATTGTTTTTTTACCCCCGCTAAAGCTTAACACGGCGGGAAGGAGGGTAAAGTCAATCAAAAGAGCCAGGGCAATCGTCAGGGCAGAAAGTGCACCCAAAATATAATTCATCTTAAATTCTGACAACATCAGCACGGCAAACCCGATTACTAAGATTATGCTGGTCACGACCAAGGCACCTCCGACATTCTCGAAAGCATATTGAACCGATTCATCCACCCCAAGCCCCTTCTCTCGTCTGGCTAAATTGAACTTGCTCAGAAAATGAACCGAATCATCCACCACTATCCCCAAAGTGACTGATCCCACGATCGCAATAGTAAACCCCGCCTCGCCCACAAATATTGACCATACGCCGTACCCCAGGATGATTGGGACCAGGTTAGGAATAAGAGAAAGAAGTCCGTATTTCACGCTCCCCAAAGCCACGATCATAACCACGGTAATTAATCCAAAGGCCAGAAGTGTCCCTTTAAGCATGGCGACCACATTACGATGTGAAATATGACTGAACATAATAACCGGGGAACTTGCCAGTGTGTGCATACTTTCCGGACAATTCTCCTTCAGCCAATTCTCAGCCCTGGTCACTATTTCAATTATTTCCGAAGTGGTCACAAATCCAAGATTGGCCGTCAGCCTCGTGGAGGATTTATCAACATCGACTTGGTTATTTAAATCCAATCCATACGGCAAACTCATTTCATAAAGCAAAAGATATTGAGCGGCGAGATCACGGGCTTCCGGAAGTTTGTAATAAGATTCCTCATCCGCATGCATATTCTTATTCAGCCTTTTGAATACATCTGTGATACTGTTTACATGGGTGACCATACGCTCATTACGCAAAAAATTGGCAAATTCTTCCACTTTTTTCAGGAAAGCGGGGCCTGCGATACCCTGCGACTCTCCCGAACTGAGATCAAAATTAATTTGATAAATCCCGGTTAGGTTTTTCATGGTGTAGTCCGAATCGATTCGGAAATTATTGTCCTCCGAGAAGTATCCAATAAACTCATCATTCAATTCAATCTTGGGAATCTGTAAGCCGATCAGGATAGTCGCGATCGAACTGATCATTACAATTGATTTTCTTCGACCAGTTACCCATGAACCAACATGGGTGCCCCATGGGTTAGAAATTTTATTGGATTTCCTCACTTTCAGGGGGAGGAGCGTTATCATTGCCGGTAAAACGGTAATCGATAAAATAAAAGCCATGGCTACCCCCACCGAGGTTATGTTACCCAAATCATGAAAAGGAGGAGTGTCCGAAAAATTGAGGGATAAAAATCCCACAATTGTGGTGGCACTGGTAAGAAAAACCGGTTTCAGGTTTACCCGCAAACCCTCCACGACCGCATCACGCTTGGTATTTCCCTTTTGCAGAACCACCAGAATGGATTTCAAAATATGAATCGAATCTGCAATCGCCAGGGTCATAATTACCACCGGAGCGATGGAAGAGGGCGGCGTGATTGGCGTTCCCATCCAACCCGCGAAACCCATACCGCCAATGATAGATAACAGCATTACAATAAAAGTGGCAAAGACCGCTGATATCGAACGAAGAAGAACAAACATTATTAAGATTATTACACCATACATCGCAGGAGTCAGTGTGGTCATATCCTTTACGCCCGCTTCATTGAAAGCATTGTTCAACATCGTGTCTCCGGAAAGATGCACTTCATGTCCGGGGTACTTTTTCTTAAACTCATCCACAAGCTTACGTGCCTCCGCCACTGCCTCGGGAATTTCCATTGAATGCTTACCCGGGAAGGTCATAAACACATTGACCGAGGTAACACTCGCATCCGCATTGATTGATAATCCATTGAGCAAAGGTTCGTTTAATGCAATCTCCCTTAACTTTTCATAGGGCACCTTATTTTTAAGATCCGATAATTCTTCCGGAGTAACCAGATCCTTGACAATTAAATCATCCCCTTCCGCATAGGTGTGCTGAAAGTTGGTAATTGAATCTACCCTCCTTGAATAAGGTAACTGCCATGCCTGTTCGGTTAAAAATTGAATACCAGACAATGTATTCTTTTTAAACACATTTCCATCCTTGGGGGTAATGACAAATAATGCAGAATCGTCTTTGCTGTATACATTTTGTAACTTTTCGAAGGCCAAGCGTTGGGGATTGTCCTCCCCAAAAAAATAACGGTAGTCACTGCTTATGGTTATAAACTGTCCGCCGTAGCCAAGCCCCAAGGCTAAAAGAACTCCGCATGTAATAAAAACAATTGGATATTGAGTTACCCATTCCGCCCACCGTTTAGAAAATGTCTCTTTTTTCATGCCTTTAAGACACAAGGCAGATAATCCTCCACCGCGATTATATTAACTGTCTTGTCAAAGAATTGGAGGGGATTAGGGTAGAGCGAATTCAGTTTTGCAGACATTGTGTTAGTGAATCATCATATTTGGTCTTTAATTTCGACCCAACCTACGCGGATGTAGGGACGGGTCAAATTGAATAAACATCATTCATGAAAGAAAAACTTTTCCAACCCATTGAGTTGCCAGACTTTCAAAATAATCTAATAAAATATTTATGTCTAAATTTTTCCTCACTTCTCTACTTTACCTACTCTGTTCGAGCCTTAGCTTTGCCCAAAAGATCGAGCCTACCTACGGTCAGGTCTCCTACGGTCCACATCAAGACATGACCCTGAACTTTTGGAAAGTTGAATCCAAAAAACCGACCCCTCTTCTTGTCCATATTCATGGAGGAGGCTGGCTTGGTGGAAAAAAGAATGAAACTGCCAACCCAAATGAATTAAAAAAGGGATACAGCTTTGCATCGATCGATTATCGCCTGGCCGGAGTTAAACTATTACCTGCTGCCGTACACGATGCTGCCCGGGCCATTCAATTTCTCAGGACTAAGGCTAAAGAATGGAATTTTGATCCGAATCGCATTGCCGTAATTGGCGGTTCAGCTGGAGCGGCATCCAGCCTTTGGCTTGCCTATCATGATGATATGGCCAATCCGAAGAGTGATGATCCGGTCCTTCGCCAATCATCACGTGTTTGCGGTGCCGTTGCGATGGGCGGACAAACTACTCTCGATCCGTTTCTTTTGGAAAAGAAAATCGGTCTTGCCTGTATCCGACATCCGATGATTTGGAAGACAGTCGGAGCACAAAGCCATGAGCATCTGATGAAAAATTGGGATCAATACAAAGACCTTTCTCTTGAGTGCTCCCCCCTTACTCATGTCTCCAAAGATGACCCTCCCGTATTCCTTAACTACGGAAAACCGGCGCCGATTCCTGTTATTAAAGGAGATGGTATCCACCACGCTGGATTTGGCCGTTTGCTCAAAGAAAAATGTCAAACAGTGGGAATACCCTGCTATTTGCAGGTCAAAGATCATGAGGTACCACCAATTAATAAAGACAATTTTATTAAAAAGGTTTTTTCCACACAAAAGAGATAACTTTAAACTTTTTTACAAAATATTAAGATAATCTGAAGTTTTATACTTCTCCCAAACAAGAAATTATTAAAAGTTTTAAACCTCTCAATTTATAACAATTTGTAAGAAAGTTGTATTTGCTTACAATTATTCCACTAAACTAACATGAAACATCTTCTCCCACATACTCTCGCATGCCTGCTATTAGCGGTTTCAACGCTTTGTACCCACGCACAAAAATCCCCTTCGCAAAACTTGGTAGTAGATGATTCAACTGGTTTGTCTGTTCCTCCCGGGTTTGAAGTCGACCTTGTTTATAAAGTAGACAAAAAAAAGTATGGTTCATGGATTTCGATGACTTTTGACAAACAAGGTCGTTTAGTTGTTTCAGATCAATACAAAGCTGGCACTTTTCTCATCGATTTACCGCAAGTCGGGAAAACTCTCACAGAATCTGCGATTAAAAAGCTTCCTTTCGATAGTGGACAGTGGGGAATGCTCTTTGCTTTTGATCATTTGTACATGGTATCTCAAAGTAAAGTGGTTCGCGTTCCCGTTTTGAAAAATGGGGAATTCGGCAAAGAAGAAAAACTCTTCCAACTATATGGTGGTAGCGAACACGGACCACACTCCTTAATCGTTACAGAAGATGGCAAAGGTCTCTATTTAGTAGCCGGAAATTTCGCTCGCACCCCGAGCTTTGAGAAATCAAGGATTCGCACGAATTGGAAAGATGATATTCTGTTAGAAAATTATGCCTATGGACATAACGGGAACGGAAAAGCTCCAGGCGGATGGGTTTTGAAATTTAATCCAGATGGCTCGGATAGAGAAATTATTAACATGGGATACCGCAATCCATGCGATTTTGCCCTCAACAGAGATGGTGAAATGTTTATTTATGATGCTGATATGGAATGGGACATGGGAACGCCTTGGTACCGTCCTACCCGAATTAACCACGGCGTATCCGGTGGAGAAAGTGGTTGGAGGGCCACATCTAAAAAGTGGAGGAAATATTTCCCTGATACAATTGGATCGGTTGTCGATGTGGGTCCAGGTAGTCCGACGGGAGTAATTTCAGGCATCAACGCCAAATTCCCAACTCAATATAGGGATGCAATTTTTCTTTGTGACTGGACATTCGCTACAATCTATTCTCTTCACTTAACCCCTGAAGGTTCTTCCTACAGTGGAGAAACTCGTACCTTTTTGACCAATTTGAATGGCTCCCTCCCCCTTACCGACGTCGATGTAGGCCCAGATGGTCACATGTATTTCTGCGTAGGAGGAAGGAAGGGACAGTCCTACCTCTACCGCATTCGATATACTGGAAGCGACTCTACTACGCTCTCCAAATTAGACACTACAAGCGAGCATGCGAAAGCAAGAAAAACCCGCCATATGCTCGAGTCCTTTCATGGGGGTCCCAACCCCAAAGCTGTTGAAACGGCATGGCCTTATTTAAAAAGCAAAGACTATCACCTTCGCTATGCAGCTCGTATCGCGATTGAGTGGCAACACCCAAAAAGCTGGGCAAGTAAAGCTTACGATGAAAGTAATGACCTTGCCGCAATTCATGCACTTTTGGGTCTGGCTCGTTGTGACCAACCAGAAAGTATGCAAGCCAGTATCAATCGTCTGCTACAGGTAAATTTCTCGAAGCTAAATAAAACAGATAAGCTTGCACTTCTCCGGACTTACTCAGTGATCATGAGCCGAGCTGGGATACCAAGCCAATCTCAAATTAATGCCATTGGTAAGCAGCTTGATATGCACTTCCCTGCAAATGACGATAACTTGAATGAGGAATTATGCCGACTGTTGTGTCATCTCCAGCATCCTTCAGTTGTGAGCAAAACTATTGCTTTAATGAAGACAACGAAAGCAGTAGCTCCCGACTTCGATCCCGAGGTGATGAAGCGGGGAAGTAACTACGGTAAAAAAATCCTCAGCACCATGGACAAAAGTGTGGCTCCTAATATTTTAAACATCCACTTTCTTTTCTGCCTCAAAGATGTATCAACAGGTTGGACCATGGAAGAACGGAAATCTTACCTTGGCGAACTGAAGGAATTACTCACAAAGAAAGGCGGACATTACTTCTCAGGCTATTTACAAAAAATTCGGGAGTCCGCCATCGCTAATGTTCCTGAAAAGGACAGGTTAGCCCTTCAGTATTTAACTGGAGAAATTAAAGGTATCGACCTTGCAAAGCTTCCCCGTGCAAAAGGCCCTGGAGTCGCATGGACGGTTGATTCTGCTCTCAACACGTTAAACGAGGAACCACTTGCTGGACGTAGTCATGCAAACGGGAAAAAAATGTTTTCCGCCGGGCTTTGCATCGCCTGCCATCGCTTTGGTAATGAAGGAGGTGGAGTGGGTCCCGATCTTACCCACCTAGCCAAACGGAGTGACTACAAATCCATGCTCGAATCTACCATTCACCCCAACATGGTGGTATCCAATCAATTTGAACAGCATGAGCTTACCATGAAGGATGGTTCTCTTGTAATCGGAAAAATTGTTTCCGAAGAAAAAGACCACTATTCCTTGGTGCAATCTGGTCTCCAACCACTGAACCTTACCAAATTTGAGAAATCCAAAGTGGCATCCAAAAAGGGGTCGAAAATTTCGATGATGCCAGGTGGATTAATTAATTCAATGAACGCCAATGAGTTAAAGGATTTGATCGCCTATTTTGTATCCGCGGGTGATCCCAAACATAAGGTCTTCCGGTCCACAAAGAAATTAGCAATTGAACTTATCAATGCAGTATATGGACAAGAGGGAAACCCCGAAAAACAAATAGGTGTAAAATCCATTATACAAAATAAAATTAATCAAATGGAGTATGAGTTCGTGATGAACAACGAAGTTGCCGGAAAAGACCCGGCAAACGGAGTAGTTAAGATATTGGAACTTACCTACAAGCTTGATGGAAAAACTCACACCAAAAAAGTTCGCGAGAATCAAAGCCTTTCCTTCTTCGAATAATTAATCAACTTAAACAAACTCATTGATAATTTTAATGTTCACATGAATGTAATTGAAGCCATCTCATCCCGACGATCCGTCAAAAATTTCGACCCAAACCATGAAATTCCTGATAAGGATTTAAAGGAACTTATTCGACTAACCAAGCTTGCTCCTTCCTCATTCAATATACAAAACTATCGATTATTGGTTGTACGGGATAAAGAACTTCGAAAACAAATTAGGAGCTTCGCCTGGGACCAACCTCATGTTACTGATGCAAGCGTGTTATTTATCATCTGTGCAGATCTTCAGTCTCACGAAGAAGATCCGTCCACTTTTTGGTCTCATGCCCCGCAGGAAGTCCAGGATATGCTGGGACCGATGATTCGATCTTTTTACGAAGGTAATGAACAACTTATTCGGGACGAAGCAATCCGTTCATCCGCTCTTGCGGGCATGACCCTTATGCTCTCTGCAAAAGGTCTTGGCTATGACAGTTGCCCGATGGTCGGATTCGATGCTGATAAAGTTTCCAAATTAATTAATTTACCACAAAACTATATTCTTAGCTTTATGGTTCCGGTAGGAAAACAAACAAAAACAGGCTGGGAACGAGGTGAGCGGTTGCCCGATGAAAAAGTGGTAGCTTACGATCGCTTCTAAGTTTTTTAGCCTAACAGTTCTAAGCGTTTCTCCATAACCAACAGAATTGGTACTGTTGGTTAGACGAATTATTACCTCTTTAAAGGTTTTTAGTTTTGTGATTTTGGCTAGAAAATATTGAATTGTAAGCTTAACCATAAATATACTCCAGTTTTACACATGAAGAAAGTTAACTTCTCCCTTCTAGCCCTAATCATCCCATTTTTTCTATCTTTTGGAAAATACAGCATTCCGCCTGTACAAGCATCGGTAAAGGATGCATCCACTGCTTTGAATGTTCCCCCTGGCTTTGAAGTAGACCTAATTTACGAAGTTGATAGGAAAAAATTTGGCTCTTGGATCTCCATGGCCTTTGATAAAAAGGGGCGACTCACGGTTTCAGATCAGCAAAAGGCAGGGACTTTCCTTGTGGAAATCCCCAAGCCAGGACAAAAATTCGACGAAACAAAGATTAAGAAACTCAGTGTTGAATCTTCAGTCTATGGTATGCTTTACGCCTTTGATCATCTTTACATGATGGGGAATCGGAAATTAACCCGAGCCAAGGTTTTGCCAGACGGTAGTCTTGGACCAGTAGAATTCATGGCTGAAATGGCTGGCGGTGGCGAACATGGACCCCACTCGATCATTATTTCACCCGATGGAAAAAGTATTTATGTTATCGCAGGAAACGCAACCAAGCCTCCAGAATTTATCAATTCAAGAATCCCCACTAATTGGAAAGATGATGTGCTCCTTGAAAATTATGCTTATGGACATATGGCACAGGGCAAAGCACCTGGTGGATGGGTCATGAAAATGAGCCCAGATGGAAAAAATCGGGAAATAATAACCATGGGATTTCGAAACCCATGTGATTTTGCATTGAATCGGGACGGTGAACTATTCGTTTATGATGCCGATATGGAATATGATATAGGTTCCCCATGGTATCGACCGACTCGAATTAATCATGGCATATCCGGGGGTGACAGTGGGTGGCGGGCTACTTCCAAAAAATGGAGAGACTACTTTCCTGATACGGTGGGTTCAGTAGTTGATGTAGGGCCTGGTTCACCCACTGGAGTAATCGCAGGAATCAATGCTAATTTCCCCACGCATTATCGGGATGCACTCTTTATTTGTGATTGGACATTCGCGACGATGTATTCCATCCACCTTAAACCGAGCGGATCAACTTATATCGGTGAGAAAAGGGAATTTGTATCTAATTCAGACGGATCACTTGCACTTACAGATGTGGTGATTGGACCGGACGGTAATATGTACTTTTGCGTGGGAGGACGGGGTGGTCAATCCTACCTCTATCGTATTACCTACACAGGTTCCGAATCTACCGAGCTATCCCAGCTCGATACCACAAGCAAACATGCCAAAGCCCGAGCGACCCGTCGCAAACTGGAATCATTTCATGGTAGTGCCAATAAGGAAGCATTAGCAGTTGCATGGCCTCACCTCGGAAGCGAAGATTATCATATCCGCTACGCGGCTCGTATTGCAATCGAGTGGCAAAGTCCGAAATCGTGGGCACAGAAAGCTTATTCCGAAAAGAATGATGTAGCCGCAATCCACGCATTACTAGGTTTGGCTCGCTCCGATTATGAAGGCAGTCTCAAGCCCAGTGTTGAACGTCTCCTCAAAATAGATTTCAAGGAATTAGACAAAAGCGGGCAACTTGCCTTACTCCGAACATATTCAGTTATAATGAGCCGAGCCGGCATGCCTGAAAGAATCCAAGCCCACGCGATTGGAGAACAGTTGGATCTATTTTTCCCATCCAATGACAACAATTTGAATGAAGAACTTTGCCGAGTACTTTGTTACCTCGATCATCCTTCAGTGGTTCGAAAAACAGTAGCATTAATGAAAACAACCAAGGCAAAGATTCCTAATTTTGATACCGATATCATGAAGCGTAATAAGCATTATGGTAGCCGGATTCTCAGCACAATGGATGCGGATGCTACTCCCAACATTCTCAACATTCATTTACTATTTTGCTTAAAGGGTGTGCAGGTTGGATGGACCATGGAAGATCGAAAGGCGTACCTCGGTGAGTTACAAAACCTCATGACTAAAAAGGGAGGTAACATGTTTACTGGCTATATTCAAAAAATCCGGGAATCTGCTATTGCTTCAGTTCCAGATAAAGATCGCATTTCATTACAATATCTCATGGGCGAAGTGAAGAGCGTTGATCTTGCCAAACTACCAAAAGCTAAAGGTCCTGGCGTAGCATGGACGGTCGACTCAGGACTGAAGGTACTCAATGAAGAACCCTTAGCCGGACGAAGTTTTGCTAATGGCCAAAAAATGTTTTCTGCAGGATTGTGTGTAGCTTGTCACAGATTTGGGAATGAAGGAGGGGGCGTCGGTCCGGACCTAACCAATTTGGCCAAGCGCAGCGATTACAAGTCCATTCTCGAATCAACGATTCATCCCAACATGGTTGTCTCGGAACAATTCGAACAGCATGAATTAAAAATGAAAGATGGTTCA
The DNA here is from genome assembly GCA_905478775.1 of uncultured Opitutales bacterium. Lineage (GTDB taxonomy): Bacteria > Verrucomicrobiota > Verrucomicrobiia > Opitutales > Seribacteraceae > Seribacter > Seribacter sulfatis. The sequence continues at coordinate 13,866 of CAJQKB010000115.1, read as the reverse complement.
ATAACAATGGGAAGAGTTGTCACTGAAGAAGATGGCGAGTATGGCCTCGTTCAATCCGGACTTCAGCCACTTAATCTCACTAAAATCAAGAAATCCAAAGTGGCATCAAAAAATGGCTCTTCAATATCAATGATGCCAGGGGGGCTTATTAATTCAATGAATGCAGAAGAGCTTAAAGATTTAATTGCATATTTTGTTTCAGCCGGAGACCGCAAACATAAAGTTTTCCGATCCCTTAAAAAACTCAAAGTTGAACTCATAAGTGCGCTTTATGGAGAGGATGGAAATCCTAAACGCCAAATGGATATTAAAAGTAAAATACAGAAAGAACTCGATCGCATGCAGTATGATTTTAGTATGACCAACAAACTAGCCGGAAAAGATCCAGCAGGTGGAGTCGTAAAAACACTCAACTTAAAATATAAACTGAACGGAAAAACCTACTCCAAAAAAATAAGGGAAAATGGTGCGGTCTCCTTTAATGATTAAACTCGAAGAACTGAGTCATTATTTCCCCCTTTGGTTGATGTTCAAGCCAGCCTGCAGTTTTGCTTTTAAGAATTAAGATTCAAATCTTGCTCCTTTAGTAAAAAAATTTTGCTCCGAAAGATAAATTTCAGCGGTGTTTTCTCGAATAATAATTGGTGATTAGCACTTACTATCAGAACACTTAAAAGTGCTAGCTTCTAAGGAACTTCCTAGAGAAAATTGAAAGACAAAGGAAAGAAATATGACAGCTTTAAATTGGTTTCAGGAATCTTTTGTAAGCAACATTCTCGGTTTCATCAAAATAATCGTATCCTGTTTTCACAAGAAAACTTTCAAATAATGCCCTATCTCCTTCCGGAACTTGCATGCCCACCAATACTCGGCCATATGCCGAACCATGGTTTCGGTAGTGAAAAAGGGAAATATTCCACATCGGATCCATATGCTTAAGAAAATCCAACAATGCTCCCGGCCTTTCTGGAAATTGAAAGCGATATAGTCTTTCATTTTCTATTTGAGAAGACACTCGGCCTCCCACCATGTGACGAACATGTAATTTCGCGACATCGTTATCACTCATGTCTTCCACTACATAACCCCGGCGTACGAGCTGATCGAGCAGTTCTGAACGGTTTGATTCACCATGCGGGAAGCCAACACCAACAAAAACCTGTGCATTCTCAACATTCGCATAGCGATAATTAAACTCGGTAACCATAAGATTACCGAGTGACTCACAAAATCGTAAAAATGCTCCCGGTACTTCAGGAATTCCAACGGATAGTAACATCTCTCTTTTCGCTCCAATCTCTGTTCTTTCTGCGATATGCTGAAGGCGGTCAAAATTCATATTTGCCCCACAATTTACCACCACGAATTTTTTATTTTCTACTGGATTAGATTGAAGATATTTTTTCATTCCCGCAACCCCCAGTGCACCCGCTGGTTCCTGGATAGTTCGATTTTCATCGTAAATATCTTTGATTGCGGCACAGATTTCATCAATTGAAACTGTGATTACCCCATCAACCTGGTCTTTAATTAATTCGAAAGGTAATTTTCCAATCTGTTTCACTGCAACTCCGTCCGCGAAAATTCCTACACTATCTAGAACTACTCGCTTGCCGGCTTTCATTGCAGCCTTTAGGCAAGATGACTCTTCCGACTCAATCCCGATTACCTTAATTTTTGGATACAACTCCTTAATATAAGTTACAATTCCAGCAAGAAGCCCTCCCCCTCCCACTGCCACAAAAATTGCCTCTATTGTATCTCCCATTTGGGAGATGATTTCCTTGGCAATGGTACCCTGCCCGGCAATGACATCTGGGTCATCGAAGGGATGAATAAATTCGTAGCCCTCCTCCTCGGCTAGTCTAAGGGAGAGTTTGAGGGCATCATCATAATTATCTCCGTGAAGAACAACCTCAGCACCCAGAGTTTTGACTGCCTGCACTTTAATCTCGGGGGTGGTCACTGGCATAATAATGAGTGCCTTGATACCGAGTTCCCTTGAACCTAAGGCAACACCCTGGGCATGATTTCCCGCGGAGGCAGTAATTACACCCTTTTGTCTTTGATTAGCGGAGAGTAGATTTAACTTGTGAAAAGCTCCTCTTATCTTAAATGAAAAAACGGGTTGTAAGTCTTCACGCTTGAAAAAGATCTTGTTTTTCAAGCGAGCAGAAAGTGAATCCGCACATTCAATTGGACTGCAAACCGCCAATTCATAAATACTTGTTGTTTCGATACCATTTAGAATATCTCTCTTTAAATCACTTAACTGTACGCTCATTTATGGATCTTATATACCCTTTTGAAGTTTAGAGAAAACCTAAACATAGTAGTGAAAATGAATGATTAACTTACTGCACACAACATTGAACATGCCGGTTGAGTATTCCAATTTTATTTCATGGAATTCAACCACATGTTCCTAGAGCCAATACCTCACCATAGAGAGAATTTCATGAAAATTAAAACATATTTAAAAAAGAAAGTTAATTTACACCTCTTACGCAACCAAAGCGGGTATTATTGGCAAAAGACAGAAATTTGAAATGCTTGTGGGGAGCGGACCTACAACCTAAACAATAATTCCAGCGGAAAAGAAAAGGGCCTATCTATCACCAATTATCGCCTCAATTTAATATAAAAAAAGAGAAATAAAAGGACACTTGCAGCAAGACCAACCAATGGCGTTTCAATCCCACTTACGAACCGTTCCTCCCAAATGACTTGAGTTTGCGTCCCTAGTTCAGGCATTCCTTCAACAATTGGAATTTCAATTCTTTTCGCAACACTGGTTTGCCAAAATGCTATTTTCCATCCATCCCTACCCCAAATATAAGTACCAAGGGCAAGAGGAAGAAAGGAGAGTAATAATATGATACTTTTCATTTTTTAAAAATAGGAATCAATTTTAATAAATATTTCCATAATTATTATGATCATCAATTCTGGAAAGTTCCGATCATGATTGATCTTAATGATGACTATTTCTTATCCGGCTTTACTGTAATCATGTATATTCCAAGAGAACATAGACTACTGCAAGTCAGGATCATTAAAGGAGCATCCCAACCTCTTCTCGAGAAAATTTTGCTCGTGAAATAATCAAAGTCGCTTCCAGTAATGTAGGTAAAGGAACCCTGATAGGTTAAGAAAAAGACAGAGATTAAAAAAATGGAAAGATTAATGAAAATAATTCCAAGAACAATTCTTTTTCGGTGTTCATTATTCATCATAGGCTTCTTTATAGAAAACCATCTTTTAGAATCTGAAGATATTTACAACAGAAAATAAAAAAGCACACTTACTCAAAAATAAGTGTGCTTGATTGAACCCAATTTGACCGGTTCAGAATTTTAAAATTGAATTACTCAATATTGGCTCCAACAACAGACGCCATTTGCATCATATTAATGGTTTCACCTTCTTTTAAATTTCTTAAATCTGTTACCTTACCACTCTTGCTTGTTGCATTAGTGTTCTTGAAAACAGTCAAAAGTTTTGCATCCGCAACGATGAATTTACCTGCGTTTTCAGGCTTTCCATTTTCAGTTTTCGTCTGGAGTTGGTTTGATTTAATGTAAGCCCAGAGTTTCTGTGTAATTTCTGTACGGGGAAGTTCAGTATCACCCAAGAATGAGGCTAAGTCGCTTTTTAATTTTACTGGTTTGTTAAGTCCTTTTGGTTCTGCCATTTTAATTCCTTATTGTTTAAGTTTTAATAAAAGATGATTGTTCATCAAAATGAATAATTCTGAATTCTGTTCTATTTAACCCTAAACACAATCTAATTTAAAGAATTGTGAACAACTCCTTTGATTTAATCCCGAGTAAAACCAACTTCATTATGCCGATTATTCTGGGCCAAGTAGCACTTTGACCCCAAATAGAAGCAAAATCTATTTCTCACTATTAATTTTGGGTAATTACGCCCTCAGTAATAGTCCAAAACGAAATCATCCGATCTTTGTTCTATACTAGAAAAATTACTCTAAAGAGTTAATTTTTATAGAACGAAACCAAACGGGCTGGCCATGATACTGAAGTCCAAAGTGTCCATTCTTCGGAAGATCCTTCAACGCAATCTTAAACTTATTTTTGGAACCGTCTGGGTTTTTGTTGGGTTCTTTCCAGTCATCAATATTTACATCGATTACTTTTTTCCCATTCACTTTAGCCTGTATACTCGATCCCTTGCATGTCAGTTCCATCCTATTCCATTCCCCATCCGGCTTACCAACCGCAACCCTTGCTTCCTTTGCATCGTAGAGGGATCCCACAATGTGTTTCCCACTGTATAGTCCAGGAGAAGCAATCTGAATTTCAAATCCTCCCTGCACTGCATTCTTAGGGTCTGTACGGAAAAATAATCCACTGTTTGCTTTTTCAGAAGTCTTATATTCCAGGGAAATGGTAAAGTCGCTAAATTTACCCTTTGACCAAATTATTCCACCCGGTGTTTCGGAGGGAGTAAGAATCCCATTTTTAAGAGTCCAGTTTTTATTCAGACTAATCTGCTTGGGCGATAATAAATTAATTGCTTTGCCACCAAAGAGTGAAAAACCAGAGAAACCTAACAATAGAATGATTGGAAGAACGAGTAATTTTTGTTTTTTCATAAGTATTTTAGTAAATGTATAATCTAGTTAATTGTCTATAAACATATCAACAGCTATCCAAAATCATATTCCTCTTAGTTAGTCGAATGCTGAATTATAAATTCCATCAATTCCTTTGATTTAAAAAAATCGTCGCCGACTTGGTGTCCCTTTCCCGGCACGACCTTTACTTCAGCTCCTCCCCCTAACTTCGTATATCGATTGATCACAATCTCAGTATTATCTTCAAGTGGAACGATCCGGTCGGAATCTCCATGCACCATAAACAAAGGCACTTTTGCTTGAGCTAACCCTTCTAGTTGATGGATCGGGTTATGGAGATCAACCGTTTTTAAAAAGGTATCTTGATCCATTTCAAAATCGGCTAAAGTGGAGCTTAAATTTCGGGTCATCGGCCAACTCCTCAAATTCAAAACCGGATAAATTCCTGCAAAGGCTTTTACCTTATTTGGATTCTTGACCGCCCAGCTTAGCATCATAAGTCCGCCTCGGCTTTGCCCAAGCAATATGGGTTTCTTTGAATATCCACGATCGACCATTTCATTATAAAACTTTGTAAAGCGGCCCACGCTTTTGGGGGATCCACGCACTTCTCCCTGGTCACAGCCCGCAAAACTAATTGCCTTTTCAAGAAGTTTGTCGATATACCAACTGTGCGACGTATCGGGGTGAGCAGGTAAAGTAGGGGCATACCAGACCCAGGGTTTATTTTGATTGCTAGAATTAGCATCCAATACAAAACATTTTGAGGAACCAACCCAAAATTCCACTGGCTCATATTCAAGGCGGTGCCCATATGTAAGGAAAGAGGAAAAAGAAAGAACGAGTAAGCAAATTAATTTCATTATTTCACCCTCTTAGTTTTGAATCTTTTGATTCTTAAAGGTTTTCCAGTTTCCAGGCTCCCCCACTTCAACTCGATAACTACCCATCTCAAAAACTTTAGGACGGTATGTACCCGTTGTCACTCGCCGAGCATAAACCAATTCACCAGATGGTTCTTTCCGCACACGAACAATTAAACTCTCCTTCTTTATCTTGACGGGAGCCAGATAACCGACCGGCTTCCGACTGTATTGCTGGTCTACGGTAACTGTAATTGGCCAACCATTATGCGTTTCATAACTGGTAATACCGGAGGTCATATTCTCATAAATAGGCCAGCTTTCCATCGTAATTTCCTGCTCAATTTTATGGAATTTTACGATTCCATATCCGGATGCCGAATTGTTTAATTTTTCAAGCATTGTCGTGGGCTTCCCTATAATTTTTTCAGGATACTGTTTGTCGATTCGATTAGCCGCTGCCCAGACATTTATCTTGTTATGAAAGCCGTCCAAAAATTCGCCCGTGTAATTGGGCGAGCCAGGCCGACGATTTTTCCCCGATTCCTTGGGTGCCCACAAGCGGGGATATCCGTTACAGATTCCCGCACCGGCAAAAGAAAACCCAGCATCATTCCATTCTTCCACCCCATGATGAACCACGGTGGCAAGATGTTGGTCTCCGTGAATCATAACCGCATGTGCTTTTCTCGCTAATTCAATCGCTCGGTTTCGTCCGGATTGCGGCCATCCATTAGAATCAAGATCCGCGATTAAAATATTGCTGTCCTTTCCACCCCCATGATGGGTGGCAACGGCACAGAATGGAGACTGGGAAAGAATCGCCTTCATCGATGCATCACGGTAATCCCCAGCCCAATGCTCCAAAAACTTCTCCTGTCTTTCACCCAGCAAACTCAAACCTGGTTTATCCAATACTTTAGGATCCATACTATAATCTCGAACATGGTCCACCCTACCCTTATGCGTTTTTTTATCCACTGCTTGTGCCGGTCCGGATTTAAATTTTCGATCTTCCAAAACAGCCATACTGATTCCACCATAATTAAAATCAGTGTAATAAACCCCGATATCCTGCAGTACTGGTGTTGGATCATATGGATCAGGCAAATTTGAAACTTGGGTACGTTCCACCATCCTTACCCATTCTGGATGCATAGCATATCCACCATCGCTATTTTTGCTTCCCCCTTCTGGAACTGGGCCTCCTCCTAACCCCCAAATATTTCCATGATATACATCATGATCATCAGGAATCACGATGGATGGCCTGTCTTTCATCACATCCCGAAAGCTCCACCCAAAGATCCAGTATTTCGGAAGGTAATTTAAAGAAGCCCTTGCCACATCTTCGATCTTGGATGCCCGGACAATCCCATACCCTCCATTACTCTCATAAAGTTGATCGCCTGCAAAAAATAAAATATCCGGGTTTTGGGCCAAAATATTTTGCTGTAAATATTGATTGGGAAATGCTCCGTCTTTCATACAGGACAAAGCCGCTAATTTGATAGTCTTTTTATTTTTCGGATCTTTACGGATCGTTCCTTTCCATTCTGCCATTTCATTTCCATCTTTCAAAACCACCCTGAAAGGAACTGGCTGCTGATCGTTCCAGTTTTCCATTCGAAAATGAGCCGTACTTGCATATTCATGAATCGCAGAACTCTGTACCCTTTTCCACTTACCCTCTTTCAAAAGTTCGAGGTGTACTTTTTCTCTGTTCATTCTACCCATGGGGGAAACTTGTGCCGTCATTTTCATGACGCCTCGATGCAGGGTGTATTGAGTCCAAAGAATAGGTCCAAAAGTTTGATCCAGATTCTGCTTCACTTTATTTCCTGAAATTTGCCAATCCTGAAAACTTGCATCCGTTTGAAATTCTTGCATATCAGCAGGAATGGAAGCAGCGTGATTTTTCTGAGAGTAGTCGGCAAACAAGGCAAAGTTTCCAAGTAATCCTTTTTTCAAACGCATGGTTTTCTTTATAGACATGAATGCTTTACCGTTGGCCTCCATACTCGGGTTGCGAGCCTCTAAGGCATAATCACAATTATCACCCTTATGCTCTACCTTAAGAGTTAATCGAAGATCCTCCAAAGCTGACTTCGGCAAGGTGGTTTTACTTTCAATTCCCGGTCCAAAGAGTTTGCCCTCCGATGTTACGCCAGCCATATAGCCTGAGCTTAGAAATAAATTTGACCGGTATTCTTCGGGCATCGCTCCGATAATTCCAAATTTAAACCCGGCCCGCTTAATCTTATTAGGATTTATTTTCTCAAAACTTACACGGACAGATTGAGAAAAACTACCCTCCTGGGATTTTAATTGATGGGTAAGCAGATGAATGTCGTGGGTTTTCCCACCCTTGCTAATCATCACTTCCATTCTCCCATTCTTTAATTGCCAATCCATCTGCGGGTTAGGCCAAAACTCCTTCCCTACAAATGGACGGGTGATATCATTACGAAGTGAAGATTTGTAACTGGCTCCCATCAGCAAAGGAGCACTCATTTGCAAAATCAAAAAACAAACAATCCAAGACATAAAGAGCCTTAGGGGCATTAAATTTAGAAACGAGTGATTAATTCCTTTTACCATAAGTACGAATATTCAATTCTAAATATTTTTAATACCAATCCCAAAAGACAAAGATTGGTAATTTAAAATCTGTGCTGGGGCTAATTCTTGAAACCTAAACTAATAAGTTTAGGGCGATCCGTGGTAATTGAATCAATCCCCCTCTTCGCTAAGTTTTCTGCAGTCTTAGAATCATTGATCGTCCATGCATGCCATTCAAAACCAGCATTGATAACCGATTTTGAGAACTCAGGGGGAATTGTGTGTTGCGAGTCTAGTCCATCAGCTTTGCAACTTTTCAGGGTCGTAATGACTTGATCCACGGAAGGTTTCCAGGATCCGCTCTTCTTCTTAAATCCAGAAAGCCAATAAGCCTTGTAATTAGGCATTTTTTCCTTAAAGGCTTTAATCACTTTGGTATTAAAACAAATCAACCGAACTTGGTCAGTTTCAAAATTAGCCTTTTTGATTTCTTTGATCAAAAATGGTATGATCTCAGGTCCACATTTCACCTCCACGAATATTTTTTTCCCTTTTGGAATAGTGGCAAAAACTTCTGAGATCGTAGGGATCTTCGTTCCTTTAAATTTGGTGTGCTTCCATGCTCCAACATCCAAGGCACGAAGTTCCTCAAAGGTGGATTTCGATACAACCAAATTTTTATCGGCCAGTCGCTTCGTGGATGCATCGTGAATACAGACAATTTGACCGTCTTTCGTTAAAAGAAAATCCCCCTCAATCGCATCTGCTCCCTGCTCCCACGCTAAGCGAAAAGCGGGCAACGTATTTTCAGGAGCCTCAAAAGAGGAACCACGATGGGCTACAATTAAAGGGTCAGCAAAGCATAGACTATAGAAGAGAAAGGTAAGACTGGATACAAGTTTTAGATTCCTACTCATGGAAACTAAAATGTTTTGATCATGTTCATATCCTCGGATAATGCCTCAAGTGAAAACTGAGTTTTTGAACCCGCTCCCTGTAATACCAGTAAGATCTCCTGCTTACCCACCTTTTTACAATCAACCAAAAGATCTGCCCCATCTCCCTTGGGTGGAAATTCTATCTCTTCGCTACCAAGAAACAAACTCATTTGGCTTAGGTTTCCCTGCAAGCGCATCTTATGCTTTCCAGGTTTTGTAACCTCGATGTGTGTACGCATTACCTGATATTTATCTGCCCTCCTTTGCAATGCCACAGGCACTTCGTCCACTGGAATTCCACCACCTACCATCGCATAAAATGGCTCCCACTTGTATCCGCTAAATTCCTGCGTAAACATTTCTGCTCCATAATGGTGAATCGTTCCGGGGTTTGGAGAACGTACCGGTAAAACCTCCCACTGACGGGCAAAGCGATTGGTTCTGGTTTTGTATTTCCCTTCCTTTCCCAGTTCGTTCATGAATCGGACCAAGTCAACAAATTCATCTTCTCTCAACTGGGTTGTTAATCCAACAGGCATCAGGGAAACCGGGGAAATAATTTGGCTACCAATATCGGCCTTTGCGATCCGGTTATGCTTCCCAGTTAGATCACGGATGACCAATTCACTGTCTGTCTCGCTCAAAATTCCACCTGCAAAAGAATCTCCATTCTTAAGGGTCACCAAATTGGTATGGTATCCTTCTTTAATCTTTTTGCTTGGCTCCAGCAGAGATTCAATCAGGTAGTCCACGGGTGCACTTGCTCCGATGGAGACAAGGTTAGGCCCAATCACTCCGCCCACTTCGCCAATTGCATGGCAGGCCACACATTGTAAATTTTCTCTTCGATACACGCTCTCCCCGCGCTTCGCATTACCATGCATATTTACCCGTTCGATCATCGTAATCATTTCGTCTTTTGAAAGGCTCATCTTCATAGCCTTCAATCCACCAGCCTTTTGTAAAACAGCAATTAAAGCCTTTGGTCGGGTGGGTGAACTCTCCGCAAGCTGCATCCCCTTTAAGGCCACATTCTGTGAAAGCTTTTTTCCCTGAAGTTCATTAGTGAAAGCCTGGGTTGCTCCACGGTTTCCAATAAAGGCCGAAAAAACACTACCAGAATCTTGGGTATTCGGTATATTCTGAAGCAAGTTGATTGCACGCTTAGCGGCTAAATTTGGCTGAAGCTTAAGCTGACCCTTAATGAGCGTAATTTTTTGTTCGTATGTATTCTGCTCGTCTACTATTTGCTGATCAAAAAACTGCCGGGTCTTTTCTCCCCCCATAGCAATCAAAGAGTCTATCGCCGCATTTTTCCTTTGCTGTTTAGATTGCTTGCTTTTCAAAACCAGTTCCAAACTTGGCCGGGCAACTTCCAGCTTCCATAAGCCGGCCAATTGAGTCGCTGTGCTCCAAATAGTATCATTCTCACTTTCCAAAAATTGGATCACTCTTTGCAGGTCACCGGACGGATTTATTTTTCGAATCTTTTTGGCATTCAAAAGGGCGTTCAAATAAGCATGCTGTCGGGACACCGAACTCGATTTCGTTGCCAAATTAAGAAGCTTTTCCAAGTGATTGGGAGAACCTTCATTGGCCATCCAGTTTGCCACCTCCCAGACTTTTCGATCATCCTTAATTTTGCCGCTTTCAACCGAAGCCAGAATCTGATCTGCTCCCATCGGTTCACCAATTGCAGAAGATGCAAAAAGTAGTTGAGAAAGATTTGCAAATGGATTTTCTCCTTTGGATTTCATCTCATTAACCCACCGGTCACGATGCTCTCTACATATTGACCATACGGCAAAGTCCAGAAAGTCATCGACCTCCACTCCTTCTAATGCACGCAATGCAATTGCTACAGTTTTAGGAGAGTCCAGTTGAGCCAACAGACTCACCCCCCATAGACGAACATGGGGAGATGGGTCCGAAACAGCTTCTTCAGCAATGGAAAGGATATTTTTGTATTTGCTATTGGATGCATCGTAATAAATGGCACGAAGTCCGGCCGCTCTTGCCTTGTGTGATTTCGATTGGGTCAATTGCTTAGCCAATCCAATATCTAATCGATTTAAGGCCTGAGTTGCCCAGACCCGACGTACTACATGGATATCATCCTTCAATGGAAAGGAATTTAGTGCTGACAACATTTGATCAGGATTGCGGGTTCGTAATTCAGCAGTGGCTAACTCCCTGACAATATTCTCTTCGGAAAAAAGTAACGCTTCTGCTAAAGCCTTGGAATTCATTTCGGCAGGCTTGGTAAAGGGTGCCGGGGGATTTTCCGGAAAACTAATCCGCCAGATTCGTCCATGCTTATGATCACGTCTGGGGTCACGAAAATCCACTTCACCATGCTGGATAATAGGATTGTATAAATCGGCCACATAGATTGCTCCGTCCGGTCCCATTTTCACATCAATCGGTCGAAAAGCCCCATGCCTGGATGCAAGCAATTCCTTATATTCTCTCGATTCAAAAGCACTCCCCTTATCACTCAATCGAAAAGTTTTAATACGATGACCACGAAAATCAGGTGAAGCCAGTGCACCACGCCAATGCTCGGGAATATGACTTCCCGATAAGACTTCAAGCCCACATAGCTTTGGCTGTCCGGGGTTCAATCCCTCTAATTTGCGGGGAGCACCGGGAGAAGCCACAAAAACAGATCGTGGGTAAACAAAATTAATTCCCTGACCTCCAGCTCCATCCGTCATGAAGCTTTGGCCCCATTCATCAAATGCATGCCCCCATGGGTTAACCAGCCCCTTCATGAATACTTCCGATCGTTTGGTCTCTGGACGATAATGCCACATTCCACCTCCGAGTAGTCTGCGTATTCCATAAGGAGTATCGAGGTGGGTATGAATATAAATCGACTGATTGAGCCACATCATTCCCTCCGGCCCCCACCTGAAGGTATGAACAATATGGTGGGTATCCTCCGTTCCAAATCCAGAAAGAATAACCTCACGATGATCGGCTTTTCCATCGCCATTGGTATCTTTCAAAAACAATACGTCGTTGCTGTTAGCCACATAGACTCCTCCGTCCCCGGGAAGCACGCCAGTTGGAATATGCAGATCATCTGCAAAAACTGTATGCTTATCCGCAACTCCGTCCCCATTGGTATCTTCCAATATAACCAACTGGTCGGACTCTTCCTCGCCAGGTTTAATATGAGGATAAAGCGGACTACCCACCACCCATAACCGGCCCATTGAATCCCAGTTCATATGAATCGGGTTACGCACCACCGGCTCACTGGCAAAAAGGTTTATCTTCGCCCCTTCCGGTAAAACAAATGAATCTAATTGAGCCTGAATCGAAGTATCAGGAATTTTGGTGAGGCCCCGTTGGCCAAAGGTAATGGTAAATAGGGTGAAAAAAAGAAAAAGGGAAAAGGTGGTAATTTTCATGAATTAAAATAGTGGTAGGTAGATTATCCTTGGGAACCTTTAAGCAATTGACTTCGGATCGCTTCAATCTCTTTCTCCCGTTCTTCAATAATGGGATCAAATTGAGGAATTTCTTTCGCATTATTCCCCTGTTCATGTTTTCTAAATAAGTACAGATAGGTTTCATTGGCTGGTCTCCATCGATGAAAAAATAAGCGGTTTTTCTCGATGATACCTTCCCTCAAATTTTCGGTCCGAGTATCTGGCTGGATTGCTTCATATCCCAAGCCCAGAGCAAGTTGGGAAGCCAGCTCACGGTATCCATGCTTGGTGAAATGAAGCCCGTCATGAGTAAACGCTTTAGTGGAAGCTTCTTTTTCCGGTTTATCTCCCCCCATTGCCCTGAAAAGATCAACGAAATGAACGATCCTTTTCTTCGCAAAAGTTTGTAGAGCGTCCCGAAGCTTGGCAAGTCTTCGATTATTTTCCAGATGGTCAGGCAGTGGACTCCCTAGGTTTTCGAATGGTGGTGGGGCGACTACAACGATTTCCCTTAAATCATCACCAGCCTCCTTTCTTATTTCTTCAAGCATTTTTCCATATCCTTCCAGAAAAACCGCTACACTTTCATCCCAACTCCCTGCGGAACGCTTGCTCGCCGTGGATTCGTCCGTCCATGCCCGACCACTTGACAAAGCGACTTCCGCACCATAATTGAGCAAAACCACGCGGGGCTTCCATTCGGCAATTATTTTCTTTAGCCTTTCCCTCCCCTCTTTGGGTTTTCCAAAGTAAGAACGGGCATCATTAAAGACCGTGTCTCCACTCCAACCGAGGTTTCGAAATCTTAGGCCACTCACCTTCGGACCTGCCCCCAAAGTCAGAGCACTTTCGAGATATCCATTTAAACGAGCCCGCTCGATTAACCCGCCACCCACAAGAGCTACACGGTCTCCTGTATGCAAAAGAGGAGTAGAGACCTTGCCATGATGATCTGCTTGAACAAAAGCGGAGGGAAAAACAAAACTAAAAAACAGGAACAAAGAGGTGAGGTGGAATGTAGGACTTTTCATGAGCTATATATATATCCATTATTTCTTTTCTTACGAAAAAAGACAAAGTTCTTTTTACAATTGAAAGTAGCAGAGTCAGTCCAAAAACACTCTTTTTATACAAAATACTGCATACGATTGTATAATCAGGAACTTTTGTTTAAATACTTTTAATGACTAAACAACTTTTAACACCCACCCAAATTGGGGATCTACCATTAAAGAACCGAGTTATTCTCGCACCGATGACGCGAACTCGAGCAACGCCGGATGGTTGTCCAACGGAATTAATGGCAGAATATTACGGACAGCGCGCATCAGCCGGATTGGTCGTTGCCGAAGCAACTGGTGTGGATAGCAGTGCAATTGCCTGGATAAATATGCCTGGTATTTACAATAATGAACATGTCGAAGGTTGGAAAAAGACGACTCAGGCAGTTCACCAAAAAGATG
>CAJQKB010000114.1 GCA_905478775.1 uncultured Opitutales bacterium | reverse complement strand
CACCCTCCCACTTCGCGTCCTTAAAGATAAAATGAAAAGCATGCCATTGACCGTTGGGCCGCCAAGCATTTCGGTCAGGTACACGATCCATACAGAAAGCGGCAATCCCATGCCCGCCAATTTTCCAATTGTAGGGATCTTTAATATTTTTTCCTTTGGGGGATTCGATCTGAATCTCATAACGGTTTTGCATGTAAACTCCACTATTAGTGTAACCGTCCGACTTTTCATCACCGCGGGCCCCCATCATGATGAATTCAACATGTCCCTCGTAACTTGAATATTTCTTTTTGGTAACCAAGTCATGAGTTCCCCACTTCCTACCACCATTTGTCATTAGAGTCTTTCCGTCTCCGTTTGGGTTATCCATAATCTTCCAGGTAATTTCCATATCCTTCTTGGGCCACATTTCCCAATTTTTCTTAACTGATTTCATCGTACCATCAAAAAGTACTTCAGCCCCCTTGGGTGCTTTCAGACCAACATCCTTGCTCTTTTCATATCCGCTTTGTTCTTCGGGCTTTTGGATCTTACCAGCGTGAACAAAACCGGCAAAGACCAGCATGAAGGAAATGATTATGGATTGAGAAGTGATTTTATTCATTTGTTTTTTCTTGTTAAAAATAGCTAGATTAATCGAAATTTTATTCCTCTTCGTATTTTTCATGTTCGTGTTCATGATCTTCTTCGCCTTCTCCATGATGTCGCCAGTCTTCCCAAGTGTTACGCGCTTCCCTTTCGGACATTTTTCCTAAACGAACTGCTGCCTTTAATCCACGGGCAACCTGCTCCCATAGTTCATCCTCACCCTCCCACAATCGACGATCCCGCTCTCGTTCACGGGAATGCTCCCCTACTTCTTCATGATGACGATGAAGGCTTCTCTCTACTTCTTCTATTTCACGGTGTGCCCTCGCCATAATCTGTACCGCTTCCTCCTCGCTCATCCGACCTTGTTCTACCGCTTGGTCTAATTTTCTTTCCTGTTGTTCCAAATCAATTTCCCGATGAGCAAGATGAATCTCTTTTTGTAAATTTCGACGCAATGCCTCTCCTTCTCTGTGGGCTTCCTCTTCACTCAATTCTCCCTCTCGGACTGCCACCTCCAATTCCTTGATACCTTCTCCAAGCTCACGATGTAATTCAGCCGCAACTTTTTCTTTTTGCTTTAGGCTTTCTTCGATTCGCTCGTATTCTTCATTTGCCTGTTCGCGAGACATTCTTCCCGAACGAACGGCTCCCTCAATTTCCTCTTTCACCCTGCCCCATTGAACTTCCTTCATCCGTTCATGCTGCTGATGGTATAACTTTTCTAATTTCTTACGACCATCCTCCTGAGAGAGTTCTCCTTCACGGACCGCTCCGTGAATTTTCCGAGACTCGGTATGCATGCGCTCCTGCGAATTACGGATTTCTTGCTGATGCCTTTTCTCTTTTTCTTTTAGTTCAGCTCGTCCCCGCTCCTCTCCTCTGCCTTCTTTTCTTTCTCTCTCGCGATGATCATTGGCAAATACTAAGCAAAATAAAGAACTAACGAAGAAGGGAAGGGAAAAGAAGATAAGCTTTTTCATAAATAAAAAAGAGGTAAGACAGAGAATCAGTAACTAGACTACTTTTTCTTCTTTTTGGAACAGTCTTCTTTTTTATCGGAGCAGGATTTTTTATCTTTACCACAAGAAGAAGAGCTTTTTTGGGAACAGGATTTGGATTTTTTACAATCACTTGTTTTAGAGCATTCTTTTTTTGCACATGCATCTTTTCCTTTTTTACAATCTGATTTAGCCCGGTCTTTCCCACACTCAGACTTTCCCTTTTTCTTGTCGCAATCTGATTTCCCTCTTGAATCAGGGCAATCCTTTGTTCCCCTGTCCTTCCCCTGAGCAGGACCACGTCCCATCGGTGGCATCATTCCTCTAGCTGGACCTCCCCTTTGCATATCCGATCTGGAGCCACCTGCATGAGGATGCGAAGGACGGACACCTTGGCGTGGCATTCCTCCGCGCATTTGCATCTCCATTTGTTTACGACGCATATCCCACTGAAAATGTTCCATGTCCCACTCACGACGCTCGCGATCGAAATCTCGCTTCATTCTTTCCATGTCCATATCCCATTCTAGACGTGCCCGGTCATGTTCGCGTTCCATTCTTTCCAATTCAAATTCTAACTCCAGGATTTCAATCTCGCGTTCCAACTCTTCAGCTTCCTCCCAATCATCATCCTCGTGGTCTTCCCCTTCTTCCTCGTCATGATGTCCATGTTCACGCTGGACAGCATGCCATTTCGCCCATCCTTCCTTTTCGGTCATTTTGCCGGCCTTAACAGCCTGTTTAATGCGTTCACCGATTTTGTGAAGTTCGTGCTTATGATCTTCCCCAGAAACGGAGATCATTGCACAGAGGAAAAAACAGACAGATAATAGAGTTACGAGTGACTTTTTCATAGAAGGTATGGGGTTAAGGAAAATTGAAATTACATAACAAAACATAATAAAAATAAAGTAAACTTCTTTTTGACGCTTGAACTCCTTTTGTAGAAATCTCAACCTAGCACAATGTATCGTACTTTTCTTCCTTTTTTATTCGTATTATCATCCATTTCTACTCCGGCTGAAAGGCCTAATATTATCCTCGTTTTCATTGACGATATGGGATGGGGAGACTTTTCCTGCTTCGGAAATGAGCATGCCAAGACTCCTCACATTGACCGCCTCGCGAAGGAAGGGCTGCGCTTCGATCAGTTTTATGTCAACTCGCCCATCTGCTCTCCATCCCGAGTGGCTATTTCTACCGGGCAATATCCCCTGAGGTGGAAAATTACTTCCTACCTGAGTAACCGCGATCATAACAAAAAACGAGGCATGGCTCAATGGCTCGATCCGCAAGCGCCAATGCTTTCCCGCTCACTGCAAAAAAACGGATATGCGACCGGTCACTTTGGGAAATGGCACATGGGCGGACAACGGAATGTGGCCGATGCTCCGCCAATAGCAGAATATGGATTTGATCAATCACTGACCAATTTTGAAGGTATGGGGCCCAAGCTTCTACCCCTCACCCTCAAGCCCGGACAGGATCCTAATAAGCCGGGACGTATATGGGCACATGCCACCCAGCTAGGTAAAGGTGCCCGTTGGATGCAACGGTCCAAAATCACCGAAGGTTTTGTGGATGCAGCTATTCCTTTCATTCAAAAAGCTAAACAGCAGAACAAACCCTTTTACATCAATCTCTGGCCGGATGATGTGCATACCCCGTTTTGGCCTCCTGTTGCACAATGGAAAGACGGTTCTAAACGCCAGCTCTTTCTCTCCGTACTCGAGGAAATGGACCGGCAACTGGGCAAATTATTTGATCATGTCCGAAACAATCCTGATCTTGCCGACAATACGCTTATCCTTGCATGCTCCGATAACGGTCCGGAAAAAGGAGCCGGAGTTGCCGGGCCCTTCCGTGGATATAAGACTCATCTTTATGAAGGAGGAATCCGTTCCTCCCTCGTCGCCTGGGCACCCAAGTTAATGAACAAAGAAGTGCAGGGTACGATCAATAAAAAATCCATCTTTTCGGCAATCGACCTTGTGCCCACCCTACTCGAGATCACAAAAACAAAAACGCCAAAGCATGCTAATTTCGACGGCGAATCCCTACCCGATGTGCTTCTGGGAAAATCGAATTTATCCCGTAAGCAGGATCTTCTTTTTCGACGTCCGCCGGACCGAGACTCTTTTTATGGCGTCGAAGATCTGCCCGATCTCGCAATCCGTTCAGGCAATTGGAAACTGCTCTGTGAATACGATGGCTCCGATCCATCTCTCTACGATCTTACTAAGGATCGTGGAGAAAAAGATAACCTGGCAGCCAAACATCCCAAAATTGTTAAAGAACTTAGTCAAAAAGTAATTGCCTGGCATAAATCGATGCCCTCGGATAACGGACCACAAATGGTTTCTGCTGGCAAGAAGTAGATTCTAATTAAGTAAGCACATCCTTCACCACATGCCCGTGCACATCGGTCAGGCGGAATTTTCGTCCCTGAAATCGATAGGTCAATCGTTCGTGATCCATTCCCAAAAGATGTAACAGGGTTGCATTGAAGTCGTGCACATGGACGGGGGAATCCGCGATACCATATCCCAAATCATCCGTCCTTCCATGAACATGACCGGGCTTGGTTCCTCCGCCCGCCATCCACACCGTAAAAGCTTCCTTATGATGATCCCGACCCGCTTTGGTTTTCTCGCCCGAACCATTGGTTCCCTGAGCCATCGGGGTGCGTCCAAATTCCGCACTCCAAACCACCAAAGTCTCATCGAGCAAGCCTCGTTCTTTCAAGTCCTTAATTAAAGCGGCGATCGGTTGATCCACCTGTTTGCATTTATTGGGTAGTGCATTGAATACATTGTTGTGATGGTCCCAGCCCTGATCAAACAATTGAACGAACCGAACTCCACGCTCCACCATCCGACGAGCAAGCAAACAGTTATTTGCAAATCCGGAACCTCCCACTTTCGCCCCATAGCCATCAAGTGTACTTTGGGATTCCCTTGATAAATCTTTAAGCTCAGGGACACTCGTCTGCATACGGTAGGCCATTTCGTACTGGCTGATACGGGTGGCGATTTCGGGATCCCCCACCCCTTCGAGTTGCATCTCGTTCAATTGATTAACTGCAGAGATTACCTTACGCCGGGCCGAAGCATCCACTCCCTTGGGGTTCGAAAGAAAGAGAACCGGATCTCCTTTTCCACGAAATTCAATACCTTGGTAAACGGAGGGAAGAAATCCACTCCCAAAAATACTGTTTCCTGCTCCGGGATATTGCCCTGTGACCATGACCACAAATCCGGGAAGATCCTGGTTTGGCGATCCGAGACCATAATTAGTCCACGCCCCCAAGCTGGGTCGGCCGAAACGTTCGAACCCGGTCTGCATGAACATTTGGGCGGGCGCATGGTTGAATTGCTCAGTATGAAGAGTCCGGATAAAGCACATGTCGTCGGCGACGGTCTGCAAGTTGGGAAGTAAATTGGAAATCTGAATACCCGATTTCCCACATTTTTTAAAATCGTATTTTGACTCCTTGGATGTTCCAAGAAGGGTTGGTCGTGAGCGAATAAACGCGAGCTGTTTGCCCTCAAACATTTCCTTGGGACAGAGTTCTCCGTTTCTTTTTTGAAGCTCGGGTTTATAATCGAACAGATCGAGATGCGAGGGAGCACCAACCAAGTGGAAATAAATTACATTTTTCGCTTTGGGTGCAAAATGGGCAAATGGATTCCTTGGAGCTGCCTGTACATCGTTTTGGAGAAGGTCAGCGAGAGCATAACCTCCTATACCCAGCCCCACCTTTTGAAAAAGCTGCCGACGCGTCAAAGTCCGAAGATATTGGTCTACCGGGTGAGCATTCATCCTTTAGTAATCGTTTCGTCGAGATTGAGCAGTGCATTGGCCACGAAAAACCAAGCCCCCACTTCGTTGGAGTCAAGTTTGGTAGGAATCTTAATGTCAGGTGCTTGGCTCAACAAATCCCTTGTAAGGGAACGATCGGACAGCAGCCGATCGCCCTGTTCCCGTAAAAGATCAAGAAGTATTTCCGTCTCTCCTTCAGTGGGGTCGCGAGAGAGAGCTCGGCGAAAAGCATGAACCATTCGATCAGTGGTCGACTGACCTGTGGTTTTCTCCAATATGGAAACCGCAAAGCCAAGTGCCATCTCAACATAGGCCTGATCATTCAACAAAGTAAGTGCCTGCAAAGGAGTATTTGTACGGCTCCGCTTGGGATGACATGTGGAACGATCGGGTCCGTCAAAATTAACAAAACTTGCATAGGGGGCAGCCCTTCTCCAAATGACATAGATTCCCCGTCGAAAGCGATCCTCAGTTTTGGCGGCTATGTATTTGGGTTCATTACGGCCAGTCTGTCTCCATAATCCATCCGGTTGGGGTGGATAAATGGGTGGACCTCCCATTTTATCGCTTAATAAACCTGCAATCTGCAATCCGTTATCGCGAATCATTTCGGCAGTCATGCGAAAACGAGGACCACGAAGAAAAAACCGGTTATTGGCATCTCTCTCCAGCATCGAGGTGGTGACCTTGGAGCTTTGGCCGTAGGTACCACTGAGTGCGATCAGTTTGTGAATGTGCTTCATCGACCAATCGTTCTCCATAAATTCCACTGCCAACCAATCCAATAAATCAGGATGAGTCGAAGGTTCGCTCTGGGAACCAAAATCCTCTTCGGTCGATACAATTCCCGCCCCGAAGAACTGTCCCCACCAACGATTAACCACCACCCGTGCAGTCAAAGGGTTTTCAGGATCGACTAACCACTTGGCTAATCCAAGGCGGTTCTTCGGCCATTCAGGAT
>CAJQKB010000113.1 GCA_905478775.1 uncultured Opitutales bacterium | reverse complement strand
GGGGCGGTCGTTGGACAATTCGTGCATCCGGCTGGGTACGGATTATCGGCTTTCATCGGAGCAGGGTTGGTATTTGCCGGCGTAACTGACACCTGCGGGATGGGGATGATGATTGCCAAGATGCCCTGGAACCGGGCCTAGTAAGCATTCCTACCAGACTTCCACGGGGCCCTTGGGCACGCCGATTGCTTTTCTTTGTTTTGCCTGAAAGGCATCCTCTTCTTCCATGAAAGAGGCAACCATCGGTGCCATTTGATAACGCTTCAGCAATTCGCCCTTTTCATCGGTAAATTGTTTTCTCCATTCTAGGTAATCTGAAAGAACCTTATCAAAATCCGAACGAGAACTAATTCGTACCACTGCGGTGTTAAATGGTTTAACCGGTCCAAATCGTTTAGAATACCAGGGTGCTACTTTCCGAAACTGGAGCGATCCACGGTCTTCCCCAAATACTTCGACCATCAGGTCGTAATGCCTCCTCATAACGCGGATTCTCTCTTCAAAGCTCGGTTCGGCAGGTAGTTCACCCGAAACCAAGTATTGTTGGGTGTGTAGGAAAATCCAGGGATTATAAAACGCCCCACGCCCAGCGGATATTCCATGGCAACCCGTGTGATCTATCATGTGCTTAGCGGCTTGTGGTGTGGTCACATCTCCATTTCCTATTACCGGAATTTGATCTACCGCCTCCACAACCTGGCGGATGCCCTCCAAGTTCACAACTCCATCAAATCCTTGGGCACGGGTTCGACCATGTACAAATATGGCAGCCACGCCGGCATCTTCCAAAGCCCGGGCGAGATCCGGAGCGGTAAGGTTTTCATCATCCCAACCGAGTCGCATCTTGGCCGTGATCGGAACATCGACGGCACCTGTCATTGCCCGAATTAACTCCTTAGTTTTGGGGAGTTCGTTCATCATGCTGGCCCCGCCTCCGGTCTTGGTAACCTTGGGGACGGGGCAGCCCATATTAACATCGATTGAATCAACTCCATGTTCCTGCAAAATAATCGATGCATCCCGCATCTCTTCTTTGACTCCGCCGAATAGCTGGACGGAGAGGGGACTATCCTGCTGGTTGGTCTCGATTAATTTGAGGGCTTTAGGGTTCTTTTCAACAAGCGAGCGGGCATTAACAAGATCAGTGGTACAGAGATCAACCCCGCCGACTTCACGGATGACCAAACGGAAGGGCAGGTTGGTATAGCCTGCCAGGGGGGAAAGAAAAAGATTGGATCTAAGTTGTAGTTTGCCCAAAGAAAACATTAATCCTAATAATGATGGATTGGCTGTTTTTTACAATCCAACAAACTAAGTAAACTTGACATACATTTAAGGAAGCTCTGCAGTCTATTTCCGAAATAGAATAATAAGATTAATCGAGGTCAAAAATAGATATGTTATGGTCAAGAATATATAATCATAAAAATCCTCTTCGTGGATATTAGATATTATGTTCGAATTGATAATTTTAATGTACAGCTTAGTGTAACAGGCTAATAACATGGTGAGTAATCGACATATAAAAAAATATTACTTATTCCCTATTACTGTTGGGATGGTCTATTTCTTTTTGATTCAGCCAGTTTTAGCCAAAAAAGAGTTTTCTATTGAGGACACCTTCAAGACTCACTGTGTCGAGTGCCACGGGGCGAAGGGTAAGGTGAAAGGAGAAGTGAACCTTCTTTCTTTTACTCAGGGTAAGGATATTAAAAGTGATCCAGAACTGCTACAAACGGTGCTGGAAGTGATCGACTTTGGAGAGATGCCACCGGAGGAAAACCAGCCTATTGACAAAACCGAGCGAAAAATGATTGTCTCCGAGTTGAAAAAGCTTTTGGAGGAAGCGGTTTCAGGAGCGAATGAGGAATGGGTGAATGCTCCGATTCGTAGAATGACGCGTTTTCAATATGCTAATGCAGTGAAGGATTTATTGGATTTAAAGGTAGAAGTGTTTCCCCTGCCTGAAAAGATGATGCGAGACCGGTCTGGATACTTTAAACCTGCATCCGGTAAAATGCCGTCGAAGATGACGGTAAGTAGTCGAGCTCTCGGGAAGTCCGGTCTCATTGAACCGAGAATGGATGGGGTGGCTCCATTTCCTCAGGACCTACGGGCTGAGCATGGTTATGATACTCAGGGAGATCATCTTTCTCTTTCCCCACTTCTGATGGAAGATTTCTTCCGGTTGAGCCGGAGTATCGTGAAAAGCCCTTCCTTTAACCAAAAGAACGTTGGCTCATGGACCAAATATTTTGGAGAACCTAAGCCAGAGGTTAATCAGATAGCTGAACTGAAGACTCGGTTACGCAGTCTGCTGACCTTGGCTTTCCGTCGACCGGTTCAAGATCAAACCTTCAGGAAATATTTTTCCTATGCCAAGCAACAAATAGATCAAGGTCTTGGGATGGGGGATGTAATGAAGGAAGTATTATCTGCAATTCTGGCATCCCCGCGTTTTCTTTATCTTTACGATCAGGATGATAAAGAGAGTACTCATCCAGATTCTAGTCAAAACTTGGATTTAGCATCACGTCTATCTTTTTTCCTTTGGGGCAGTTTGCCTGACGAGGAGCTTTTGCGTGCCGCGAAAAAAGGGGTTCTTGTTGAGGAAGAGCAGTTAAGTAAGCAGGTAGACCGAATGCTAACCGATAACAAGCTGAAAAGATTCTGTGATTCCTTCCCTACCCAGTGGTTGCAGTTGGACCGGATTATTTCAGCCGTGCCGGATGAAAAGAAGTATCGGGATTTTTATTATGCTGCCCCGTTATATCGCACGACTATGGATATGATGATGGAGCCACTCCTGCTTTTTGAAACGGTGTTGATCGAAGATCGGTCTGTCCTCGAGTTGATTGATTCAAATTATACTTTTCGTTCTCCACGACTGCGTAAATGGTATGGTGAGGAACCTAAGGGGAAACTGGGTGGCCCGGTCTCCATTCCATTTGCAAGGCAGTTAGTTGAAGATCGTCGGCATGGCGGAATGATCACGAATGGGGCGGTGATGACGATGACCTCGGGTCCATTGGAAACAAAACCGATTACACGGGGTGCCTGGATTGCGGGGGTCATTTTTAATTCGCCTCCGCCTCCACCTCCCGCGGAAGTGCCTCCTCTTCCTGAGGAGAAAAAACTGGACGAAAGCCTTACCCTGCGTGAGCGATTTGCAGATCATCGGGAACGGGCGGATTGTGCCGGATGTCATGAGAAACTGGACCCGCTGGGCTTTGCCTTGGAGAACTTTGATCCGGTGGGGCGTTGGCGGAAAAAATACCATAACGGACGGGAAGTGGATGCAAGTGGGATTCTTTTCCGAACTCACGAATTTTCTAATGTAATCGAATTTAAGGATGCAATCCTGAAGGAAAAAAACCGTTTTGTCCGTGGACTTGCCGGACATCTGCTGGCCTTTGGACTCGGTCGCGAACTGAATCCTTCTGATAGCCTGGCTTTGGATGAGATCGTGGAAAGAGTGGAGGCGGAGGATTATTCGATGAAGTCTTTGATCCACGCCGTTGTGCAGTCGAAACCTTTTCGAGGTCCAAGTAGTAAACTTGCCTTGCATAAAACCAAGTGAATTTTGAAAATATGAAAACGATGACAAATATTGGCCGCCGTACTTTTCTTCGCGGAATGGGAACTTCCGCTCTTGCCCTGCCATGGATGGAAAGCTTGGCGGTGGGTAGTAATCATTTTCAAATTCCACAGCGTGCGGCTTTTTATTATGTGCCCATCGGGGTGGTAAGAAAGACTTTCTTTCCGGGAGAGGAAAAGAGTGCGGTACAGCAAAAGTTTACCAATGATAGTTATGATGCAGGGAGTACCCGATCAAACATCGAAGTCGGTTTGCATGACCTGCAGTTGACTCCAACGATGAAACCCCTGTCGGGGCTTAAAGATAAGGTTACTTTGATCACGGGGTTAGATCGTACTTTCCAACCGGGTACGGATGTACATGCCCAGTGTGCCTCCTGTTTTCTTTCCAGTGCCAGTCCATTTAGCCTGAAGCACACGCCTTATCCTCAGGCACGGAGTTTGGATCATATTATTGCTGATAAAATTGGTAGGGATACTCCTTTTAAGACATTGGAATTCAGTTGTAATAGCCACAAAGATAACAAGGAATCGATTCAGTTTGATAATATTTCCTGGTATGGAACGGAGCATGTGGCTCCCTCGATGCGGGATCCATTGCTTGCGTACCGGAGGCTTTTTAAATCGGATGAAAGAAGTGCTTATAAAAATATTACTGATCTGGTGCTGGATGATGCCCGGTCGTTGAAAAAGGATCTTGGCTATTCGGATCAGCAGAAATTTGGTGAATATTTTGAATCCATCCGGGCGATCGAGACGCAGATTTCGCGGTTGGATGGAATGAAAAATGAACTGAGCAAGGTCGATCTTGATATTCCGATGGACGGTAAATTGCCCCGGGGTGAATACATTCGCTTGATGGGTGACCTGATGGTTGCTTCTTTGCAGAGTGGACTGACCAATGTGGCAACCTTTATGGTGGGGCCTGAAAGATGGGATACTCCCTATTTATTCGAGAGTTTGTTCGATAAACCCAAGAGCCATCATATGATGTCCCATAACCAAGGGAAATTTGTTGAGGACCTTATCAAAGTGGATCACTTCTATATGGAGCAATTTGCCTACCTTTGCGAAAAAATGAATCGGATAGAGGAGGTTAATGGCAAGAGCCTGCTTGATAATATTATGTTCACTTATGGTTCTGGATTGGGAGATGGATCGACTCACCAATACAGTGCATTGCCTATTCTCGTTGCCGGTTCCGGGGGTGGGAAGTTGATTACTGGAAAGCACCTGAATGTCTCAGCTAAGTCTGGACTGGTTAAAAAAGTCGGGGGTACTTACAAAACGCCTGAGGGTGGGGTTCCCTTGGCAAATCTTTGGCTTTCACAGGCGAATGCGATGGGCCTGAAGTTAGACCGTTTTGCAGATAGTACTGGAATGATTTCCAGTTTATTCGCTTAATCGGTGACTTTATCCCTTAGTTTACGATCAGTGACGAATGTACCAAATGGGATAAGAGTTGCGATAAAAAGGTAAACTCCAAATTTGAGTGTCCAGTTGAAATTCTTCATGCATAAGGCGAGAACTAAGCAATAAGCTACAAATAGAACGCCGTGAGCCATTCCCGTGATTTTGACGGCCATGGGCATTTCGAAATAATATTTCATAGGCATGGCAACCCCAAGAAGAAGCAGGTAGGAAATCCCTTCAATATTTCCAAGTAATCGTAAAATTTTGATCATGTAAGATTAAGAAAGTTATTTTTTTCGAATGAAATAAAGACGCGACTGCAATAGAATCGCAAATATACCGGCAATCAACAATCCAAACTGTATAGCCGAGTTAATATTTTGAGCAATTTCCTGGGGTAGTTTAACTATTTCTGCATGTTCGTACACCCAATGCATGGGGATTATAGACAGCGGATTTATAGCTAATAACTTTAAGATTAAGCCTATGTTCTCTTCTCCCCAACCAACCCCCAGAACGAGACTGGCGAGGAGCGGGGTGATCCATAGTAATCCGACAAATCCCCAAAAACCAAGATTGAACCATATTTCACGACTTGCCTGCAGATAAATCACAGCAAGGAGCAGGGTAATAGTCGGGATTAGGCATAGAGAAAGAAAGGAAGAATTTAGTACCCAGGCATCTGAATGTAATGCCAATTTGATCAAGACCGAATAGGTGAAGAGGGTAATGGCAGTAAGAATCAGCATAAGGCCTAGCCCACTGCTTTCATCTGCGATTCGTGGAATTCGGGCGAGATTGAACTTTGCGATTCGCTGGATTCCTTTGAGATAAAGGTGTCGGTCGGGACAACAAATATTAATCAGGCAGAGAATGAAGAGAAAGGAAAGAGAGAAGAAGATTCCAATCACTAAAATGAGTCCAAGAATTTTTTCTTCTTTTCCGGAGAATTCATTGGCTGACAATTCCTGCCCAATCAGTCCGCTTGCTTCCCCCTTATCAAAAAAAGTCCATAAACATCCTAGGAGTAGAAATTGAAAAATAGAGTATATGAAAAGTGCGGAAGATTTCGACAGCGCCGGCAAAGCCTGATTCCTCCATTTCCGATAACCTGTGATGAGCAGAATCAAAATGAGTAGACCCTGCATCAGAAAAGTGAAGGTGGTGGGCGAGATTGCAAAATCAAAAAAGGGAACATCCTTCCAAAAATCTGCAATGCGAGCTTCATAATCAAAGTGGCCCCTTTTCTGATACCCTTCTTCCCGAATGATAGGAAGTATTTTCCCGAAGTAGGTTGGGAGAATAGTAAGGAAAGATAGGAAAGAAATTCCTGCCTGACCCAGTCCTGGTAGCACCACATATAACCCAAGAACGACAATGCGGGAAACCCATGAGGCAGCACGGGGTTTGGGGACCACCAAGCCGACTGCATGTGCGGTGAGGTGGTAGAGAATGACCGAGCAAAAGAAGACGGAATATAATTGAATGATGTTTCCCCACGGAAGTTTTCCCACGAGGATAGCATGTCCAAGAAAGGGGAGAGTGAATAAAAACATGTAGTACTCCCGGGCAGGGATTCCAAATATATATCCAATGATCTTAGAAAGCGGATTCATGGGAGTCATCCGCTGGTAATCGAGTAGACCGGATTCCCTTTCCTCTGCGGTAATAGAAGCAACCCGGCCAGTACCCAAAAACATTAGGTAAAACCCCTGCAAGGCGAGAAGGAATGTGAATGCGTTGCGTGCCCCGTTTACTGGTGAGCTTTCTCCCTTTACCCATTCTTTGGTTTGGGGGTCCTTGCTATATTTTCCTTCAGATCCCTCGAGGTAGGAGGTAAGGTAAACGGTTGAACATACGATTAGGGAGAACAGTCCGGCTGCGATCAGATGTTTGGGACGGAGGTTTTCACGGATGCCTTTTAGAATAAGTGGGTTCATCAATTTTGATCAAATTCTGAGGATCCGGATTCAATTTCCAAAAACAAATCCTCCACTTTTGATTTTCGGGTAGTAAATGAAGTAACTTTCAGTCCATGCTCAATCATTTGTGAAAGAATTCCGGGAATTTCTTCACGACCTCCTGAATGAGATATTTCAAACTGGGCTTTTGTGTCGTGCGTTTTTTTGAGTTCTGAAAGAGTAGGCCACTGTTCTACAAATTCAGTAAATTGATGCGATTCTTCCAGGAGTTCAATTTCCAGTTTTCTTGAGGATTTTTTGCGTTGTGTGATTTCCTCAATGGATCCAGATACCACCATTTTTCCATCTCGCATGATTCCGATTTCATCACAAAGGTCCTGCAGTTCGGTAAGTACATGGGAGGAGACGAGAATGGTTTTCCCCTGATCTGCAAGTTTCCTGAGCAGCTTACGCATATCAATACGGGCCTTCGGATCAAGATTGGCTCCCGGTTCATCGAGTAGCATGACGGAGGGATCGTGAACCAATGTCTTCGCGAGCAGGGCACGCTGTTTCATACCGCGGGACAAGGATTTGCAGAGTTCCCTGCGCTTGGTGGTTAATTCAGTCTGAGCTAAGGCTTTTTCTACCTTTTCTTTCCTTTCGGCGACTGATTGTCCGTAAGCGTGGGCGAAGAGATCACAAAATTCTTCCACCCTCAAGTCGTCGTAGACTGGAGGGAAATCGGGCATGTATCCAAGCATTCGCCGAGCTTGTTCCGGTTGGTGTAGGACAGAAGTCTCTCCGAGCATAATTTCCCCGTAGGTTGGTTCGATTAAAGTGGCAATGGCCTTGATTGTGGTAGTTTTACCCGCACCATTAGGCCCGATCAGTCCAAAAACCGAACCTGGTTTTACCGAAAACGACAGATTGTCTACAGCAACAAAGTCTCCGTAGTGAATTTTGAGATCTTGGACTTGGATCATGAGAGGAAGGCACGATAGGAAATTAAAAATCAAGTTAGGTCAACTTTTCCTTGCCTAAAATCACGAAAATCGGACATTGGACTATAGCAAATCAACTTATTATGAAAATATCTACAATCATCCTCTCTTCCTTCCTTATAATCTCTTCCCTTTTTGCGGAAAAAAAACTGTATGATGGCAAAAGCCTAAAGGGATGGGATGGGGATCCAAAATTCTGGAGCGTTCAGGATGGTGCAATTCTTGGGCAAACCACAAAGGAGAACCCGACCAAGGGAAATACCTTTCTCATTTGGAAGGATGGAAAACTGGGCGATTTTGAACTCACGCTTGATTACAAAATTGAAGCGGGAAACAGCGGAATTCAGTACCGTAGCTTTGTTAAACCGGGAAAGCATGACGGTTGGCGAATTGGTGGATATCAGGCTGATTTGGAAGCAGGCGATAAGTTTTCTGGCATATGTTATGGAGAAGGCTTTCGGGGAATACTCTCCATGCGTGGTATGAAAACTACTTTAACTTTAGATGATAAGGGTAAACTTAAAAAAGATGCGAAGCAATTTGGCGATTCCGCTGAGATTGGAAAAGCGGTCAAAAAAGGTAAATGGAATAAGTACAAAATAACAGCCAGAGGCTTCAATTTTCAACACTTCATTAATGGGGTTAAGACGACTGAGTTAATCGACAATGATGAGAAAACCAGGCGTAATGATGGTTTGCTCGCTTTGCAACTTCATGCCGGACCACCAATGAAGGTGTTATTTAAGAATATTGTTCTTAAATAAGCGAAAAACCTTTAAGTATACCGCTCCTTGAACCGAGTCGATTTACGCAGCGACACGGTCACTCAACCTACGGATGAAATGCGGGCGGTTATGTCAACCGCTCCAGTAGGGGATGATGTCTTTGGGGAAGATTCAACTGTAATTGAATTGCAGAATCGAATGGCTTCTTTATTGGGAAAAGAAGCTGGGTTATTTGTGCCCAGTGGAACCATGTCCAACGCCATAGCAATTCGTTGCCATACTCAGCCTGGTGATGAAATCATAACCGAAGAAAATAGTCACATTTATGTGTACGAAGGAGGAGGTTACGCTGCTCTTTCTGGTTGTTCAGTGGCCTTAGTTCCAAGTGAAGTAGGAATTATGGAGGTTACTAATGTGGAATCGAAAATTCGAAAATCCGTGGACGGTAAAAGTCATTACCCAAACGGAACTTTAGTATGTCTGGAAAATACTTCCAATCGGGGCGGGGGAACTTTTTACCCCCAGGGAAATATTGATGACATTGCTAAAAAAGCGAGGGCTCAAAATTGTGCAGTCCACATGGATGGGGCCCGGTTGTTCAACGCCGTGATTGCATCGGGTGTCGAGCCTTCCCGGATGGTGAGGGATTGTGATACCGTTTCAATTTGTATTTCAAAAGGTTTGGGTGCACCGGTGGGTGGTGTGTTGTTGGGTTCGAATGAATTGATCCAACAGGCACATCGGTGGAGAAAAATGTTTGGAGGTGGAATGAGACAAGCCGGAGTGATCGCGGCGGCAGGACTATATGCATTGGATCATAACCGTGAACGTTTAGCGGAAGATCATCATCGGGCTTATCAGCTGGCAAATGGCCTGATCGATATAGATGGCATTGAAATTGATTTAAAGTCGGTACAGACCAATATGGTTTATCTTCGCACCAAGACTTCTGCAGTAGAGATCGTAAAGAAATTAGCGGATCATGGAATTGATGTATTGGCGATTGAGTCGAACCTTATCCGTTTGGTGACTCATTTGCATATCGGAGACGAAGATATAGAAAAAACTATTCATGTATTTCAAAAAATTTCTAATTCTCTTGGTTAAATGAATAAAGTTGTTTTGGCAGGTGGGTCGGGTTTTTTGGGACAGGCCCTAACGAAGTCTTTTTGCAATGAGGGAGTGGAGGTAGTAATCCTAAGTCGGGGTTCAGGAAAGAAGACTTCAATAGGAAGATATGTAAGCTGGGATGCTCAATCGTTGGGTGAGTGGACAAATGAACTGGAAGGTGCTGATGTCGTAATTAACCTGACCGGGCGCTCCGTTGATTGCCGTTACACGAAAGTAAATCGAGATCTCATTTTAAATTCCCGGGTTGATTCCACCCGAATACTGGGCGAGGCGATTTCGCAATTACAACGAGCCCCCAAAGTTTGGCTTAACGCCAGTACTGCGACCATTTACAATGACTGTCGTGGTTCCTCTGTACCGCACGATGAAACGAGTGAGGGAAATGCAAAGGGATTTTCGGAAGATGTGGGGCGGGCATGGGAAAAAACTTTTTTGGACGGGCAGCATGAAGGAGTTCGTCAGGTCGCAATGCGGATTAGCTTTGTATTGGGCCAAGAGGACGGAGCCTTTCCGGTGTTGCGTAGATTTGCCAAGCTGGGCTTAGGGGGAGCACAAGGCCCGGGAACGCAATGGATGAGCTGGTTGCACATTGACGACTGGGTAGGTATTGTCCGATTTCTAATTGAAAATGAGTCGATTAAAGGCCCAGTTAATCTAACCGCCCCCAATCCGGTTACTAATGCTGACTTTATGAAAGAAATGAGAAAACATTTTGCCCCGCTCGGAATTGGCCTACCTGCTCCCAGTTTTGCGGTTCATATCGGTGCACTCTTTTTAGGTACTGCTCCAGAACTAGTCCTCAAAAGTAGAAAAGTGGTATCGAGGATTCTAAAAGATAACAGTTACAACTTTAAATACCCCACCTTAG
>CAJQKB010000112.1 GCA_905478775.1 uncultured Opitutales bacterium | reverse complement strand
CCACTATTTCCCGGTTTAGGGAGGCACCATTCAAGTTGAAGTTCGAAGAATTGATATTTTTCTTGGGTCATTAAATCTCCACCGATTTTGCCTTTTTCTTTTTTTAATTTGATGACCTTGTCTTCAATAGTCCATGCGTTTCCAGGTTTATCTTTTTTGTAGCCACGGAAATTATTTAAGTTTTTACCATCGAAAAGAATATCCCAATGGTTCGATTCCTCTCCGTAAGAAGGTAAATTTATAAGCAGGAAAATAGAGAATAGAAAAAATGATTTTATCATAGTGATGAATTTGAATGATAAATTGATCTGGAATCAAAACATTTTTCGAAGTTTTAAGAAGTTTTCAAATTCGAGAACTCTAGGTATAGAAAAAAATTAGGGCATATTTTTTAAAAATACACCGATTATTTTGTAGGCTTTTTCCAATTGTAAAATATCTATAAATTCATCTCTTGCGTGTGCTTGTGCAATATTACCTGGACCAAAAACAACTGCCGGAGTTCCGCCCATTGCGATTGGAGAGGCATCCGTAAAGTAGGATACCCCATGAGTTTTTCTTTTTTTGGATGCCCGTAGTAGAGTTTGAACGAAGGGAAGATTTGGATCTGTATCCAAGGGTAGGCATGGAACAGAACGAGTGCTCGAGAAATGGGGGATGGGTAGTTTTTGTTGCCGGAATAGAGCCATGAGTTCTTTTTTGATTGAATCCTCATTCTCTCCGGGAATCGTTCGTCTATCCAAATCAATGGTGCATTGGTCGGCGACAATATTGGGTTGGTTGCCCCCCGAAATTTTTCCAATATTAAGGGTCGGAGAACCGAGTAACGGGTGGGTTCGCTTGCCTAATATTTTGGGGTAATCATGAAATAGGGTTTTTAGAATGGGAGTCATGGCTTCGATTGCATTTTTACCATTCTCTGGAGTGGCCCCATGTGCAGCAACGCCTGTGGTTTGTAGTTGTAACCACGAGTTACCCTTGTGGGCAGTGACCACTTTAAGCTCGGTGGGTTCACCCGCAATTGCAAGGTCGGCTTGAGGACCAGACTTGGCAAGTTTTCGAGAACCTGCCTGCCCGAATTCCTCATCGACTAATCCCACGAAGATAACTTCTGTGCTCAGCGGTAAGGGGCCGTTTTTCGCCAGATCACAAAACGCCTGAAAGAAGGCAGCCATTGAACCTTTTGTATCGCATGCTCCTCGGCCATATAATTTACCATTTTTAATTTTTGGTTTAAATGCATTTTCTTCAGCCGGTACCACATCCATGTGTGGAGCTAACATAATCCGCGACTTGATTTTACCCTTGGGCTTTAAGCGAAGAAGAATATTTTTCCGACCCGGTAAAACTGCCTGTCTTTGGATTTCTATTCCTAATTTGCCCGCTTGATCGGCAAGAAGGGTAGCAACCCCTTCCTCTCCGGTTAAGTTCGAGTTCGAGGGGCCAAGGGATGGGTTTATACTCGGTATAGAGACAAGATCTGAAAGTAATCGAATGACCGGAGATTTGCTTGGCATGAAAAAAGAATTTGGCTGAACTTTAAAAAGGGCAAGCCTGAATCATGTCATTGCGTAGCGATTTAATATCCCATCGCACACGGGGAACTTTCAGTTGTACTATTTAGCCATGACAAGAAACAAGAATTTCCCTTCACGCTTTGAGCCAGAATCCTCCATCGTGCTATAGTTCCTTAACCAAAATATCCTTGAAATCAATTTTCATGTTTCGACTTCCGTGCAGTTGGATACCTATAGGTCCTTTTTCTTTTGCCGAGGATGATTTATACTTCATTACCTCCTCTTCCTGTAACCATACGGTGTAATTTTGACCAACTGCTCGTATGCGCATTTGATTCCAATCTTTTGGTTTGAGGAGTTTTTTAATATTCTTGGCCTCTACTGGATAACCTTTACCCGGAATGTATGGAGAGCAGGTCATATCTCTCTTGAGTGACCCGGAAATTCCAATCTGGATCTGATCTGAATTTCTTAAATGGATTCCTGAATCAATGGTTCCCTCAATAAAACGAAATCCCAAACTAACCTCAAAGTCTTGATATTCCTTTTTAGTCCAGAGCACCGAGCCCTTCTTTTTGCTTCCACTTCTTACTTCAAGGATATCATTGGTTACCTGATACCATTTTGAAGCCTCATTGCCTTTAGGGACCTTCCATCCCTTGAGTCCGTGTTTGCCTAAAAGATCGGATGATTCTTTAGATATATCCTTTTTTCCTAAAAGCGAAGAAGAGAGAAGACATAATACAGATAAAGTACTTATGGCTAATCGGGTATTTTTTTTCATGGTAACCTAGTTTACAGCAAGGTTAAACCGATGAACTCTCCCGGTAATGTTCCATTCCGCAACAAAGATATCCCCTTTGGCATTACAGGTTATGCCATGGGGGGCAGTGACAATGCCTTCGCGCCATTTTGTCGGCGGAGTTCTGTTGGTTCCTATTTCGTCTTTTTTACTATTTCCTCCAACTTGGGCATAGATATTGCCTTTTTTATCGAGGATAGTCACGCGGCCGCGTAATTCTCCAATAACCGCCCAGTCACCGTGAATATGAACGCAGGCAGGAAGTAAAAGACCTTCTTCCACCACTCCGATGAACTTGCCATCGAGTCCCAAATGGACCACCCGGTTGTTAGCCCGATCCATCCCAATAATCCGTGCTGGGTTGAAACGTGAATCTATGACCAGTTTGTGGAGGGTGCGAAATCCATAGGGTGCATTCTTTCCACCAAACGAGTTTAAATACTTACCCTTTTTATCAAATCGGTGAATATGATCGGAAGAATAGCCATCGGTCAAAAAGATATCTCCATTTGCGGATACATCTGCACCAGTCAACCGGACGAAAGGTTTTCCGTCTTTGCCTTTTCTTTTGAATTCATCGGGAATGGAAGAGGCTGGGATTTTCAAAGCAGTTTTACCGTCGAGAGTCAATTTAAGGAGTTCACCTCCACCCACCCGAACCGCATAAATAAATTCCTCTTTTCCTTCTTTTTTAATAACGAAGCCATGCAGATCACTCGGAGCATTGGGAACATTGCGTTTCCACTTTCCGTTATCTCCATAAACTTGCAAGCCGGCCTTGGGGTCGCCCACACTTACATAGATGTCACCATTTGAGCTCACAGCAATATCACCATGCATATTTCCCACTTTATCACGATTGTCGGGAAGCTCTAACCAATTGGGCTGAGATTTCCATGCGTCCTTAGCGAACAAGGACAAAGCGTTAAAAAGTAATGTGGTTAGGAGGATCTTTGATTTCATTAATTTAAAATTTATTTATAATCGGGATGATCAAAGCGATATAAGTTTTTCTTGGTTCTCACAAGCAGGGAATTACCCACAACAGCAGGAGATGCCATACAACCCTCATCTAATTTATTGCGACTCAACACTTTTAGACCCGATGGGTCAGGTTTAAAAACAACACAGTCTCCATCGCTTGAAAAAGAATAGATCTTTCCATTTGCATGGATAGGGGAAGAGGCACATTGACCTTTCACGCCCAGTCGTTCGGCCCAATACACCTCCCCAGTCTTCGGATTATTACAGGATGCCACCCCTTCGTCCGAAACCATAAATAAATATTCTCCCAGTAAAAGAGGGGATGATTTTTTGGGTACTACTTTGCGACGATTCCAAACCAAGTGGGTTTTGTCCACATCTCCTGAACCTCCAGGTCTTATGGCC
This sequence comes from uncultured Opitutales bacterium, assembly GCA_905478775.1. Lineage (GTDB taxonomy): Bacteria > Verrucomicrobiota > Verrucomicrobiia > Opitutales > Seribacteraceae > Seribacter > Seribacter sulfatis. The sequence goes on along the minus strand of CAJQKB010000112.1, from coordinate 6,226 downwards.
GACATCGAGCCCATTCCACAGAACACATACACCATGCCATGTCGATAGATGGGACGCGAAGAGGAATTCATTCCACCGGTTCTTACCGTCCAGTATAGATCTCCATTTTTTGGATTTCTTGATTCGGTGGCCACTGCACCGGGGCTTATTAATTCTTCTTTTCCGTTATGGGTGATAACGCTGGGCGTACAGTACGCTTTTTTTCGGTCACCATTATCAGTTTTAAAGTCATAAGCCCGATCTTTTTTCCAAACCGTCTTACCTGTTTTTTGATCCAAGCAGACGATATATTGTAAGTCGTGCCCGTCAAAATGTATGATCACATTTTCTTTGTGGGTTATTGGAGATGCTGCAGCACCGCGAAAATGATCACATTTAAAATCTCTGCGTTCCCAAATTTTGATTCCACTTTTTAGATCCAGTGCTGCAGTTCCATGAGTTCCGAAATGAACAAATACCAACTCACCCTCTATTACAGGAGTGGGTGTCGCATAGCTATTCATAGGATGACAGAATTGGGGTTCTTTGTTCTCAAAGACTAATACTTTTTTGATCTGCTTACCGGTCTTCCAGTCCAATTGAATAGCCCACATTTTATATCCGTCCTCCTCAGCGTTTGTAATCCAGACTTTTCCATCTTTGACAACAGGGGAGGACCATGCTTTGCCCGAAATAGGCGTTTTCCATGTCAGATTTTCGGTTTCAGAGAACTGGACTGGCAGTTGAGAGTTTTGAGCGTCGCCGTCTCCATTTGGACCGCGAAATTGATTCCAATAAGTGGGTTTAGCCTGAATTAAGGCTACTGGGAGCAAGAGGAGAAAGATTATTCGCATAACTAGATATTCAGGTTTACTTTAATTGTGCCAACCCACGGTCGGCTGTTTCACGAAGGTAAGCATCTTGTTTTTCAGAATGCGATTTTTTTATTTTAATGTAAATGGCTTTGGCTTCTTTGCTTTGACCATTCTTTGCAAGTTTTTCAGCCAGTTCAAAACAATATGCTGTCGCTTTAATACGGCCCCAGCCTTTTTCTTTAAGCGATTGGGAAAGCATTAATTCGGCGTCCTTTGCAGAGGAAATTCGCATTAGACCCCAGATTCCTGCAAGTCGAATTTCCAGGTCGGTATCTTGCATTGCGGAAAGGAAGAATGGGCGAGATTTTTTGTCTTGGAGTACACCGAGTCCTTGCAGAATTGTGATTCGCGGAGCACCTTTTGCTAAAGGATAAGCCGTACGGAAATGGTCTATGGTTGCGACCCCAATTGCTTCCAGGGCTTGTGCTGAGTATTCATAGAGATGTTCCTCAGAATCGTTTAAAAAATAAGCAATAGCCTCTGCCTGCTTGGCCCCTCCACAAATCTGTAGTTGGCGAATAACAAAACCTTTAACAGCTTTAGGGCGGTCGTCGGTCAGAGTACTTGCGAGTGCTGAGGCAAAAGAATTTCTCTCTATCTCCTTACCGGTTCCTCCCACTCGAATAGCGGTGGCGTGAATCGCGTGTCTTGGGCGGATATCGTCGCCGTTTCCTGGTTCGAGAATGAGGTCAATTATTGCCCGGGTTATCTTCCTTCCTCCTGAGATAATTTGTTCGACTGCCTGTTCGCAGGCTTCTTTGTCGATATTACGAAGAATTTTTCCTTCGGGTTGGGGAAAGGCATTTAGTATTTCCTTGGTATTCATCTTAAGTATTTATTGGGTATTAGATTCGCCAAGGGGCACTCATGGGTGGATTAAGAAAACGATTGGCCTCGTTGTCGTTGATAAAGACTTCTTTGTCAGGGTCGTACTTTAATTTTCTACCCAGACGGATGGCCAGATTAGCTAAGTGGAGAATACAGGCTGCCCTGTGAGCCGCTTCGGGATGACCACCTGCTTGTTTGCGTTGTTTGACCGCTTCTCCGAATGACAATAAAGGCTCGGGGTCAGGCATTGATTTAATCTTCTCTTGATCATCCTTGGACAGGTCATCCAGAGAAACATCCCGCACTGGATGACGTTCGTAAGATGGGCCCCATTCTCCGCTTTCCATAACGAATTTAAATCCGTCGGCATATTTAAGTTCTACCCACGCCCACATTCCCGTGACCTCCGGATGGGATGGTGGGGCAAATGGAGTTATTTCAACGGGACTAGTATGATCCTTGGCATAGGTCCATTGTTCGGGGTCGAAGTGGTGTTGCCCCATGTCACACATCCCTCCGCCCTCGTAGTCCCAATACCCACGATGTGTACCGCCTGTCCGTCTGCTTTCGTAAGGCTTCCATGGCGAGGGACCGCAGTAAAGATCCCAATCCAATGTGTCGGGTATGGTTTGTGGTCCAATTCCGGGTGTCCCACTCCACTGCTTTACTTTTAATCCACCTTTTTTCATCCTTACCGCATTGCAGTCCTTCATTAGACCGCTGGACATGATTTTGTGCTTGAGGATAGATGCTTTATCCTTGCTTCGGTTAAACCTACCAAAAGTACCAATTTGATAGATTCGCCCATAACGTTTGAAAGCATTAACAACCGCTCTGCCCTCAGCAACAAAACGAGTCATCGGTTTTTCGCAAAGAACATCCATTCCCGCTTCTGCCGCAGCAATTGAAATGCTTGCATGCCAATGAGGCGGGGTCGCAATCGCAACTAGATCGAGGTCCTTTCTTTCGAGCAAGCGACGAAAATCCTGGTATGATTCTGCCTTACCCTTGCTACGGGCAAGCGAAAATCTTTTGGCTTTATTTGTGTCCACATCGCATGCTCCCACAAGTTCAACATCCAATCCCTTGCATAATTGAGAATAGGTACCTGGACCCCTTCCGCCACAACCTATTAAGGCGGTACCGAATTTTTCAGAGGGTGGAACATGAGGTGCACCAAAAATATGCCTGGGTAATATAGATGCTGCGGTAGCACCGGTGGCAGATTTGCTCAGGAAACTACGGCGGGTTTGAGAATAAGGTATTTTTTTCATCTTTCTATAGTTTTGAATCGAAGAATTTAAAAATTACTCATTCGGCCGATAAAAAAGCAAGGCTACATCGTCCCAAATTTCGATTTTAATACATTGACCCTCCTGCAATGTCAGATTTGAAGCAAATAAACATAATATTATTTGACTTAGCTAGTAGATTAATTAGCTTAGTTATATGTACACCGTACACTTTGCAAAAACAAATCTGTCTAAATTACTTTTGCAGGTAGAGGATGGAAAGCAGGTTGTGCTAGCTCGGGGGAAGAAGCCAATTGCTCGATTAGTTCCATGTTCTCAACTGCCCAACGAGCAAAGACCCGAAGTCGGAACCGTTACCTCCAAACCCATTAAGATTGTTGAAAAACGCGAAGTCGCGGGCAGCGTGGGTGATACTGTTGTTTATTTCTAATGCGGGTACTACTCGACACTTTCCCTTTTATTTGGCTGACTTCTGAGCCATCTAAATTAAGTAGACTGGCCAGTGAGGTTCTTTCAGATCAAAAGAATGAGTTTTATTTAAGTGATGCATCTGTTCTTGAACTTTCCCTTAAATATAATGATGGTAGTCTGGAAATGCCTGTTACTCCAAGGCGATGGGTAAAGGAGCAGGTTAAAATTTGGAATATCAAATCGATTGGAATGACCCGTGAGTATTGTTATCGACTCGCGGAACTTCCCTATCACCATGACGATGCGATTGATCGGATACTGGCTGCAACTGCTTTAGCCGAGGATTTGTACCTATTGACAAATGAGGAAGAACTGAGCAAATACCCAGTTTCGATACTTTGGTAGCATAAGTTAGCTTAGATACATAGTATCAATTAAATATTTTCGTTTTGCTGATTTACATTGATGGCAAGAGATTAGCACGAATGCTTACCTTGACTGCACATTTATTGAGAGTAAGTTAATAAGATGAATTATTTATCAACGAGTTTCTCTCACGGTTACCTTTTGATTACCTTTTTTTGTCTCGCGTGTGTTCCTTACTCTTTGGCTATCAAAAAAATGAAAAAACAAAAAGAAATGGAAAACCTAATTTACGATTTCACTGAAGACAATCCCGCTACGAATTGGATAACTGTGAATGATAATGTAATGGGGGGTCGTTCCGAAGGTGGCTTTTCTTTCAAGAAGAAGAGGTTAATTTTCTCGGGAAATACCAATACGAATGGTGGTGGGTTCTCTTCTATCCGTACAAATCCATCAGATTTCAGTTTGGGTGATAAGGAGGGTCTACATATTCGGTACAAGGGAGATGGTAGAACCTATAAATTGGGCGTTCGTATGGAAGGGAAGTCTGTTTCTTACCGCTCAAATTTTACAACCGGAAATGGTTGGCAGGAGGTAAGGATTCCTTTTGATGAAATGGATGTAAGCTGGCGGGGGAGGCCGCTGTCAAAAGATGAACATCCACTGATCAAGTCTAAGATCCGTAGTATCGAATTTATGATCTACGATAAGCAGGATGGACCGTTCACACTACAGGTCGACTGGATCAAGTCGTACTAGTTTTTCTTACCTTTTTTGCTAGCAACCGATACAAATCCCTTTTCAGTATTGATGGGATTGCTGTCTGCTAATTCCTTTAGTTTAGCCATTAAGGCAGATTTGAGTCTTCCCTGAACTTTCTTGTGCTTTGGACTACCCGCTAAATTTTTCATCTCAAATGGATCTTTTTGTAAATCGTACAATTCAAACTCGTCCCGGTTATGCAATTTATGGACGAGTGCTTGTTCCATTTTGTTTTTATCTGGTTTTGCCACCCAGGAACCAGTCGGATTGAGATCTTTGGGTTTTGTTTGGGTATCCTCAATCATGTTTAGGTCCTGTGTGAGCGTAACATTTGATGTTATGGATTTATGATTTGGATTATAAATCAGGGAGTATCTTTTATCGCGAATGGCCCGGATCGGATAGATGCGTTCCCGATTGTCAATGATCCGACAATTCGTGAATGCTCCGTAAACATATTGATGTATCGGTTCCTCCACACCTTTTAATAAGTGAAGGAAGTTTTTTCCATCAACATCACCTTTTTCAAGTTTGCCTCCCAGACTTTCGACCAAGGTTGGGGTAATGTCCGCAGTGGTTACTAATTCTTCTACGACTGAGCCGGGTATGGAAAGAGTGGGCCAGTGGGCGACCAATCCCGTGTGTAAGCCGTTATCATAGCAAGTCCACTTTGCAAAGGGGAGCTGGGTTCCCTGTTCGCTGCATACCATAAAAATGGTATTTCCCCATAGATTTCTTTTTTCCAGTTCCTCGCGCATCATTCCAACCAAGCGGTCAAAATTGGTGATCTCTGCGTAGTATTGAACCATGACTTCCCTAAGCTCGGGCGTATCAATCCAATAGGGTGGAACCATAATTTTTTTGGTGTCATAGGCTGAAGGGTCACCTGTGGTGAATGGAGCATGTGAATCATGAGATCCAATGAACAAGCAAAATGGATCTTCTTTTTTTTCACAGTCATCGAGAAATGCTTTTGCCTTATCCATGATTTCAGGATTCGCATCCACTTTTTTACTTACCTCTCCAAGGCGCTCAAATGGATAGCATTCATTTGGGCCCACGTGGGATTTGCCGAGCAGGGCAACCCGGTAACCGAGGGGGTTCAGGTAATGAACTATACTTTTGGTTCCGGAAACTGATTTTGAGTGATTGGGTAGAGTACCGGTTCGCCAGGGGGATCTTCCACTGTAAAGTTCCTGCCTGAAGGGGGCACACATGGCTACCGTGCAATAGGCACGATCAAATCGTGTTCCATCCCTGGCTAATTGATCGATGTTTGGAGTCTTACAGTCTTTTCCGCCGTATGCACCCCAGGTGTCCCGGCTCATATCGTCAGCTAAGATGAATACAACATTTTGCTTTGCGGATGCTGACAGTGCAAAAAATGTGAAAAAGAGGAGGGCTATCTTATTATTCATTCGTAAATGAGTTGAGCGGTTGCTTTAATTTCCTTATCCGTTTTGAAACGAATCCAATGGGCGGCGAATTCATCGGGGAATTGAAAGGTTTTCTTCTTTCCCGCTTTTAGGGAAAAAGTTTTGTAGGGGTGAAATCCTGTCCAATGATCGATGTCAATTTCGGCTGTGATCGTACAATCCTTATCTGATTCTAGAATCAAAGTTTTTTGATCATATCCGGTCATCAGGTAAGGATCCGATGGTTCATTCGCTTTAACCTTTGTATTTTTCCAGGGACCGCCAACTCCCACTGGTTTACCAAAATCCCATAGTTCATCGATTCCACCTAGCCAGA
>CAJQKB010000111.1 GCA_905478775.1 uncultured Opitutales bacterium | reverse complement strand
GCATGATCAGCCGAGAAATAACATTCATGATCGCGATCGAGCATGTCATCGGAATCTGTTTCAAGAACCCGTGAATTCGCTCCTGTTTGCGAGAATATTTCACAAAGCATTTTCAAATCAAGTCCAAGTGCATCACCTAGGCCAAGCCCTTCGGCCAGGGCAGCAGTATTGATATTCATGACCATATTGACTAGGGCTTTTACCTGTGCAGCCCGACCCGCTTCCCCGACAAAGCGAAGATTTACACTCAGGTCATCGAGTAAATCCTTTGCACTTTCGAAAACTTCACGTTTTCCCCCGATCATTAGGTAAAGGGTTCCTTCACGTGCCTGTGTGATACTTGATGCCATGCATCCTTCCAATGTTTGAGCATTCACCTCAGCCGCTTTTTGTTCCAGTTTAATATGCATTGCAGGCGAGAGGGTTGCGCAGTTGATAAAAAGTTTGCCTGCTGCTTCTTTGAACAAATTATCATCAGAATCAAAAAAGATTGCCTCCATCGCTGCATCGTTGGTCACAACAGTCAAAATGATATCAGATTTTGCCGTTACCTCGGCCAAGGCACTTGCGTGGTTACAACCTAATTCCTCCGCCAATGCTCCGGCAATATCTTTGTCCACATCATTTACACAACTGATTTGGTACCCTTTATCTTTCAAATTCCGGGCCATATTTGCCCCCATTCGCCCAACGCCCACTAGCCCAATTTTTCTTTCTTTCGATATCATTAGTTTGTATTAATTCTTATATTTTATAAATTTTTAAAAGTCTTTACTTTGAATGGCTTGTATGTTCCCTTGAGTCGACTTTTTTTTACTGCTCCCTTCGATTTTGGCTACGAATTTATCTGCCTAATTTTCCAATTCTCACAAAATTAATCCTAAAATAAAATCTAAATATGTCTAAAATAGTACCTCTCATTAGTTCCGGAACAACCGGCCCACTTGGTGTTCTTCACCTGCCACGCCTTTGGCAAAAAGTTTCTCTAGAAGCCGCAGGGAAAATTGCCGATGGTTATCCCGGAATCGGTGCAGGGTATGACTCTATGGTTATTGATGCTCTTGGTCTGAACGCGGATGCCGTTCGTTCTTTTATTACAGATTCAAAACCTACTTATCCACAACTTGAAGCATGGATAAGAGAGCAAGACGGAGTGAAATTAGATGAAAGCACTATTTCTTCGCTGAATGATTCCATTACTGGTTATATTCATGATGACGCGACCCGTCAGTCCATTTTGTCTGCCAACGGATTATCCGATGGGGATCCCAAGGACGCAATTAATTTGAATAATCTAGACGACTGGTTGGAATTTCACGCATCAGAAATCGCCTAACTTGGTTATTTTCTTTTGGAGAAAGCCGGCCCTGTAGTGGCCGGCTTTTTTATTGGAGGCTAAATTCGCTAAAAGAATTCATAAACTGAACTTGCCAATATCCCTAATCTTGGAATATGCCTGCTCTGATGTTTGGAACAATAAAAAACAAACTCGGGGAAACGCTCGATTACACATTTCATGAAGGTTCGGCGAATTGCCGTGACCTTTTACTCATCGGTCACGGGGTCACCGGAAACAAAGATAGACCGTTTGTGGTCGCCTTAGCCGATGCTGTTTCGGCTTCCGGCATAAATGTGATTCGCTTTTCTTTTGCCGGCAATGGGGATTCAGGCGGTGAGTTTCGGGAGTGTACGATTTCCAAGGAGGTGGATGATTTACAGGCAGTCTTATCTGGGGTGGAAGAAAAAAAATATCGGGCTATTTATGCCGGTCACAGTATGGGGGGGGCAGTCGGAGTCTTAGCTGCCGCAAAGGATGAACGGATCAAATTCCTCATCTCCCTGGCCGGAATGGTAAGCACAGAAAAATTTTATGAAACTGAGTTCGGGGAAGAAACACCTGATACTGGTTGCATGTGGGAGGAGCCAGACTGTCCACTTTCCTCTGCCTTTAAAAATGATTTGAATCGCATTCATTCCACCGCCCCCCAAGCCGCTCAGATCAGGGTACCCTGGCTGCTTGTTCACGGAACTGCGGATGATGTGGTCTTAATTGACGATTCCCGTGAAGCATATTCCCTCGCATCCGAACCCAAGAAACTAGTTGAGATCGAGGGAGCTAATCATGTTTTTTCCGAGGATGGACAGAAGCCCATGATTGACGCAGTGATAGGATGGTTACAGACTAACCTTAATTAGATTTTAGTCCGACAGTATTAACCGAAATAATCTGATAATTATATTTCTTCCCACTATCTGCTGACTCATCAATGAAAACCATTTCTGTGAGAGGCATTATTGGAGTATCGCTGTAAAGAAGACCCTGAAATAAAGGACGCCCGAATTTATTCGTGGGGTCCTCCGGTACCTGTGCGATTACTTTTCCATTTCGCTTAATCAGAAAGTGGGAAATTCCACTTTCCAAATCTGCTTCCGCCTTCCAGGACAATTGCTTCCCCTTTCTTTTTAAGTGCGTAGGGGGTGGGGGAGGAGTGGGATCTGTGATCTTGGTGTCCTCTACGAATTGCATCCAGGCCTGGGCAATTTTTGCATTCGGTAACCAGGCTGCTTCCAGTGGGTTCCCTTGAAATGTTAACATAGGTTGAGCTTTTTTGCCTAACAGGGGAGCGAGCCATGCATTTTTTGTGGGCATTGGTCTGAGTTTTTTACCAGAGGTTTTAGGCAAACGGGCGGAGAGGCAGGTATCAATCCAGGGAATTGCCATGTAACGGGAATTTCCACATTCGTGTGAACTAAGCGGGTCAATCGATACCCCCACTAATCCACCTGCAGCTCTCACTTTATTGAAGAAGGTTTCATTACTGGGCCAGACCCGTGCAAACCTTCCTTTTTTTTCGGTGACTCCCTCTTTTGTTCCCGGGTTGCACATAATTGGAACCTGAAGGGCATCTGTCGGTAGATCATGCGGTTTAATTTGGGGTCGCTCCGTATTTGCTTCCAACATGGGAACCCCCGAGCGTAACCAACAGGCGACCACTCGATTGGGGTAGAGCATGGTCATTCCTCCCACCCAGTGCCCACCACCACTATGTCCCCATAGTACCCACGGCACCTCACTTAATTCAGGATGTCCGCTCATTTTGCCCAGGTCCTGTAAACTTTTTAAAAAGGTCTCATCGGATCCATTTCGTGGATCACACCACATTTGACAATCCGCTTTTCCAGGCTGTTCATAGGTTGGGGAGAGCAGGGCGCAGTCATGCTTTTTGGCGAGGGCTTGCCAGTGAAGATCCCACGCACCGGTAAGTCCGGACTTGCAAGACCCTTCTCCACACCCGTGTTGATGAACCACCACGCCTTTCAGTTTTTCGACCTCTTCTGGGATCCAAATTGTGTATTGTACAGGAAATATGAGTTCCCCAGGTTTTCCGGAAGCTTCGTATCTTACCCGATAGTACGGTGGTTCCGCTTCTGGAGAAATATCATAGGGCGGATTTTGTCCAAAGAGAAATGAGGAAAAAAAACTAAGGAGTACGAGGATTCTTGTCATGTAAAATTTCAACCATGGTTCAATCATTTAGTAAATAACCGAAGAGGATTTTTGAATTTTTTATAATCAAGCTGAACTGTCTTATTGAACGAAAATTCTAAATTTAGGTATACGAATAACCCAATCAATAAGATTTAATTAGATAGACTTTTTTACAATGAAAAGAAATTCTTTGGGCAATACAATAGATTGCGGGAGTTTAACATTAGAATGAAAAGAAATTTTGATCGTATTATTTTTTTG
>CAJQKB010000110.1 GCA_905478775.1 uncultured Opitutales bacterium | reverse complement strand
TAGTATTGAGGAAGTTCCCGAAAGGAAAATTGGATTAGTATTGGGATGTTCCAAGTATCTAAGCAATGGGCGAAAAAATTTATATTTCCAACAACGGATCGAAGCGGCCAAAGAGCTGTATTTTTCGGACAAGGTTAAATTTCTACTCGTAAGTGGAGACAATTCGACGAAATATTATGATGAACCGACCACCATGAAAAAGGATTTGATTGCACTTGGAGTACCAGGAAACAAGATTTACTGTGACTATGCTGGATTGAGTACACTTGATTCAGTCGTTCGTACCAAAGAGGTGTTTAAAGAAAATCAATTCATTGTGATATCGCAGGGCTTTCATGTACGACGGGCTATTTATCTTGGATTGGCCCACGATATTGACCTGATTGGATATGCCCCACAGGGAGTTTCCGGACTCGGTTCCCTCAAGACGGAATTAAGGGAATGCCTTGCCCGTGGAAAAGCCTTATTGGATGTAAAATTCCTTAACAGGCAGCCAAAATTTTTGGGTGAGCCTGTAATTATCAAATAGAGGACCCGTGATCGTTTCCAGAACCGGTTTATTGATTAAGTAATTCGTTGAGAGTGTAGTGGGCGGTTGAATTTCGAAGGCTTTGGCCAGTCTGATTTCTTACTCCCATAACTGAAAACTGGTAAATTTTTCGTTTTTCTAAGCCTGGTATCTTTACTTGTACGGATTTTCTATCTTTGGAAATGATAATTTCATCGGGTACAATTTTCTTTTTATCACTTTTAGGGTATCCATAATTGGGGCCGTATTGATAACGGTAGCTCAGGGTTTCAACATTCACTGATTTGGCCTTTAGGTCTAAAGCAAGGGGTTGGGTGAAATGAAAAGTGAAGCCATCAGGTATTAAATTGATCCGATGAATTTCAAATGGATCTGTTCCTGTGTAAGCAATCTTTTGTAAACCTCTGCCAGGGAGTCCACGGGCCCAATTTCCTTCTCCGGCTCGTCCCACAATTAATGCTCCATCGGGAGAAAAGGTTAATCGACAGATGCCTGACTTGAGTCCTTTCGCATGGTAAAATGAGAAACAGGCTCCCTGGTATTGACCATTCACTTTTTCAAGTGCAACTCGGATGATTCTTGGATGTACGATATCGCCAATGAACAACTGACCCGCGAAGGGACCAAATTTGCCTGCGGTGGTATCGCATATTGGAGAGCCGGGTGAGTTGGCTAACTCACCATGGGGGAAATGAACGGCAGGGGGTTTTCGCATACCCGCCAATAATTTGATTGGTGCATTTTCAGGATCCTTTCGATGCGTGAAATTTTCATCCCATCTTAACGCTTCCGGATGGCCATGGAAATCTCCTTTGTTTAAATGATGGAGCATGGAGGTGGCTACCCAATCTCCCTGATTGTCCGCAGCGAAGAGATCTCCATCAAGATTAAAGCCAATTCCGTTGGCACTTCGTAAACCGGCAGACCAGGGAATGAACTGACCATTGGGTGTGACCTGGTAGGACCACATTCGATAGGGGGTAGGAGAATATCCTCTGGCACTGCCGGGGGTGCCATCTGGTCTCGTGAGGCCAGCACAGGATAGGGTGCCAAATAGATTACCCGTGCGGTCTTGAATTAATCCATAGGTGTATTGATGGAAGTTTGTCTCCATGGAAAAATCCGCACAAATCGTTTTCTGATAATCGCATATATTATCGCCATCTTCATCAATTAATTGAGTGATTTCTGGTCGTTGGGACACATAAACTTCACCTTCTTTTCCAATACATAAGCCCATGGGTTCGTGGAGCCCATAAGCAAAGCGATTCCATTGGCCCTTTTTTTCTGACCACACATCTCCCTGCCGGGTACAGAGGTAGAGAGTTCCATCTTGGGTGTAGTCCAAACCGGTCACCTCACAAACAACACCAGGTGGGGTACTCAATGATTCTACACGATATGATTCCCGAGCCTTTAAAAGGGGAGTAGCCCAGAAAAAAATTATCAGTAATGAGGGAATTAAATTCTTCATCGAATTACTTGAGTGAAGATAGTAAAAGCCTCCTGCCTGTCTGGGTCGATGAGTAGTGCATTGTCTCGCCACTCTCCATCTTCCGATGATAAATTTTGCCGGTTCTCCCCGCCAATAAAGAATATTTTCTTTTCTGTTTTTGAAAGAAAGAATTTTTGCACAATGATATCTTCTTCGGGTTGAAAAGTGATTTGATGGCGTACATCTAACTGATCTATTCGGTATAGGAATTCGGGTTGTCCATGAACCATGCGATAGCCATTAAATTTAACTTTTTGAATCTCTTCCGAATTTCCTAAACGAAGAGGGAAATGGGGTGGAGCGGTGAATATTTTTGGACCAAGTAAGTGAGAATACCAACCCCCATGCCCAGTCCATGACTTTTTGAAGTCAAGAAACCCACCTTTCCAAAAGTAGAGTAAACGGCATTGGGTGGCATCAAATGCATAGGATATATTTCCCGGTAAACCGACTGCGATTGCCCGCGAACTTGCCCCCGGTAGATAGGTGCGAAAAATAACGGGTTGGTCGCCTACTTTGACCACAGTACCTTCTCGTTTTTCCGGAAGTTGAATTTCTGGACTGGTTGTCTGATCGAAAAGAGTTTGCGGATTATTGGCCAATTCGATCTCTTCATCTTTAGTCCATTGATCGAGTTTTGGAGATTTTCTGATCTCTACTATCCAACTTGCTAATCGCTTATGCGTTTCTTCCCTGAGTTGAACCTGTGGAGGCATCTCATTCATACCCCACTTTCCAGTGCCTCCAAATTTGAGGGAATGGAGGATGGTGCTCAATGCATTTGGGTCACTTGCATATCTATCTGCCACCGCCACCATGGACGGGCCAATGTGTTGTTGGGTAACTCGGTGACAGGCAACACAACCACTGGACTTGAATAATGAATCTGTACTCAGATCCGGTTCCTTTGGATTGCCTAACAAATAATGCCCGCCCCCCAAGAGTAATACTTTTGTAAGCATTACTCGAAGGAGGGATTTTATAAATAGTCTAAAGATAGACATATAAGTCCACTATTCGATCTAAGCCCTATGGGCAACCTGTGAGCTTTAAATTTTGATTATAAATCGTACTGTGGAATCTTCATCCACTCACCACCTTTAAGGGCAGACTTGTGGGCGATCACTCCTGCCACCGTCATGTTCAAGGCATCGCTTACATTCACGGTGGGCTGTCTGTCCAGTAAGATGGATTCGATGAAGTCATTGGTCAATTGACCATGTGATCCACCGTGTCCGCCAGCTCCCACGCCTGGGGGAAGGGAAGGGCGATCTCCATTAATTTTTGGATTGTGGGGCTTTTGTCCGTACACTCTGCCTTTTTCACCATGGGCATTTTTCATATCCCAACTCACCGCCATACGGGAAATCCCACCCTCGCTTGTTTTAAACATACCTACCTCGGTGCCGAATGGATTCTTCCATTGATTTTCCCTGTGTTCATTGTAGAGACCAGGAGTACCGAGACAGGAGACCTCAGTAAAGCGGCCACCGGTAATCGAAACGTAATAGGCGTTTGAATGGGTGGGGTACCACATCGGAGGAAGTCCGCGACGCCATCCGTTTACATCAATCTTGCCGTTCTTTGGGTTGTATCCGGGTAATCCATTAGGGCCGAAGTCGTGATAATATTCACCTTCCGAGTAGATGATTTTTCCCAATGCACCCGCCTGGTATTGTTTTCTTTTAAGCCAAAGGTCGGCGTGAAAAGTCGAAGTTTCATTCATCGAGTACTTCATTCCACTTTTCTTAACCGCATTGAATAAATCTTCTGCCTCTTCCTCAGCTTTGAAGCCAAATACAGCAGGGACCGCGGAGGCGACATGTTTTCCATGTAGCAATGCACTGGTTGCTAATCGTGCGTGGCTGGGTGCATCGGTGGCGATGTAGATTGCTTCAATTTCCTTATCCTTGATCATTTCTTCGCATGAAGGATAGGTCTTTTTCGCCCCAACTGCTTTTGCTAAACGGGCGCAGCGAGCGGGATCCAGATCTGTGGCTGCGACCACTTCCACATTCGGATGACTTTGATAAAAGAAGGCACCTCCAAATGAACAAAGGCCATAACCTGCGATCCCCACCTTGATTTTACGGTCGGACACTTTTTTCCATCCCTTTGATGCATTGGGGTCTTCCTTGATCTTCTCAAATCCGGGAATGATGTTTCCGTCCGCGTCCTTTGGGGCTTTCGCCCCCATAGCCTTTCCCCCCAAGCCCAATATTGCACCAGCACCGCCAATTCCCTGAATGAAGCCGCGTCTTGATAGATCACTGTTCCCTAAGTCCTTTATTTCTTGTATGCCATCTTTTTCGTTTTCTTTATTTGTCATGATTTATTAGCGTTTAATCGTTATATTTTAAATTGTGGATTTCTATATTAAGTAACTTATTTCTGAATAATTATAAACGGGTCGATTCCTACAAATAATTATGGGAAATTGATCGTATAATTTAGATCGAGTGAATGGAGCCGTATTGGTGTGTGTGGATATAAGAGGATAACTTTGACTTGAATCTTGAGCGAACTAGTCGGATGATTTTTGGGGGTGGATGAGAGGATTCCATTTTTCCAAATATTCCATACTTACTTTTCCGCTGTTAATTCTTAAGGGAAGAAAGAGATAGCGTGACTTATCTATGTCTGCCCGGTCAGGAATCCACCACTGGTCACACAGGGCCATTACCTGGTTCGATTCTTTTAAGTAGATCAGGTCGCTTACCTGAGAATTCCAGGTTTTGTTTTCGCTGATATAGCCTTGGTTTTTCCAATTCCCCAAGGGGGAGTCTGCGGTAGAACAGGAGGTTTCGGTGGCCGACCATCCGTGCACGCCCGAGGCGACTGCTATGTATTTCCCTTTGTACTTGGTCATCGCCGGAGCCTCTCTCCCCCGGTCAAAGACGATTACACCCTCGCGCTTGCTGCTCAAATAATCATCGCTTAGGCTGTCAATACGAATGGCATATCGCCAGTTTCCTCCCTCTGCGTCTGGCTGGTTGTGGTCACAGTAAATAAGATAGGCTTTATCGTCCTCGTCCTTGAATACATTCATATCTGATCCAAACCCAGTGGATGTTCCGACTTCACGGGCGCCCAAGGGGGTGAATGGGCCTTCCGGGTTATCTGCAGTAGCGACCATTAGAAAAGAGGCGGGCATGGCAATAAACCATCGATACCACATGACATATTGCTTTGTTTTTTGATTGTAGAGTATATGTGATCTTCCTGTGGCTCCCAGTTTACCAAATCCTTTTTCTGGCTGTGGTAGGCATACTCCGCGATATTCCCATTCTATCAAATCTTCTGAGCGGTAAACCTGTACACCATTCCATACCGGACCTGCAGTCATGTGAAACTTGCCTTGTGGGTTATTTTTATAACTGCTGCCATACCAGTAAAAATAATCATCGAATCGTGCGAGTTCTCCTTCGTGAGCAGATATTCTACGACCCTCCGTATCCACCCAGTCTGTTCCGTTAATCACGATTGTATCCTTTAATTTTGCCTCACCATGGATTCCCAAAAGAAAAGTTCCAATTGCGAGTGTAACCAAGAATTCCCAGGTATATTTGATCATGAATTTGTATGTTTTGAGTATTTTAAATTACTTAGTACAGGGTGGTTTTCATGTAAATGATAGGAAAGTCGTTTCTTTGCTAGGGGCCAATTTTCATCGAGTAACGCATCGATAATTCCGTGGTGCTGGGCAACCGCTTCGGTTGCGGCTTTTCTATCTTCGCCCTCCCATTCGAATAAAATAGAATAGTACTTTCCATGCCGATCGAAGAAATCGTTTAAGTATGGATTATTGGCCAGTTTTAACAAGTACTGGTGAAGAGAATTGTCGATACTAACGGCTCCTCCCTGCTCGATGGGTGCTTGGTTAGATTTACGAATTCTTACTAATTCTTTTTTTGCTTCCGCGGTTGCGAGTTTTGCTTTTCCGAGATCCAAGGCTTTTAATTCCATTACCTCGCGAATTTCAATAAAGGCTTGTAAGTCCTCTTGGCGAAAAGGCTTAACCTGCCAGCCTCGTCTTGGGATATGCTTGAGCAAACCTTCGCCTGATAATCGGTAATAAATTTGTCGAACGGCTGCTCGACTTAATTTGTGCTTTTTAGCGGTGGATTCTTCGCGTACGAAAGTGTTTTCCCCAGTAAGGCTTAGGTGTACAAGTTCCTGGGTGATTGAACGAATAGGGTCTTCTTTTTTGGGTATTGAGACTGTTCTTTTCTTTTTTATCTTTGTTTGTAAACCAGTGGCTTCAAGTCTTCCATTACTCTTCTTGACGATTAAACCCTCCTCCACTAATCCACTGATCGCTTTTCGAATCGGGGTATAGCTCACTCCGTAATGCCCACTTAATCCATCCATCGTTAAAGGCGCGGGGAGAGATCGACCCCTTTCCAGATGAAAGCCGAGGTCATTTTGAATTTGGGAGGCAAGAGTCACAGCCCCTTGTTTATAGAAGGTTTTTAATGAGTCGCAACTTTTTTTTGTCTACAAAGTAAAATATAAGATTCGAGGCTCTTTAAGCGTCTTACCGGATAAGGAAGTAGGTGGGTAGTTAGGTTTATTTTCTAAGTGTTTTGCGAAAGAAGGACGGTGCATTACCAGTAAGCCTTTTAAACACTACCGCCATCCTTTCGGCATCATTATAACCACATAGTTCCGCGACCATTGAAATTGAATGGTTGGTTTCTGCTAATAATTGCTTGGCTCGTTTCACTCGTAATTGGCAAAGCATTTCCCAGGGAGTGGATTTGAAGTGTTCTTTGAATTTTCTTTCTAAGGTGCGGCGTGGAATGTTCAATTCGCTACAAAGAATACCAATTGAGATTGGATCCTGCATGCGTTCGGAGATAAAGGACATCGCCCGTCTAAGAAGCGGATCCTCAATTGCCAGGTGATTGGCAGAATGGCGAAGGATGACCCCGCTTGGTTGTATGAGCAGGGGTTCTTTAACAGAGACTTTCTCTCCCGCAATCATTTTTTGCATCGCGGCAGCCACTTGTTCACCAAGAGAATCCCAGGGAATGGAAACGCTCGAAAGCATGGGATAAGTTAACCCACAAACCAGAGGGTCATTATTAGCTCCAATCACAGAAACTTCAGTGGGTATTTCCAATCCTAATTGAGTGCATGCACTACACAGAAACCTGCCCAAGGGATCATGAACCGCAAAAATACCGACTGGTTTGGGCAGTTTATGTAACCATGATTCCATCGCTTCGCTGGGGTGATGAAATGATTCGCTGTATCGAGTGTCCTCGAATCCAGTTTCGATATGAACCGAGAAGGGGATATTATTTTTT
Organism: uncultured Opitutales bacterium; assembly: GCA_905478775.1. Classification (GTDB taxonomy): domain Bacteria; phylum Verrucomicrobiota; class Verrucomicrobiia; order Opitutales; family Seribacteraceae; genus Seribacter; species Seribacter sulfatis. Next base: position 14,903 of record CAJQKB010000110.1, on the reverse strand, counting down.
GAGATTATCTCATGGAAACCTTCAATTCGTTGATCAGAGTACGGGGTTCCATTACCCAAGCAGGCGAGGCTTTTAAATCCTGTGAAAGAAAAACTTTCCGCGGCCTCCCGGCCCACAGCCCAATCGTCCACATCTGCACTGAGCGTTTTTGAGTAGGTCTGATCGGTGGCGACGATAATGGTGGGTACATTTAATTTCAACTCGAGAAGCTGTTCGGTTTTTTCAGGGAGCCATTCAGTAATTAATCCGCTCGGTCGGAGCTCGTTAAGCATGGGCCCCAGTTCATTAATCGATCGATGGATACTAAGGACCCGGTAATCCTGCATTTTTCTTGCAAACGGAGTAAGAGAGGGGGTGAGTCGACGAAGAAAGACTTCGGACATAACAATGGCAATAGGTTGGCTCACAAAATTAAGAATGATTTTAATGTTGTCGTATATCAACAGAAAATATACGCAAAATGCGGTTTCCGGAATTGTATTAATTCGGTATGATGTATATTTTTTAACCTTAAACTCTTTTTCCCATGGAATATTTTAATTGCGGTAAGATTCAATACGAGGGTTCCTCCTCGAAAAACCCACTTGCGTTCAAACATTATAACCCTACTGAAAAGATCGGTGGTAAAACGATGAAGGATCACCTTCGTTTTGCCGGAGCATATTGGCATGTGATGCGAAATGAATTGGCGGATCCCTTCGGACAGGGCACGGCTCAGATGCCTTGGGATGATAAAAGTGACTCGGTGGAAAACGCGATCGCTCGGGTGGATGTATTTTTTGAATTCCTGGATAAGATGGGAATTGAATTCTATTGTTTTCATGATCGGGATATTTCTCCCGAGTTGAATGATCTTGCTGCATCCAGTGCCGCACTCGACCAAGTGGTGGCCAAGCTAAAGGAAAAACAGGCAGAGACCGGAGTGAAACTTCTATGGGGTACCGCTTGTTTATTTGCGCACCCCCGTTATGCCCAAGGTGCTGCGACTTCTCCCGATGCTTCAGTCTATGCCTATGCGGCGGCTCAAGTTAAGAAAGCTATTGAGGTGACCAATGAACTGGACGGCTTAGGGTATACATTTTGGGGTGGTCGTGAGGGTTATTCCACCTTGTTGAATACAAATATGAAGCGTGAACTCGACCACTTGGCCGCGTTTATGCACATGGCGGTGGATCATGCAAAGAGTATCGGGTTTGACGGTCCATTTTACATTGAGCCTAAACCACGGGAACCTTCCACCCACCAGTATGACAGTGATTCCGCTGCCTGCCTGAATTTCCTTCGCGAGTATAATTTACTCGATCACTTCAAATTGAATATCGAGACGAATCATGCCACCCTCGCTGGACATACCGTGGAACACGACCTGACAGTGGCGGCAAATGCGAACGCACTTGGTAGTATCGATGCCAATACGGGGGACACTTTAATTGGTTGGGATACTGATCAATTTCCCACTGATATTTACATGACCACCCAGATTATGTTGGTGGTATTGAAAATGGGTGGATTTACCACTGGAGGATTAAATTTTGATGCTAAGCGTAGACGTGAATCTCATGAGCCGATTGATTTGATGCATGCTCATATTGGTGGAATGGACGCATTTGCCCGTGGGTTAAAGATAGCTCATGCGATTCAAGAAGATGGTCGGATGGCTCAATTTGTGGAAGAACGTTATTCCAGTTTTGACCAGGATATTGGAGCCAAGATTGAAGCGGGTACGGCCAGTTTTGCTGAACTCGAGCAACTTGCATTGGCTAATGGTGAGCCTACTCTTGCCAGTGGACGTCAGGAAATGCTGGAAAACTTAATTAACGAGTTTATTTAAATTCTATCAACGGACAGTCTTGAGCGAGACGGTTTTTTGTTGGACTTAAGGTCTTGTGCTTTTGAGGTCTTTCGCAGGATCATTAAAAGTGGCCTTTGGGTAATATTTGAAAATTAAGTAAGAAATCGAAAAGAAAGACATCTATTAATATGAAAACTTTTAGACTGATTCAATTTCTTGTTAATCTTGTATCAAGGCCTAGTGCATTGCTCCTGTTTTTGGTTTCAGGAATTCAGGTTGCTGGGGCAAACACAGAGTTCACTCCGGTTGATCGATGGTATGAGGTTTACCTGGGAGGAGGGAAGGTAGGGTATGTTTCGGACATTATGCAAAAGGACGGAGATGTCATAAAAAGCCGGAATGAGTTTGTGATGCAGATTAAGCGTGCAGGACAGAGTATTGAAATTACGGTGGAGCAGGAAACTAAGGAAAAAATAAGCGGGGAATTGATTGAATTTTCAAGTGAGACCAAGATGGCGGGAATTCCCATGCTCAAGAAGGGGCGAGTGGAAGGGGAGGAATTGGTCGTTTATGAAAAACAGTTCATTTCAGGAAAAGAAACCAGATATCCTTTTGATCCCGAGGGAGGTATGAGTTGGGGGCTCCGTAAGCAGGTTCTGGAAAATGGATTCCAGAAAGCGGGAAAAACTTATGAACTCAAAGTCTACTCTCCTGACATGGGAATGAAAAAACCGGTTAAGGCAAAGATTATTTGCTTTGGGGAAAAACCGATTCAAATAGGAGAGAAAAAGATCAAAGCTTTTGAGGTGGATATGGAATTGAATAGTCCGTTTGGATCAATGATTACAAAGTCATGGTTTGATGAAAATTGTGTGGCTCTCAAAACCGTGATGAATATGGGAGGGATGAAAATTTCGATTATTGAGGTGCCAAAAAAGAAAGCTAAGAAGATGGAAGAAGAGGCTCACGAACTTTTGTTGAGCTCAGTTGTTCCATTGGATGCGGCAGTTCCTAACAGCGATAAAAATATTTTTATTATGAAGTCCATAAAGGGAGAATGGTCAGCTAAACTGTTTGAAGGAAATGGCCAGAAGATTGAGAAGATCAATGACAACTCGATACGGGTGATTGTGGATCAGAGTCAGCGAAAGGAAAAAGGTGGAGAGGGAATTGATTTGAAACCTTTTCTTTCGGCAAATGTATATCTTGATTCGGATGATCTACTGATTCAGAAACTTGCGAAGAAAGGAAAAGGAAAGGCAAAGACCTCTCAAGAAATCGCCAATAAACTTACCAAATTCGTCTTCCGCTACATGACCAACAAGAATTACGAGGTGGGGTTTGCCACTGCCAGTGAAGTTGCAAGAAATAAAGCGGGTGATTGTACGGAACACTCGGTACTGTTGGCTGCCTTGGGGCGTGCGTTAGGCATTCCCACTCGGGTGGTGACCGGCTTGGTTTATGCCGATGAATTTGAAGATCAAAAAGATGTGTTGGTTTATCACATGTGGACCCAATTTTATATTGATGATCAGTGGTTAAATCTTGATTCTGCCCTAGGCTTGGTCAAGTGCCCGGCTGACCGGATTACTTTTTCGGTGGATTCTTTGGAGGAGGATATCATCGCCTCAGCTCTCCCTTTAATGGAGTTGATTAATAACCTGAAGGTTACCGTACAAACGGTTGAATAGGTTTACTTCTTCTCCTTTTATCTTATCGAATAGGCAAGGGTTCCCTTGACCATTCTGCGTGAAGATTAGAAGGTATTCTATGATTAGAATTCTTTTTCTTTTTTTCCTTATCTGGACTTCTTGCTTTGGAAAAGATAGGCCCAATATTCTCTTTGCATTTGCCGATGACTGGGGTAGGCAGGCTAGTATCTATGCGAAGATCGAAGGAGCGGGAGGAATCAATGACGTCGCAAAGACACCCCACTTCGACAAGCTGGCGAAAAGCGGGGTACTTTTCACCAATGCCTCGGTCAATGCGCCGTCCTGCACGCCGTGCCGAAGCTCCATTCTTTCGGGGCGAAATTTTTGGGAGACGGGTAGGGGAGCGATTCTTCAAGGCGCTGTTTGGGATGAGAATATTCCGACTTGGCCGTTGTTGCTTAAGGATTCGGGTTACCATATTGGTTATACCTACAAGGTTTGGTCGCCAGGTACGCCTCGGGATGCTGGGATTGGAGGACAGGCCAATGCCTTTGCCAAGGCCGGAGGGAAATTCAATGGGTTTTCGCAGTATGTTACAAGCCGGGCTTCCAAAGGGGTTGGCGTAAAGGATGCGAAGGGGGAACTTTACCGGGAAGCCCGCGGGAATTTCAAATCTTTCCTGGAAGGCAGAAAGAAAGATCAGCCCTTCGCCTACTGGTTCGGTCCCACCAATGTACACCGAAAATGGACCAAAGGCTCAGGTAAAAAACTTTGGGGCATCGATCCTGACAATCTAAAGGGCAAGATGCCCGCATTTTTGCCGGATGTTCATGCAGTCAGAGAGGATCTGGCCGATTACTTGGGTGAGATAGCTGCTTTCGATGCCGGTTTGGGAATCTTGATCGAGGAACTGAAGAAAGCGGGGGAGTATGAGAATACAATCATCGTGGTCAGTGGAGATCATGGTCCTCCCGGTTTTCCACATGGTAAGTGTAACCTCTACGATTTTGGTACCCGCGTGTGCCTGGCCATTGCCGGGCCGGGTGTGAGAGGTGGCCGGGTGGTGGATGATTTCGTCTGCCTTCCCGACTTGGCCCCGACTTTTCTTGAAGCGGGAAAGGTCCAGGTTCCCGAGGTGATGTCGGCCAAAAGTTTGTGGAAAGTATTGAAGTCTAAAAAGGGTGGTCAGGTGGACCCAAGTCGAGATGCCGTGGTAACGGGTCGGGAACGTCATGTCTACTCCTCCCGCCCCGGATACCTCCCTTATCCTCAAAGAGCGATTCGAACCAAGGACTTTCAATTCGTGATCAATTTCAAGCCGGACCGTTGGCCCTTGGGAGATCCGTATCTGCTCGATACTCCCAAAGAACCAGGTTATGCCCTGCTGGAAAATCAAACCTTTGTAACCTTGGCGGATGAAGACGCCGGTCCGACGAAGGCTTGGATCGTTACAAATCGAAAAGATCCCAAAGTAAAACCAATTTTTGATCATGCCTACGGAAAGCGCCCCCGTGAAGAATTATATGATATGAACAAGGATCCCGATCAAATGAAGAACCTCGCTCTAGACCCGGACTATTCAGGGACGGTAAAAAAACTTCGAGCTCGTTTAATGAAGTACCTGCGTGACCATAACGATCCCCGGTTGGTCGATAATGGAAAATTCTTTGAAACATCCCCCATGACCGACGGGTTTAAACGTCCGGTTCAATCCAAAAAATCTAAATCGAAAAAATGAATTTATTAAAGCTTTCTTATTCCATTCTTTTATTCGCCGTTCCCTTGTTTGGGGATAGCCCGGTCGATCGATCTGTGCCCCTTAGATTGGTTTCAGATGATTTCGGATTGGCGGACGGACCTTCCTGGCAGGGATGGTACCTAACGGTTCCGGATCCAAAAGCACAGGTGGTCAAGCGCTTCATTATCAAACAAAATAAATGGAATGTGCTCGCCCAAGAAAAGCGGTTCAGTGCTAGCTTTTTCAATCATGGGAAGAGCTACTTCGCTGATCATGGGGAAGGTGCAATCCGGTGCCTGGATCAAAACAATAAGTGGTCCGTGGTTTATCAGGAAGATTTGGCTAAAGATAAGCGCCGGAAACCCAATGACTTGGTTGTCGATCGCTCGGGTGGGGTCTATTTTACCCTAACCGGACCGGGTGAAGTCGTTTATGTTTCCCCGCAGGGCAAAGCCCAAACCGTGGCTTCCGATGTACAGACCCCCAATGGGTTGATCCTGAGCCCCGATGAGAAAACTCTTTATGTGTCCGAATACGTGCCAAAGAAGATTCTGTCTTTTAAGGTCGGAAAGAATGGAGCTTTGAACGCAAAGAAGCTCTTTGCCAAAATGGACGATGGTCAGCCCGACCTCAAGGGAGCCGATGGAATGTGTGTGGACCGGGCTGGCAATGTTTATTGTGCGGGACCCAAGGATATTTGGATTTGGGACTCGAAGGGCAAGTTGCTCGACAAAATCGTATGTCCCGAGCGGGCGGTGAATTGTGCCTTTGGCGGCACCCAATTGCGTGATCTTTATTTGACTGGCTTTGGCGGGGTCCATGTTCAGCGCATGAAAGTATCCGGGGTTCCCACTCAACCACCTGCTGAATGGCCCGATTCCATGCCAGATAAACCAAGCGTACAAGTTCCCGGTAATGTGACTCAACTGCTCGATCTCACTTATGCAGAATATGGTCCTCGAAAGATGCTGGCCGATCTTTTTATTCCCAGGGGCAAGGGACCATTCCCTGCTGCTTTGATTATTCATGGAGGAGGCTGGATTAAAGGCGATAAGATGAAGTTCCGGGCAATGGGAGTGGAAATGGCGAAGCGAGGATATGTTTCCATGGCCATTGATTACCGGTTGGCTGAAGAGGCTGCTTTCCCGGCTAATATTCAGGACTGTCATGCCGCGATCCGATACCTGAGAGCTCATGCCAATAAGTATAACATGGATGCCGATCGAATCGGGGTGGTAGGTGGCTCAGCAGGTGCCCATTTAGCTGGTTTGCTCGCGACCACGCCAAAGGTTAAGTCTTTGCATGGTGATGGCGGGAATGCTAAATATTCATCTGCCGTTCAGGCTGCGGTGGTCATGTCCGGGCCAATGGAAATCTCAACCGGTAGTGTGGCGGAACGGTCGCTAACTGCGAAAAATCCCGTAGCCAATGCAATCTTCCTGTTTGGTGGGACGGTCAAGGAAGAGCCTGAGCTTTACAAACTAGCGGATGCCCACCTCCATATTAATAAAGAAACGCCCCCAATCCTTTTTCAATTTGGTGGAAAAGAAGATCCGTCCAAAGTACAACCTTCGATTGATAAACTGAAAAAGCTGGGTGTGCCCACCCAATTGCTGACTCATTACCAAGATGGCAAGCATGGATGCTGGAACCGGCATCCATGGTTTTTACCGATAATTGAAGATATTGATTCCTGGTTTCAGGAGCACCTTTAATAAGAGATTTAGGCTTTAACGAGGGTCGACCAATTCAATCCGCTTCAGGATGGAGTGCGTTTTAGGATCGGTCAGCTTAATAGCTTTCCTTTGTGTATGATCAACCAAAGTAACATTGAATGTTGAAACCTTGGCCCACTCCAGTACCTTATCTTTTTCGCTCTTAAAATTTTTCCGGTTAATCAGAATTTGCTGAGGTCCTTTTCCCGTAACCTTCGTATGGTAAGTAAAGGTACCTATATTGTTTTCCCGACTCAAAAATGAACTTCCAAGACGGAGGCGGAGGGTGTGATCGCGGCCTTGTGGATCGATGGTGAAGGCTAAAACCTTATCATTCGAGCGATCAATCATCGGGCTCTGCAGTTTATAACTTGTGATACTGTCCCCGTTTCGACTTGCCCAATCGGCCGTGCCATTGGAAAAGTCTTCGATCAGTCCGTTCTTTGCCAGCTTGGATAATTCTTTTAAGTCGATGTTCTTCGGTTCGTGGATCGCTTCTTTTGAATTGATGGAGAAAGTCTTGGAATTCCCAACTTGAAGAGTCATTTCCTGATCCAATTTGTATCGGCAATGCCCGAAAACATAGAGCGGAAGCTGGGGGTACACTGGGATATCCGTAGTCCAGCTATTCTTTGATTTTTTAGCCACAGCATTATGCCAAAAACGGGTGCGGGAATTAGGATCGTAGCTATAGTAGATTTGAACTCCAGCTAAGCGGTCGATTACTTTTGGCGATACGGAGAAGGTGGCCATTCCTTTATCTATTAAGAAACTGGATGGCGGCGTATCCGGGATTACAATCTGTTCATTCCCCAGGTATTTCTTAAACCATAAATTAAGCACTGCCCATTCTTCTGGTCCGGGTCCATGGTTATAGTGCACATTGGAGGATACTCTCCAGTCGTCATGGGGAAGCAAATCCATCGATCGGTAGATTCTTTCAAAGGTGGAGTGAAAGTCGTTGGATGAAGTGATGAAGGCGACCGGACATTTTACATGAGGCCAGTATGCTTTCGGATCAATTGTATTTTTGTACATTTCAAGATTTTGAAATTGAGGACGCTTGCTGCTTCCGACAATGCCCCCCGGGAAATCCACATATTTAAATCCAGTGCCACCGACAAATGGAGCGACCGCTTTGAGGCGGGGGTCGGTCGCGGTAAGGGCAGTAATCATTCCCCCCATGGAAAAGCCCGTGAAACCGATTTTATCGGCATTTACCTTGGGTTGCTTTTCCAGGAAAGTAATCGCCCGGCGACCCGCCATCGAAAGGAGAATCCAATTGGAGTTCCGGGGACTGGGAATCGGGTCGATTGAAAATTCATCGGGTTGCAGGTTTACCTTCCATCCTTTGCGTAAGGCTTTGGAGTAGAATCTCGGGCCTTGGGTAGGATCCACTTTCCCCCAGTCGGTATTGGTATCAATATCCTCTTTTACGGGTCGTCCGAGCCAATTGATATCGATGTTGGCAAATCCTTGTTTTGCAAAATAAACGCTTCGATTTTTTTCGGCACGTTGTCCGCCACCGTGAGACCAAACGAATGCCGGATATTTACCTGGTTTGTTGGGAAACGAGTAGTAAGCAGACACGCGGGAATTCGCCCCCTTAAATCGACCGACCTTGTAGGTCAGATAACGGGTGGTGACTTCATCGGTTTTCCATTCTTCAATGATTTTCACCTCGAGATTTTCAGCCCGGGCATCATATCCTTGCCAAAGTTCAAGTGCGGACTTCGGGAGTTTATCAGGATCACTGATCGGCGTGAAAGTGTCCTTGGCTGACAAGTGACTGATAAAACAGAGTAGGAGGATGAATTTTTTCATAGGCAGAATTTTTAAAAATTAGATTTCATAACCGAACGACCGAACTGGGTCGACAGGAAATCTGAAATCAAAGAAAGATTATTTGCGGGCGAACGCGTCGCTGGCGGCAATTTTATTAATCAGGTCACGAAAGCCGAAGTTATCTTTAATTATGGAATCGGCAATGGATTTGGCTTCGTTTTTATCCCGTAGAGTAAGGACTCTGCCGGTGGCATAGGTCATGAGTTTTTCTGCAAGATTTTGAGCCAGTAGGTTTTTCTTTGCCAGGAGTACTTTTTTGAGTGTTCTGGGACCATGAATCTTTTCACCGGAAGTAAGGATAGCACTCCCGTCAATAGGCCCGGATGGAAAAAGCTTAGTGCTTTGTGTGGAGTTTTTCCAAAAGCGCGAACGATAATAGGTGGGCCGATACCCACCAACCGGGTCAAAATATTCAAGGGGGAAACCATAGGGATCAATCTTGGCATGACAATCCGCGCATGCCTGAACCGAGCGGTGTTTTTCCAGAAGTTGTTTCACAGTCTGAGCACCCCGAACATCCGGGTTAATCGGTTCGACATCAGGGGGAGGAGGTGAAGGAGGAGTCCCAAGCAAGCTTTCAAGTACCCAAATGCCCCGAATAACCGGTGATGTATCGACTCCGTTTGCAGTGAGAGTAAGAATGCTTGCCTGACCAAGCAGACCTCCCCGCAAACTGTTTTCCGGAAAGGAGACCTTGCGGAAATGAACTCCCTCGACTCCATCAATTCCGTAATGTCGTGCGAGGTCCTGATTGATGAAGCTGTAGTCGGAATCAACAAAGTCGGAGAGTGGGATGTTTTCCAGTACGGCATGGCTTAGAAATTGATGGGTCTCTTCAAGCATGGCTTCCTTTAATCCATAGCGGTAATATTCACGGAACTTGAGCGATGCTGGGGGCATCGTTCCGAGTTTGTCGAGACGGAGCCAGGATTCCGCAAATCCATGAATAAATGATTCACTTCGGGGATCCTGCAGTAGACGTGTGACTTGTTGTTTAAGGTAAGCTCGGTCCCCCAGTTTATATTCCTTGGCTTGCAGAAAAAGTTCATTGTCGGGCAAGGAGGACCACATGAAATGCGAAAGTCGGTTTGCGATCTCAAAAGAAGACAAATGATCAGATTCACTGCTTTCTTCTTTTAAATAAAGGAAATCAGGTGAGACAAGTATTGCCTTGAGAGCCAGAAAAAAGGCTTCTTCCCGGTTTCGACCAAGTTTTTTACGCGCTTTTTCTTCAATATCCAAATAGGGTGTAATTTCGGATTTGGTTACCGGTCGGCGAAAAGCCCGTCGGGCAAAGCGAGAAAATACAACTTCAAGATCGATTTTAGAAAGGTCCCGTTCACCATCCAGGAAAACCTGCTGGGCTTTACTTTTGTAGGTAATTGGAAGTGGGCCATTGATGCGAAGTTCATGCAACCTGACGACTGGACCTTTCCATACATCTGAAACAACGCGACCCGGCACCAGGTCCTTTCCCACGATATGCCAGGCATGAGAACCTTCTTTTCCACGGAATTCGATGTCCGTATGATATTTCTTACAAATGTCCCGCATCCAATAGTCTGAAGGGCCCGGTCCGTTATCCCAGTTAAGAAAAGGAACATCTCTTTTATCCATCCATACGGTTACATCAAATTTTTTAGGTTGGTGATCCGCTAAATCCCAGAGTCCTATTTTTGATCTTGATTTGATCGAGTCCGAGCCCATTCCCTTACTGCTCCTGGATACAAATAAGGAGAGTTGCATTGGAGGTTTGAGGTTGGTGGGGATCATCGCAGGATCGTAGGGATGCGTTAATCGACGAACAGCTTCGGCCGTTATACTGATTTTATAATACCCTGAAGTTTCTATACCCTTTGTCCTTTTATACCAGTCATGCGGAAAAGTTCCTAAGTCAAAATGATCAGATATTTGTTTTTTCCCTGCTGCAAAATCAAGGTATTGATTGGGCTTATAAATCCGGTACATCCAGGGAGTCTTTTCCTGTCTGCTGGGATAGCCCCAATCTTTAGGCTTAATCGCTTCACTTTTGAAAGGCGTGATTTCGTCAAAACGGAACGCCATGCGAAGATATCGATCCGCAGATTCAAGGTAAGCATTTAAATGTTGATCAGAAAGATTGAGAGCATCTCCAACATTGGTAAAACCATGATCATTCTCATCGGTTGGGAAATCCTCTGTGAAATCAAAAGGTAAATCATGTAAACCCAGCAGATCGCGCATCGTATTTCGGTACTCTCTACGATTGAGTCTACGTAAAACGGTTTGGTTTGGGCCTTTTTCCTTTTCCCATTCAACAAGGGTTTTGGTAAGCCAGGCAATGGTCTGTTTGATTTCTTCTGTTTTGGGTTGCTTGACTTCCTTTTTCTTGGGAGGCATTTCACCCAGGTTGAGTTGGTCGAGGATGTCGTGCAGTAAATTGACTTTTTCTTCGTCCCCTAAATCGATCATTTGTTTACCCGATAATTCCTTCGAAAGTTGGTGAAAAGTGCGATCTCCTTTCTCTTCTTCAGAACCATGGCACTTAATGCAATAATTCTGGGTAAATTGAAAAACTTTCTGATCGAATTCTACGACTCTTGAAAAGGCATGGTTTATTCCCACTAGAAAAAGTACAGTGAATCCAAAAATGGATGAATGCAAAATCTTTTCCATTTGCAGAAATCAGGTGATTTTTTCGAGGCCGGTAAGGGTTCCGGATGAGGTGTTGAATTGATCCACATCCATACCAAAATTCTGTAACATTGAAAGATATAGATTACAGAGAGGGGTGGATTGTTTTCCGGCGCGAGCAAAATGCATGTGTCCACCGTGCTTGAAACCACCACCGGAAAGCAGAATGGGGAGGTCTCGATTACTATGGGAATTTGCGTTGCTCATTCCACTTCCAAGAAGAGACATCGTGCTGTCCAGTAAACTTGCACCGTTAGGTTCTTTTACATCCTTAAGTTTTTTGAGAAATCGCGCAAATTGATCGACATGAAAAGTTTCAATAATGGAAAGTTCATCAATGGCATCCTGAACCTGTCCATGATGAGAAAGAGTATGGTATCCCTGTGAAACTCCGGATAATCCACCGTTTTCTTTTCCTAAATTGGTAAATGCCAGACTGATAACCCGGGTCGAATCGGTTTGAAGGGCAAGAGCCATCAGATCGTAAAAAAGGGGGGTTCGATCCTTGAGGGTTAGTGAATCCACACCCTGAGGCAGGACATAATCCGTATTTGGTTTTTCCTTATCGAGCCAGAGGGTGGATTGTTCAATGCGTTTTTCGAATTCGCGAACGGAGGTGAAATATTGGTCCAGTTTTTCGGTGTCTGCATAACCTAAGCTTTTTTTAAAACGATCTGCCTGGGTTTTCGCGAGATCAAGGATGGAGCGTTTATCAATTAAAGCTCTTTCTGTTTGATTACGTGTTGAGCTGTTCTCTTTTCGAAAAAGCATTTGATAAAGTTTTTCCAAACTACGGATAGGTTGGATATTGTTTCCATTACTCGTCCATGAAAGGGTATGTTCATTCCCGCGGTCGGCATCTAGTGTAAGAGAAGGATACCTGGTTTTCTCTCCGGTAAAGTCGGCTGCTTTTTGATCCAGGGAAATATTGGCTTCGGTATATCCTTTCGAATGGTTGGTTGGAATCCCCGAGAGGAAAAACTTGGTTGCATTGTGACCACCGCTGAGGTTGTGATCCAAGCCGGAGAATACTGTATAATCACCCCGCAAGGATTCAAGTGGCTTCAGGAGTAAGGGCGATTGAAATTGCTTACCAGTCTCGATTGGATGGAAGTTTTCGGGGACAAAGCCGTAAAAAATTCCGGTTGCCGCTATTCGTTTTGGTGAGACAAGAGAGGCGGATTCTGCATTTGCCTCGAGAAGGGGGAGGGCAATCATAGATCCACCCAATCCTTGCAGAAATCTCCTACGGGCAATGTGTCTTTTAATAAGCATCTGCATAAAATACTATGCAAGAATCACTTAAAAACCAAGGCTACATTAGCATTTAACTAAAGAAAAGAAGTACTGGAAAGCCTTCGAAAGTATTACTTAAATAGGGGTTCTACCATGTTTCCATTGATCTTTTCCCAACCGGCATACAATAAATCAAGCCGTTCAGGCATTTCCTTAGATAAGTCTTTGGTTTCAGAGGGATCCTTGGCTAAATCATAAAGTTCCCATTTTTTGGGTGATTGCCTGAGGATTTTCATGTCGCCCACGCGAAAGGCCGCCTTATGACTCTGTCTCCAATACAGCCACTCGTGCGGATCTTCCTTGTGCTTTCCTGTGAGGTAGGGAAGAAGGTCATAAGATTCAATATATTCACCTTTGGGTTTAGATACCCCTGCAGCTGCATGAATGGTGGCAAAAATATCCGTACTCAGTACGGGCCGATCATAGGTTTTTCCAGCAGGCACCTTGCCGGGCCACTGAAAGAGGAAGGGTACACGAATGCCGCCTTCATACATTTGTCCCTTTCCGCCCCGTAAAGGGAGGTTGCTACTGGTTAGTTCCTTGGTCGGTCCACCATTGTCGCTCAGGAAAAATACAAGTGTGTCGTTTTCTAAATCTTCTTTTTCTATTTTTTTCATAATATCACCCACACTGTCGTCCAGGTTGGCCAGCATAGCTGCAAAGATTCGTCTTTGTATATCCTCAATGTGTTTGAATTTTTTCATGTACTTATCGGCAGCCTGGAGTGGACTATGCACAGCGTTGTAGGATACGAATAAGAAAAAGGGTTTGTTCGCATGCCGGTCAATGAAGTCAACGGATTCGCGGGTAATGGCATCCGTGAAGTATTCCTCCTCCAGTACCGGTTGACTTCCCCGTACGATCGGATTGTTGGCATCGTAATCAGGTTCGTTGCCCAAGTGAGTCGAGTAGATCACCTTGCCGAAAGTTCTGATTCCTTGTCCACCTCCTGGGAGGACTTTCCTTCTTAACCAGGTGGTCGTTCCCTTCCATGGTTCGGGAACGAAGTAATGTCCTTCGTGAGTAAACCCAAAAAACTCATCAAATCCGCGACGGAATGGATGATAGGGAGCGGTTCCTCCAAGATGCCACTTTCCAATTAAACCGTTTACATAGCCTGCCATTTGGAGTGAGTCGGCAATGGTTTGTTGAGACAGAGGGAGGCCGAAGCCCGGTTCCTCATTTTTGGCACCGGTGGGATTGAATTCATGCCCGAAGCGGGTTCCATACTTTCCAGTGAGAAGGCCAGCCCGGGAAGGGCTGCAGTTGGGGGCGGTGACATAGCCCTGGCTAAACCTTACACCCTTTTTTGCAATGTCGTCGATGTTGGGTGTGGGTATCTCCTGATTCCCTTGGCATCCCAACTCTCCATATCCGAGGTCATCAGCCAGAAGAATGATGAGGTTGGGCATTTGGGAAACCCGATCCTTTCCATAAGAAACAGGTTTTAAAATAAAAAAGGGAAGAAATAAGGCGATGAGGAATCGATTGAGTTTCATATAGTTTATATGTCTTAATGTTTAAATTCTTACAACGGCACAGTTGTTCTATGCTGTTTAATCTATTTTTAACTTAAATTAGAGCAATTAAAACTCTCATGATGAGTTCAAAAAATATTAATAATCAGGGACTAATGAAAGTTGTGATACTTTAATATCTTGACATTTTGACGTCATTATATGATTATGTCATTATGTCGTCTAAATCTCACAATAAGAAGTCAAAGCGTAAAAACACGTCTTTGCGTCTTGAAGAGTCAGTCTTAAAAAAGCTGAAGATTTATGCGGTGAAGAAGGATACAAGCGTTCAGCAAATTATTGAGGATCTCGTGGTGGGACTCCTCAAAAACAAAAAATAATTATGCTAAAAATACAAAAAAATGATAAATGGTTGGCAACCGTTCGGGATGATTACCAGGTGGGGGTTTTTGCCTACACTAGATCAGGGAAGGTTGTATTGGTGACTAGTCGTAAGGGAGAATCATGGATACTACCGAAAGGAAATCGTGCGAAAAAACGATCTGATCGTTTACAGGCAAAAAGAGAAGCTTTTGAAGAAGCAGGTCTACAAGGGTCTTTGAATTGCAAGCATTATGATTTTAACTCTCTCGAGAAGTCTAAGAATCTAAGGATCTACACTATGAGGGTAAAAACGATCCTCCACGATTTTCCTGAAAAGAGTGAGCGAAGTCG
>CAJQKB010000109.1 GCA_905478775.1 uncultured Opitutales bacterium | reverse complement strand
ATCAGTGAGTTCTTTCCAAGGCAAACGAAACTGGTGCTGCCCGCCAAAAATAGAAGCCTACAAAAATTAAATATTCGCATCCACACACAACCATCCTTCTGAATATTCAATTGATTGCAAGTTTTAGAATTCTTTCAGACTAATATTTCCCAAGTGGAGCTCGTGATCATGTTATTGAGATGCAGGGAATAATTTTTCAATCATACATAAGCCTGATTGTTGAACTAGTAGCATGGAACTCCCCAGTTTTTGATGTAGTTGTACGCCGCTTGAATCTTGAATAGTTTACCAAAAAGGTATGAAAGAGGATCGGGGTAGTGATCCTTTTGATCATTGGGATCAAAACTTTTTGGGTTACGCAATCAGCGACTTAACCACATGGGAATGATCCACACCCGTCAGTTTCCAGTCAAGTCCCTGATGTTTGACGGAAAAGAATTGATGCTTGATTCCAAGTAAGTGGAGCATGGTGGCATGCATGTCGTGTACATGAACTTTATCTTTTACTGCATGGTAGCCAAGTTCATCGGTTTCTCCGTATCCAAACCCTCCCTTTACTCCCCCCCCGGCCATCCACATGGAAAAGCCTTTAATATGGTGGTCGCGACCAGCTTCTCCTTTACCCTGAAACATAGGAGTTCGGCCAAATTCTCCGCCCCAAACGACCAGGGTATCATCGAGCATGCCCCGTTGTTTGAGATCCTGAATGAGTGCCCATGTAGGTTTGTCGGTAAGGCCACAACAGGTATCCATGTACTTCTCTAACCCGCCATGGTGATCCCATCCACGGTGATAAAGATGAATAAACCGGACACCTTTTTCGGCAAGTTTACGAGCAAGAAGGCAATTGGAAGCATAGGAACCATCTCCTGGTTTAGCACCGTACATGTCAAGGATATGCTGGGGTTCCTTGGACACATCCATTAGTTCAGGAACGGATGTCTGCATTTTAAAGGCCATTTCATAGGCAGCAATCCGGGTATCGGTCTCGGGATCATTAATCGCCTGATTACGATGACGATCCAAGGCGGTGATAGCATTCACGAGTTTTCTTTGTTGTTCCGAACTTACGCCTTTAGGATTTCGGACATATTGTACTGGGTCTCCGGTTGAATTGAATTCCACTCCCTGAAAACGGCTGGGTAAGAAGCCCGCTGACCATTGGCGAGAAGCAATGGGTTGAGGATTGCGTCCACCCACGCTGGTCATGACCACAAAACCGGGTAAATCTTCGGCAACACTTCCTAAGCCGTAGTTTACCCATGATCCCATGGAAGGGCGCCCACTGATTACAGATCCGGTATTCATGAATGTGTGTGCAGGATCATGGTTGATCTGTTCAGTAACCATAGAACGAATAATGGAAATGTCGTCGGCCATTTTCGCAGTCCATGGAAGATAATCACTAATGTACTGTTCTCCTTTTCCGTATTTTTTAAATTTGGTTAAGTGGCCCTGGACTTTAAGTTCTTGTCCCTGTAACTGAGCAATTGGTTGACCTTGGGTGAAGGACTCGGGCATTGGTTTTCCGTTGAGTTCATCAAGTTTAGGTTTGTAGTCAAAGGTTTCCAAGTGAGAAGGTCCGCCTGCCATGCATAGAAAAATGACCCGCTTGGCCTTGGCTTTGGGGAGCAGGTACATGGGTTGGCCTGCGTCCTTGGCCATTAGGGTATTAAGTGCTGCACTGCCCAGACTTAAACCGGAACCGGCGAGGAAAGCTCTCCGGTTAATCATGTTCGGATTCATTGGAATATTCATCGTCTTAAATTGGTTTCGGCAAGATTGAGGATAGCACGAGCAAGGGGTGTCCAAGATTCCGCACTGGCGGAGTTACGATCATCGATCAATTGTGCCAGGGTGTTTTCTTCAAAAGAATCGGGGGGGCGGGACAGGGCTACCTCAAATGCGAAGGCCAGACGATTTCCAAAGGAGTCCCCCCCGCGCTTTACAATCTTTCCGGCAAAAGACTTGGCTGCTTTCAGAAATGTGGGGTCGTTCAGTAAAACCAGTGCAGCCAATGGAGTATTGGACTGTGGTCGTTGGGTGGTGCATTCCTCACGACTGGGTGCGTCAAAGGCTTTCATCATGGGATGAAGAAACTGCCTTTGCCAGTGAACATAAAGTCCCCGGCGCCACTGGGCTTCTCCGGTGTCAGCTGTGTATTTTCTTTGAGGGAAGTTGAGGTGCCGGTAATAACCACCGGGCTGAAAGGGCTTCACGCTGGGGCCACCAATTGTAGGAACTAAAAGACCGCTAATAGCCAGAGTATTATCCCGGATGAATTCTGCAGGCAGTCGTTGGGCAACCTGGAAACTTTGGTAACCTTCCCCAGGCAGCGTGGCTTGGCGATAGGTGCGGCTTAGCATGATATCCTTGATGAATGCTTTAATATTCCATTGTTTGTCAATCAGTGAGAGTGCAAGATTATCTAGTAATTCGGGGTGTTCAGGGGGGGTGCCTTGTCCGCCAAAATCAGTAAGATCAGGTGCCAATCCTTTGCCAAATAGAAGATACCAGATCCGATTGGCGAGCACGCGGGCATTAAGCTTTCCTTTTCCATTTTTAGGATCGGTCAGCCAGTTGGCCAAGTCCAGGCGATTAAGCCGATCTTTATTGGATTTGATTCGGCCGAGAAACTCAGGCACTGCGGGAAGGACAACGGGGCCGCTTTCATCCATCCAATTTCCTCTGGGTAGAACCCGCATGGTTCGGGGTTTTACAGCTTGGGAAATCATGGTGGGTCGGCCCATTTTCTCAATTTCGACCTTTTCCCTACGAATCTTTCGGTATCTGGCCAGTTCCTGTTCACCTGCGAGTTTGGAAATTTCTTGATTCAAGTTACCCAGTTTATTTTGTAGATCCTGCTTATCTTTTTCTTTGGCTTTCTTCAGCGTTGAGATGAGCCTGTTCTTGCGGTTCTGAAATTCCTGGAATTTCTTTTGGTTTGCAGGGGGAACTAGGGCATTCATCTCCTTTTGCAGGTGTTGAATTCTGGCCAGGTTTTCGGGGTTGTGAATGATGATTTCTGGAGGGCGCTTGGTGGGCAGGGAATTTCCATTGAATCCACGATCCCCAATATCGGCAAAAAATGCAGCCAAGGCATAATTATCTTTGATGGTGTAGGGGTCGTACTTATGATCGTGACATTGGGCACAACCAACGGTGGCTCCCATCCAAACCTCGGAAACATTACGCACCCGATCAGCGGCATAGATGGCATCATATTCCTTGATTTGTAAGCCACCTTCATGGGTAGTCTGCAGTAGACGATTGTACCCCGATGCGACTTTTTGTTGAGTTGTAGAGCCGGGGAGAAGATCGCCAGCTAATTGTTCACGGGTGAACTGATCAAACGGCATATTTTGATTGAATGCATTGATCACCCAGTCCCGGTAGGGTGAAATGTTATGGGGTTGATCTCCGTGGTACCCCACCGTGTCTGCATAGCGAACAAGATCCAACCAATACGCTGTCATACGTTCACCAAAATGAGGGGAGGCTAGGAGATCATCGATTAGAGATGCGTACGCTCGAGGGGAAGGGCTGGTGGCGAAATTTGTAACCTCTTGTGGCGTGGGTGGAAGTCCCGTTAGATCGAAATGTAGGCGGCGGACAAGAGTGATGGGGGCAGCATCGGGGGCTGGTTTTAATTGATTCTTCTTGATGTCTGCGAGGGTGAATCGGTCGATCCAATGAGTAGGCCAATTTGAGTCAATTACTTGAGGTTGAGAATGTTTGACCGGATCCACATAGGCCCAATGATCCGCCCAAATGGCTCCTTCTTTAATCCATTGCTCGAGCATTTCTTTTTCTCTCTGAGACAGGGGTTTCCCGATTTCAGGTGGGGGCATGAGTTCCTCCTCCTCATCTGAATGAATCCGGTAGATCATTTCACTTTCATCGGGTTTGCCGGCAACAATCGCCATTAAGTCCTCGTGTTTGGCATCATTTTCGATATCGAGGCGAAGATCTGCTTTACGTCCATGTTCGTCTGGTCCATGACAGGAAAAACACTTATCCGAAAGGATAGGCCGTACATCCCGATTAAAGTCGAGAGGGTTGGACCATCCAAAGAAAGGGAAGATGAAAATTAGGAGAAGTTTTTTCATTAGTAGGTATACATGTGTAAAGCGTATGTGCACTTATTTGGAAGTCAAGATCACCTTAGGCGATTATTCCCTTTTTAATGTGTCCATGAACATCGGACAAGCGGAAGCGCCGCCCCTGATAGCGGTAAGTTAATTTAGTGTGGTCAATTCCGCAAAGGTGAAGAATCGTTGCTTGCATATCGTGAATGTGGACTGGGTCCTTGGTTATATTCCATCCGAATTCATCCGTTTCTCCGTATGTGCTTCCGGGTTTCACTCCGCCCCCCGCCATAATCCAACTGAAGGCCCGGCCGAAGTGATCCCGACCCGTTGGTTTCTTTGGGTCGCCTGAACGGTACTGCCCGAATGGAGTACGGCCGAATTCACCGCCCCAGATGACAAGGGTATCCTTGAGCATATCCCGATCCTTCAGATCTTGAATTAGGGCGGCAGTGGGGGCGTCGGTGGCGTTGCATTGTTTTTCAAGTTGGGTAAATAGATTGCCGTGCTGGTCCCAGCCTGAGTGCATCAATTGGACAAATCGTGTTCCTCTTTCGAGCAGACGGCGTGCGGTCAGGCAGTTGCTGGCAAAGGTTCCGCGTTGTTGTACATCGGGGCCATAGCGTTTGATCACATGTTCGGGTTCCTGCTTGAAATCGAGCAGTTCTGGCACGCTGGTCTGCATCCGGAATGCCATTTCATACTGAGCAATTCGGGTGTTGATTTCAGGGTCTCCGTATTCGGAATGATGGGCCTGATTTAACTTGGCAATATTATCGAGTAGTGAACGGCGGCCTTTTGAGGAAATTCCTTCTGGATTATTTAAATAAGGAACAGGAGCACCCGTACTGCTGAACTTAACTCCCTGATATTTGCTTGGTAAAAATCCGCTTCCCCAATAATAGTCATAAAAAAGTTGGCCACAGGTTTTGCCTTTATCGGTGGAGGTCATGACCACATAGGCAGGAAGATCTTCTGATTCGCTTCCTAATCCGTAAGTGAGCCATGCTCCCATACTTGGCCGACCGGGGATTTGAGAACCGGTTAGTGTAAAGGTGACTCCGGGTGCGTGGTTCACCGCTTCGGTATTTAGACTACGGACAATACAGAGGTCATCCGCCAAGTTTCCTATATGGGGGAGCATAGAACTGATCTCGGTTCCGCATTTTCCGTATTTTTGATAAGGTTTGATTTCCGGGACGCAGGGCCAGGCTTTATAACTGGAGGACATCGTAGAGAGACGGGTGTCTCCTCGAACAGAGACGGGTATGTCTTTACCTGCCATCTTCTTAAGCATCGGTTTCGGGTCGAGCAGGTCAATATGGGAAGGGCCTCCTCCCTGCCAAAGTACGATCACCCGCTTAGCTTTGGGTGGGAAGTTTGGAAATGAGAAACCGCCAACAGTTTTGCCCATCGCTTGGTCCTGGTTGAGTAGTCCAGCAAGAGCGGCCAATCCTATACCAGTTGATCCTTTACCTAAAAAACTGCGACGGGTTTCACTCTGTAATGGAAAGCGAGGATGAGATTCGATCATGGTAAGAAAATTATTCGCGGGTGAGAGACTGGTCGAGATTAAGGATGCCCAGACAGGTAACTGTAAGGGCGGCATGTTCTTCATGGTTATAATGCTGAGCATGCTTTGCCTCGCCGACATTCAACAGTGCCTTTGCCTCCCCAGGTTCTTCGCGGTAAATGGCAAGTTGTTCATTATAGGTATTTGCGAGGATTTGCATTTGGGCGGGGGTGGGAAACTTCGATGTGACTAGTCGAAAGGCATATTCCAAGCGTTCAGATAAACGGTTCGAATGCTTGATCGCCCTTTCGGCCAAAAAGCGTGATGCCTCGACCCAAGTCGGGTCATTCAGGGTGGTCAGAGCATGGAGGGGGGTGGTTGTTCGTCCGGGCTTAACCCGGCAAGCTTGACGATCGGATGAGTCGAACATATTGGCCGGTCCAACGGTGCGACGCCAAAAAGTGTAAAGGCTTCGGCGGTATAGATCATCACCTGACGATTTAGGGTAATCGAAATTTCTTTCTTTGGTAATCGCAAGGGCTTCCCAAACTTTTTCGGGTTGGTAGGGGTAGACGGGTTGTCCGCCAATTTTCGTTGCAAGTAATCCGCTGTTGGTGAGTGCCCAATCGCGCAGAATCATTGAAGGCATACGGAAACGACTGGCTCGGCTGGCCAGGCGGTTTTCGGGGTCATTTTCTCTGTGCCAATCATTCATTTGGCTCGATTGTCGATAGGTGGAACTGGTGACAATGAGGCGGTGCATTTTTTTCTGACTCCAAGCAAGATCCTGAAATTCGACGGCCAACCAGTCAAGTAGATCAAGATGCAGGGGGTATTCACTTTGTACTCCCAAATCTTCGGATGTTTTGACCAGTCCCGTCCCAAAGAATCTTTGCCACATACGATTTACTTGAACGCGAGCAGTAAGAGGATTCTCCGGGTCGACCAACCATTTTGCCATCCCCAGACGATTCTTGGGGAGCCTTTCCTTCATTTTGGGAAGAAATCCGGGGGTGGTGAATGATACCTTTTCGCCTTTTTTAAGGTATTCACCACGTTGAAGGATGTGGGTCTCCCTCTTTTTCCTGTCATCCATTACCATCACCTTGGGTACCTGGTCCCCTTTGTAATTATTTAGTTGTTTTTCGAATCTTTTGATCTGTTGGTTGAGTTTGTCTTTTTCCTTGGACTCATTCGGGTTAAGAAATGTGATCAAGGCAGTGTTTTGGTTTTTATTAAATTTTTCAAAAGAGGAGGGCAGGGTTGCTTCCCATTTAGGCGTTGGCGTGCTTTCCCCTTTCTTTGCCCAAATAGGTTGTCTTTGTGAGTTATAGGCGACCACCCAAAAATTTTTAAGTCGCTTTCCCACATTGCTATCGGTGCGGTTGAAAAATTGAATTCTATCGATCGGTTGCTCTGTGCCTAAATCAATTTCCAACCATGGATTGTTTTCCTCTTGGGTATGGGTCACTGAATTTTTAGAGAAGTCTCCGGATGTGTTACCATCGATGGCATTTTTCGCAGATCCATTGGGGTAATCACTACTTTGAGAGGCTTTTCCCTGTAGGGCCAAATTTTCCCGCTTGTTGAAAACTTGCACTTCTGCGAGATGGAGAAACCCTTTGGGGGTGTCATTGATAACTCGAACAAACTGAGCTTTGAAGGGTCCATTTCGGCTCGGTATTTTCCCGTTCGAGGATTTTTGAATGCGAGATATTTTCTGGCGAAGCTTGGCAATCCTGTCTTCGAAATCTTTGATTTTAATTTTGTTCTCTTCGGTAGGCATTTCGATGAAGGGGCTGGCTATGCGAATTCTGGACGACTGTCGGCCCGGACGTCCGCTTTCCGAGACTTGATTAAAGGCATCCATCATCCCGTAGTAATCCTGCATGGTGATCGGATCGTATTTGTGATCGTGACACTGCGCGCAGGCCACGGTTAAGCCTAGCCAGGTTGTGGATGTGACATCGATCCGGTCGAAGAGAATGACGAACCGTTGCTCTTCCGCAATGGCGCCTCCTTCCCCGTTATTTAAATGGTTACGATTAAACCCGCTGGCAATTTTCTGATCTGTGGTGGCGTTGGGTAGAAGATCGCCTGCAAGTTGCCAAATTGTGAACTGATCGAATGGCATATCTGTATTGAGAGCTTTGATTACCCAATCCCGCCAAATCCACTGGTAGGTGTCTCCGTCCTGCTGGAAACCATTGCTGTCTGCGTATCGGGCGGCATCTAACCATTCCAGTGCCATACGCTCCCCATAGTGTGGACTGGCGAGCAGGTGATCGACGACTTTTTCGTAAGCACTTGTAGAATGATCGAAGACAAAATCTTGAACTTGCTCCGGGGTAGGGGGGAGTCCAATAAGGTCGGCGTAGAGACGCTTGATTAGGGTTGTCTTTTCAGCTTCTGCTGAGGGTTGGATATTTCTTTCTTCCAACTTGGAAAGAACAAAGGAATCGATTGAGTTACGGATCCAATTTTTTTCCCGAACTTGTGGAAGATCTTTTTTCTTAGGTGCGACGAAGGCCCAGTGTTCATTGTACTGTGCACCTTCCTTGATCCATTGTTCGAGGATTATTTTCTGTTCAGATGTCAGGATCCGGTTCGATTCAGGAGGTGGCATAATTTCATCCTCATCCTCCGAATGAATTCGATAAAATAGTTCACTGGCATTTAGGTCACCGGGAACAAAAGCGTCAGAGGCAAGTGCATCATCTCGGATATCCAAACGGAGATCGGCTTCCCTTTTGTTTCCGTCTACCCCATGGCAATAAAAACAGTTTTCGGACAGAATCGGCCGGATATCCCGGTTGAAGTCTAAATTATTGGCTAGGCAGATTGAATGAACGAGTAAAATTGGGAGTAACTTTTTAATCATGGAGATGTTCAATAGGAGCTAATGTTTTGACTTCTTGCAAATTTAATTTAGCTCGATTTGTACAATAGAATTCTTAACACAATTATTGGGAGTCAAAAAAAGAGGTTTTAAATCACTTCCCAAGATGGATATGCGGTGTAAGCCGAAGGATAATTCCTTTGATCTCGAGATGATCATGGATTTACCTATGAAAGAATGAGTAGAACTGTGAAACTAATAAAAGCGACCAAGGCACTTTCTCAATCTGTTGGATCGCTCTCTTTTGATCTGCCAAC
>CAJQKB010000108.1 GCA_905478775.1 uncultured Opitutales bacterium | reverse complement strand
GAGGAGGGCGAAGCGCTGGACCTGATCGAGATCATCCGTGTTGAGGGATGCGTATTCAAACTTTCCACGTAGGTCGGTGTAGCCGTCTTTGTAAAAGCGGACCTGTCCATTATTCATACGGGCGTAGGTTTTGACATAGACTTTGGGCAAGGGGTTGCCAGTGATTTTATCAAGCACTCGAATGCGTCCGTATTCTTCCGTAACCTCCGTGCTTAAACGGTTTGCATAGTAGGCTTCCGATTTCCGTTTTCCCCCGGCCTCGATTTCGATCATTACATTTTGTCTACGGTATTTTTCAGGAAGGCGGTAGGTGGTTTGTTTATCATCCTTGCCAATTTCTATGCCCTCTTCACCATCAGGGGAAACTAGGGTGAAATGATCGGCGTCATTCTTGGCAAAGGGTTGGCGTGAGAAAAGAAGTTCCACTTCCATTGGATAAAACCGTATCTGGGCGCTTTCGATATTTTTGTGCTCCAAACGAATCTGGTCGTCCACCAATTCAAAGGAGAAGCTGGGTTCAGAGTCAGCGAGTTGATCCATTTGTTGATCGCGTTCCTGATCGTCCACCACCTGCGGGTCAAGCACAGCTTTGGCCTCTTTAAGATGAGCCATTGCTTCCCCGAATAATTTTTGCCAGCGGTCGATGGAAAAGTTCTCGTAGGTCTTGGCAATTTTTTCGGCCTTATCAATTTCCAAACGGTAAAAGGCGGCGTTCACTGCAAAATAATCATATTGTAGTTTTTCCCGGACTTCCTTCCGATCGATCTTATCAAAGTGGGCGAGTCCTTCCTCAATACGATCCTGAGCGAGCAGGTAGTAAGTGAGAATTAAATGATCCTGCTGGGTTAAGGCAGGCTTGTATTTACATACATCCAAAAGCCTGAGGTATTGCCCACGCAGACGGTCATTCAATATTCTTCTTTCCTTACCCAGTCGATGTGCCCGTGCATGTACAAGCGGAGCATATTCCAGTTGCTCGTACCATTTTCTATCCACCGGATCGAGATTGAGAAGTGGACTTTCGATCCAGAGTCCGCTCTGATTGGCAAAGGATGATTTGGTCAAAAATTCGCTGAAACGATTTACATCCTCATGATAGAAGGCATAGGACCAGATGGTATTGTGGTAATGAAAACGAGTATCCAATTGTTTGAGCAATCGGTCGTAGAAAGACTTGCCGGATCCGCCCTCGTTTTCCTTGCGTAGTCGAAAGGCAATCTGATTAAGATCGGTGCGGTTTAGGTTATTGGCGTTGAGGTAATTGAGCACATCCTTATCCGTTCCATTTTGTGAAATCCATGCCCAAGATGTTTTATCTTTCTTGCTTAATTCTTTGACCACCTGAAAAGTTACGAGTGGAGCCGAGGCGACTGATTTTCCCTCCGATGAAGCACGGGCCGGATAGAGTCCAAACTTTCCAACCTGTGGAAAGTAGAACGAGCTTTCAAAGGTGCGGGTGGAGTACGCCTCCAGGGTGACCGGAACGCTACGCACGGTGCGGGTCTTACTCAGGGGCATCGAGCCATTGGGGAGATGGAGGAGAAGGCGGAGTTTTTTCCTGGAGGAGGTGGGGTTGGTAAGGACCACGATGGAACCGTAGGGAATACCGGGAAGGAATTCTTCATCCACAAAATTGTCCAGTCTCTCTCCTTTTTCGTAGCGGTAGCGGGAATCGAGACGGTAAAACCTTTGGCTCATTAGAACCTCACTTTTCTTGCTTTGTTCTGAGGGCAAGAGTTGCTCATGAAAAAGAAGCAGGTTTTGTTTTGGCTGAATGGTTACGGAGCGCTCTTCAATTTCAGTTTCGGTCTTTTTGGGATCAAAGGGTAAATCGAGCACACTGAGGGCGAGGAGCATTTCATTGGCATTGCGGGTCGCGTAGATGAAATTACCGGAAAGGAAAGGTTTCTTTCCATCGCTTGATAAATGTTTGGCATAATCACTCCAGAATGAATGGATGGGTATCAGATTGGCATTCTGGTTTTGAATGGTTATCCGATAGTAGTTACTCTCTGCCCATTCCATGACCTTTCCCATTTTTCGGTAGAAGGCACGGGCTTGCTTGCGAAGCCCAAGTCTTGCTGCAAAAGGGTCATTCGCCGCACCACCACCAACAGCATCTGAATATCCTGCACTGTAGGAAAACCAGTTTTTATTTTTTTTCTCACTTTTCTTGGTTTTCAACATACTTTCTTTTTGGGCTTTGAAATATAAGTCGGATGATTCTTCAGAGAGTTTTTCCATCGGCGCCGATCTAAAGGAGTCATTAAGAGCCACAGTTGAATCAAAACTGATTTCTGCATTAGCATTTACACCTCGGCTTAGAGAATTATTCAAAAATCCTTTGGCTGTCATCTTTTCTTTGTTTGCCGAGAGGAAACCAGAACTACTCTTACCGAACCTTATTCCTGAATTGGGCATGGGCATTGGAGCAGCAGTAGGTACAGGTGCAAGTGCCATAGACTTTCTTTTGAGCGATGAAAGATCCCGAGCCGATTTGGCAAGGCTAGCCAATTCATCAGTCTCCTGATCAAGTGACCCGCTGTTGAGTGCGATTTCGAAAAGCCGGTCGAATAGATCGAGGTCGGGTTTAATCAAGTCGGA
>CAJQKB010000107.1 GCA_905478775.1 uncultured Opitutales bacterium | reverse complement strand
CGGTTCCTGGATTCTTCATGCCCATTCAACACTCCAAAGGGATACCGGAATGGGCTACCTGAGTGACTGGGCCAGTAATCAATTTTCAGACACGACTGCCAAGAATGAATTTTATGCTACATTTGGAGAGCTCTATTCCCCACGGGGAGAGAAGCGCTTAAAGGAGGCATTACATTCTGAGATGAGTGCGGGAGAAGTGACTGAACTTGCCCGCCAGGTAATGTCTGCTTAGTAAATGTCCACTTTTGTCGGCTTTGGCTTTGGTGCGATCCAGGGGGGGCTATTTTTAGCAGAAGCATATTCATCCCAGTCTTTTTCAAGGCTGGTAGTCTCGGAAATTGATGCGGAATTAGTAAATCATGTCAGGCGGAGCGGGGGCACTTATTTTTCCAATATTGCCGGATCCACCCACTTAAGCAATATCCAGGTGGAGGGGATTGAAATTTATAATCCTTTAGTAGCGGAGGATCGTGAGCAATTAATTGATGCAATTGCGGAAGCTCAGGAATTATGCACCGCGTTACCGAGTTTTAAACTATACGATGTTGGGGAGGAGGCTTCAGTGGCAAAATTAATTAGCGAGGGGCTGAGAAGGAAAATCGATTCATCCAAACTTCCCTCCTGTGTTATTTATGCAGCAGAGAATGATTCCCGGGCTGCTTCCCGGTTACAGGATGCATGTTCTTCATACCTTCCCGATTTTCAAGAAAACCGCTTCGTTTTTTCGGAAACGGTAATTGCCAAAATGTGCTCGGTGGTCACGGATCAAGAACGAATTCAGGCGGAAGGACTAAGGCCGATTGTGGATGGGTTGAACCGGGCTTTTTTAGTGGAAGAATTTGACCAAATTTTAATTGAGGAAAAAGTTCCAAATGATTTTAAACGAGGATTCACTCAGTTTGTTACCAAGTCTGAATTGGATCCTTTTGCCATCACCAAATTTCTTGGACATAATGCGATCCATGCTCTGTTAGGTTATTTGGCAAAGGAAGAAGGAATTGATTTTATGCATGACGCTGGAAAACGCTCCGATCTGATGGAGTGGGCAAGGAATTCTTTTTTAAAGGAGGCAGGAATTGGGTTGTGTCATCAATATGCCTCTGTGGACGATCCTTTATTTACAGAACTCGGATTTCAGGAACATGTTGATGAAGCCCTTACTCGTATGGTAAATCCTTTTCTTCGAGATCCTGTGGATCGAGTAACCCGCGACCCGGTGCGTAAAATCGGTTGGGATGATCGTTTACTGGGTTCGATGAGATTAGCCTGCAGGGCTGGAGTGGAGCCTCGTTTATTAGCCAAGGGGGCAGGTATTGCACTTCGCTATGCCTGTGAGGAAAATAAATGGGATTCCCCTGAGGCCGGATTGGAACAGGTTTGGAAAGAGGTTCAATGCGAGGAAAAAAATGAATTACAGGAGTTAATCATCACCAATTTTTGATTTTCTCCTTCCCTTCATTCCTCCTTTAAATTCAAAAAAGATTATTCTAGGATTGCAATTCCATCAAAAACGATCAAAAACAATCTTATTCGATCATTATGATTCGTGAAGCCTGTCCAACACTAGCCCCTCAAAGAAGAGAGCACATCCGATTACTCGTACGAGAAAGCGGTGTTGCCCGTGTGGAAGACCTGCGACGTGAATTAAAAGTTTCGGTTGCCACAATAAGACGAGACTTAGAGGTGTTAGAAGAGGAGGGAAAGGTACGGCGTGTCCATGGCGGTGCGGTGAGTACTGAAAACCGACTTGATGAAGCGGTGTTTGATGATAAAACCAATCAATTTTCGAAACAAAAACGTGCGATTGCAGAGGAAGCGTATCAATTAATTGGGCAGGAAGAATCGCTTTTCCTGGATGGGGGAAGTACCACACTTTGCTTGGCTCGCTTATTGAAGAACCGAAATGATTTAACTGTGGTGACCAATTCTTTACGGGCAGCTGCGGAACTAGCCAATTCGGAACCCCGGGTGATTCTGACTGGTGGAGAACTTCGAAAAATCAGTCAAACGATGGTGGGACCCTTGACTTCTGCCGTACTGAGCCAAGTCCGGGTGGACCGTGCGTTCATGGGTACGATGGGATTCTGTTTAAAGAACGGGTTGACCACCACTGACCCCAATGAGGCATTTGTGAAAGGACTGGTCGCGGAACAGGCAGTCCAAGTGGTGCTATTAGCGGATTCGAGCAAGGCAGAGAAAGTATCATTCGCCCGCGTTTCTGACTGGGATAAAGTAGACATCTTAGTGAGCGATCAAAACCTACCCCCTATTTTTACCAAATCTTTACCCAAGCGTGGACTAAAAGTCTGCGTCGTATAAGTTTATAACCAAGAAAATAATATTATGGCAAATCCAGTAATCATGCCCCGACAAGGACAATCAGTTGAAAGCTGTATCCTTACCGAATGGAAAGTCCAACCAGGTGACACCGTAGCCGAAGGCGATGTACTGGCAGTGATTGAGACTGATAAAGCAAGCTTTGACCTCGAGTCTACGGCTTCTGGAACTGTACTGGAGCTTTTTTGGGAAGCGGATGACGATGTTCCGGTTCTTGCCAATGTAATTGCCATTGGTGCAGAGGGAGAAAATATTGATGACCTTCGTCCAGCAACAGAGAGTGCATCCGCAACGGCTTTACCTGCGACTAGCTCAACTCCTGAATCTTCTGCCGTTCAGTCCACCGTAGCGGCCGATCAATCCCCCGCTTCTGCCCCAGTTGATTTATCTACGACTTCACATGTCCCCTCTTCCGGAGTGAGTCCGCGGGCACGTAAGAAAGCAATGAACCTGGGCGTGGATGCAGAAACTTTAGTTGGTACTGGCCCTGGAGGTCGCGTAATCGAACGGGATGTGGATGCATTTCTTGCCGGAACGCCAAGGTTATCAGCGGCTGCCCGTGTGCGTGCGAAAGAGCAGGGCCTCGAAGCCCCGGTTCGTGGTTCGGGTATTGCCGGGATGGCACTTGCTTCCGATATGCGTCAGCCGGGTGCGATTGAAGGTGCAGAGGTTGAACCGGTAAAGGGAATCCGGAAATTAATTGCCGAGCGTATGATGCAGTCCTTAAACGGAACTGCTCAATTAACATTACACTCTTCTTTTGATGTGACAAATTGTCAGAAGTATCGAAAGAAACGCTTGGCGGATGGTGAGTCGAAAGTATCGATTAACGACTTAATTGCCCAAGCCATTTTAGCTGCCTTGCAGAATCATCCAGAAATGAATGCTCATTTCTTGGGAGACCGGTTGGCCGTTTTTCATGAAGTAAATCTTGGTATCGCAGTGGATTCGCCCCGTGGTTTAATGGTTCCGGTTGTCCAGGAGGCATCCAAGATGTCATTAGAAATGCTTTCTTCCGAAATTAAGAAAAAAGCGATTGCCTGCCGGGAGGGAACAATCCAACCCGATGATCTGTCTGGAGGTACATTTACACTGACTAATCTTGGAATGCTTGGAGTGGAAAATTTTACTCCTGTTTTGAATGTCCCAGAAATTGCAATCCTCGGAGTGGGAGGAATTAGTTTAAAGCCGAAGAAGAATGAGGAGGGAGAGGTTTCCTTTGTCGATCAAATCTCTTTGAGTTTAACAATCGACCACCAGGCAATTGACGGAGCACCCGCTGCCCGTTTTATACAAACCTTGGTTAATCATTTAGAAAATCATCCGGGTGAAAACCCACAAAAAATTGAAGGAGAAGAATAATTGTGAAATATGACTTTGCTGTAATTGGTGCCGGACCTGCCGGGTATGTGGCTGCGAAAAAAGCTGCGTCTGCAGGTTTAAAAGTGGTAATGGTGGAAAAGAAAAAGCTTGGAGGCGTCTGTTTAAATGAGGGTTGTGTTCCTTCGAAGACGCTTCTGCAGGCTGCGAAAACTTATCATCACGCCAAGCATGGTTCGATCTTTGGGGTCGAAGCGGGTTCGTTATCATTTGATTTCGGAAAAGCTCATGCTCATAAAAATTCGGTCATGGATCGAATGAGAGATGGGATTGCCGGGTTAATGAAAAAGCACAAGGTGGAGGTGATTGAAGGGGAGGCTACTTTATCAAAAGGCTCTTCTTTTACTGTGAATGGAGAGACTCATGAGGCCGATAACATTCTCCTTTGTACAGGATCTTCCCCTACGATTCCCCCTATTCCTGGAATTGAAGCGGATCACATTGTTGATTCGACTGGAATTTTGAATATTGATACTTTACCAAAGAATCTAGTGATTGTGGGGGGGGGCGTAATTGGATGCGAATTTGCCTGTGTTTATGCCTCTGTCGGTGTACCCGTGACTGTGTTGGAAGCCATGCCAGAAATTTGTCCGAATTTAGATTCTGAAATTGCGGCGATTCTTCGTAAGGAATTAGAAAAGAAGGGAGTAACTTTCCAATTAGGTGCAAAAGTGGAGAGTTTTGAAGGGAAGTCCGTTCGCTTTACCCTCGATGGTGAGAGTAAGAATATGGACGCCGATTTAGTTCTCGTTGC
This sequence comes from uncultured Opitutales bacterium, assembly GCA_905478775.1. Taxonomy (GTDB): domain Bacteria; phylum Verrucomicrobiota; class Verrucomicrobiia; order Opitutales; family Seribacteraceae; genus Seribacter; species Seribacter sulfatis. Next base: position 23,360 of record CAJQKB010000107.1, on the reverse strand, counting down.
CACTGGACGCCGACCTAATGTATCCGGTTTAGGATTAGAGGAAATTGGTTTGGATTTTGATCCGAGAGGAGGAGTTAAAGTCGATAATCGCGGAGCAACCAATTTGCCAGGCCTTTGGGCAGCGGGAGATGTGACTGGACAAGCATGGCTTGCCCATGCGGCAAGTCGGATGGCAGAGGTTGTGGTTCACAATATCAATGGCCAAAAGGATCAAATGCGCCACGATACTATGCCCGCGGTTGTTTATACCAGCCCGGAGGTGGCAGTTGTCGGATTAACCAAAGAGGAGGCGATTGATCGTGGATTCAAGGTGAAGACTGGAAAGATACCGATGGCGATTAATGCCCGTTATATTGCGGAAAATCCTGGTGAAGAGGGAATGTGCAAGGTGGTCCTGGATGCGGATACCAATCGTTTAATTGGTGTTCACATGGTAGGGGGTGCCTGTTCCGAGATGATATTTGGTGCGACTGCGATGTTAGAAACCGAATTACGAGAAGAGGAAATTGCAGAGATTGTTTTCCCTCACCCCACCACTTCCGAAATTATGAAGGACGTCTTCATGGCCGTTCGGTAACTCATTTATTAAAATTTAACATTTTTCGTCATGCCTAAGTCACAAATTATAGAACCCGCAAAAGAACGCAAAGCAGGAACGGTCCCGTTTGCTGAAATTCCACTCAATCAGTACAAGCAAGATATTGCCAAAGAGAAAGAAGCCTATGGGGCAGAAGCTTTAGTTGGTATGTATGAAGACATGCTTCTTATTCGCGTGTTTGAAAACATGCTTCAAACTATTAAAACGCAGGGTTCCTATGAAGGAATTGAATATGATCATAAAGGACCGGCCCACCTCTCGATCGGACAGGAAGCATCCTCTGTTGGACAAGCTTTTCTTTTAGGTATTGACGATCATATTCTTGGTTCTCACCGTTCTCATGGCGAGATTTTGGCCAAGGGAATGTCCGCTATTCGAAAATTGGATGATGATTCTTTGATTGAAATTATGGAAAATTTCCTCGGTGGTGATTGTTACCGAGTGGTCGAGAAACAAGGTTCAGATTCCGTGAAGGATTTGGCTCGTAATTTTTTACTCTACGGTGCATTAGCCGAGATTTTTGGTCGTGAAAATGGATTTAATCGGGGCTTAGGCGGTTCAATGCATGCCTTTTTTCCTCCCTTTGGAATCCTGCCCAATAATGCAATTGTGGGCGGTTCTGCTGATATTGCGATGGGGGCCGCACTCTTTAAAAAGGTAAACCGGAAAGACGGAATTGTAATTTCAAATGTGGGGGATGCATCGATGGGGTGCGGTCCGACTTGGGAAGCGATGAACTTTGCATCGATGCGCCAGTTTCACGAACTCTGGGAAGAAGGGATGAAGGGGGGACTGCCTATCATTTTTAATTTCATGAATAATTTCTACGGAATGGGGGGTCAGACTGCTGGTGAAACCATGGCGTTTGATTATCTCGCCCGGGTGGGTGCCGGTGTGAACCCCCAATCAATGCATGCGGAGCGTGTGGACGGATATAATCCATTAGCTGTGGTGGACGCAATTAAGCGTAAGAAAGCATTGATTGAAAACGGGGATGGTCCAGTTTTATTAGAAACAATTACTTACCGTTATTCCGGACATTCTCCCTCAGACGCTTCTTCCTACCGATTAAAAGAAGAGGTCGAGGCTTGGCAGGCAGTGGATCCATTAAATGCTTATTCCAAGGAATTGATTGAGGCCGGTATGCTGACTGAGGAAGCGATTGAACAGACCAAGGCAAATACTACCAAGGCAATGATCCAAGCATGCCGCTTGGCTTCCGATTTGGAGGTTTCTCCAAGACTTGCTTCTGAAAAAATTGGAAATTTGATGTTCTCGAAGAGAAAAGTTGAAAATTACGACCCCTCCCGGGAGCCTGAATTAATCTTGGCCGCGTCTGAGAACCCACGGGTTCAAGCATTAGCCAAAAAATCAAGAGCTGGTATTATTGATGGTAAACCAGTCTCCAAAAATAAAGTTTATCAATATCGTGATGCCATTTTTGAAGCCGCATTTCATCGCTTTCAAAAAGATTCCACTCTGGTTGCTTACGGAGAAGAAAATCGTGACTGGGGAGGAGCTTTTGCCTGTTATCGAGGATTAACCGAATCCCTTCCCTACCATCGCCTTTTTAACTCACCTATTTCTGAAGCCGCTATTGTGGGTAGTGCGGTAGGATATGCATTGGAGGGAGGTCGTGCATTAGTCGAATTGATGTATTGTGACTTTATGGGCCGAGCTGGGGATGAAATTTTTAATCAGTTGGCCAAGTGGCAAAGTATGTCGGCATGTATTTTAGAAATGCCTGTCGTCCTTCGTGTCTCTGTTGGTTCCAAGTATGGTGCTCAACACTCACAGGATTGGAGTGCACTCGTGAATCATATTCCCGGCCTTCAGGTCGTTTTCCCCTGTACTCCCTATGATGCCAAGGGAATGCTTAACACCGCATTGGCAGGTAGTGATCCGGTGATATTTTTTGAAAGCCAGCGACTTTATGATATTGGTGAATTATTTGAAAAAGAAGTCCCTGAAGAATATTATGAAATTCCTTTTGGTCTTCCGGCAAAGAGAAGAACCGGAAAAGATATTACCTTAATTACTGTGGGTGCAACGATGTACCGTGCATTAGAGGCAGCTGATATTCTTGAAGAAAAATACGGGATTACTTGCGATGTATTTGATTGTCGCTCGATTAACCCCTTGGATTATGATCCGTTAATTGAATCCGTTCGAAAGACTGGAAAGGTATTACTCTCTTCGGATGCCTGTGCCCGCGGTTCAGTAATGCAGGATATTGCCTCCAATATTAGCCAGTTGGCATTTGATGATTTAGACTCTCCCCCCGTAGTGGTAGGTTCTCGTAATTGGATTACACCCTGTGCGGAAGTGGAAGAGGATTATTTTCCTCAACCTTCATGGATGATCGATGCAATCCATGAACGTATTATGCCACTGCCTGGACATCAATTAACAAGTAATCCAACCACAGGGGAACTTGTCCATCGAAACAGAGAAGGAATATAATTGGTTTCTATTTTGGATGTGAGCGTACAGTGCTTTGAAAAATAAAATTCGATTTTATTACAATACGTCAGGAGACGATAAAAGTCAGACCCCATGAATAATTCATTGCAATTTCGAACCAATACCTTGCTCGCGGAATCCCGTCAGAAACACCTCGGTGTTTTTCTTACTGGCCCGGATCGAATCGAACTTCTTTCGGATGAACTCCCTCGCTCGGTAACCACCGAAAATGATTTTGTTCTGGCAAGTTTTGGCAATTGTCGATGTGCCTCCGATGCCAAGGCGATCCGGCAGTTCGATGCTCATGCACGGGTACCCTCGGGGGTAGAAAAAGTGGCCTTAGGTCATGAGACATTGCAGTTGGTTCTTCAAGCACCCGCAGAATCTGAAATTCGTCCGGGAGACATTGTTGTCATCACTCCAGGTCACGCGAGTCAACCAATCAATCCATTAAGCTTTGAACCGGAAGATTCGGGCGTTCTTGCTGCACTTGGCTACTCCTATCAATACCTGGGTGGACTGAGAAGATTTAATGCGGTGCCAGGAATCGCACCTTCCTTTATCCGTTCACAGGGATTTGGCAGTCTTTTCAATAAGGTAAAACCCGAAAATGACACCAGCCTGATCTCCCTTGCCCATGCTGAACCTTTTGCCTGTAATTTTGGAACGAACAAGCACATCTTTACTTTTAATGATAAGGGTGAATTTGTATATGGAGTTCCTCCCCGCTCGATCTTAGCATACCTATCCGGAACGGCGCGGATGGCCATGATCAATCTTACCATTGTGGCGAGTGTTCCAGACAGTGAATTACCGCAAGTGGTTTACATTACCGGTTCCCCAGCAAAACTGGAGGAGATGAACGAGTATGCACTCATTTCTGATTTAAGAAAACGGGGTACTCGGGTCGAGTTAATCGATCGAAGGGATCCTGCAATTATTTCCAAATTAACCGAGTTTGGAAAACCAAGTGTGATCTGGACCAATTATGCATCTCAGGAAAGCTATGATCAAGCCTGTGCAATTATTGAGGAGGGTGGAAATCTAAACAGTTATGCCGGTGCGGCAGATCCAAAATTGGTCATTAATATGCCGATCCGTCGTGCAGAAAAGTTTGATAGCTTGGAACAGGAAGTGGAGGCACAGATTACTTCTATGCATCACAATATTGGCCCGAATGACCCAGTTCGTCATTCAGGACTGGCGAAAGAACCTGTGGTTGCATTACTTGGTTTTGAGAATGATAAGCCACGCTTAGATGCATACTTAAATCAATTACCGAATGATTGCCCAGTTTATATCCCGGATCATTCTTGGGATGGAATTGAACAATCTGAAGCACCTTCCACTTCAAACTTCACTGATGTTTTTATTGCCGGACATGCACAGGATGCAGTGCGGGAATACCAGGCGGTAGAATTAAATCTGGCTCGTTCAGCAGCAGTCAATTTTGTGGATGGAGATGCTATTATCCCTATTCTGTCCAGGCAGGCTCATTATGTTTCGCGCCATCAAATTTGTGGAGCAAATGTACCGTGGAATTTAACTAATACTTCAGAGCCCCATTCCGATGACATGGTGGTGCACGCAAATAACCCGGTTAGTTTTGATTGGATGGTAAAGGGTGTTTGTGGCTTAAATCATGTAACAGAAATGATGGAGCAGGTTGAAGCTACTCAACCTTTTGGTTCCTTTTTTGCCTTTACTGAATTACCAGATTTACCCTATGTCGAAGTGAACTCCCATTCCTTTATTAGTGCGGCTCAAAAAAGAGATGGATTAGTCGAACAAGCTTTACTGGCTGGTGCTCGAATTCTTGCCGAGAACGGAGAGCAGTGGTCTCGTGAAGTAGAGGAAGCAATTTATGAAGGATACAATGCCTTTTACCCATTAAACTTAAAACAATAATATAGTATGAATTGGACAGATCTTACGGATAAAGTGGTAATTATTACAGGGGGTGCCGCTGGCATCGGACTTTCAGTGGCAAAAGGCTTCGTGGAGGTAGGGGCCAAGGTGGTGATCGCAGATTTTGCCGAGGAGGTTGGAGCCAAAGCCGTGGTGGAAGCCAACGAGGCAGGTCCAGGGGAGGTTATTTTTACTCGTTGTGATGTCACATCCAAAAAAGATGTTGAAGGAATGGTTCAAACTGCGATTGATCAATTTGGTGGTGTCGATGTACTGGTCAATAATGCGGGAATTAATGTGCCGAGACTGTTGGTAGATCCGGCCGGAAAAGAAGAATTAACAGAAGAAATTTGGGATCAAGTATTTGCGGTCAATGTGAAGGGCCAATTCCTCTGTGCACAAGCGGCAGCCCGTGCAATGCTGGCTTCTGGTAAGGGCGGGGTATTGATCAATATGACTTCAGAATCCGGTATGGAGGGAAGCGAGGGCCAGAGTGTTTATGCAGCAACAAAGGCTGCGAATCATAACACCACCCGTTCCTGGGCCAAAGAATTGGGCAGGCAGGGAGTTCGTGTTGTTGGAGTGGGTCCCGGTATCATGGAAACCACTTCGATGCGAAGTCCCGCCTATGAGGAATCCCTTGCTTATACCCGAGGAATCAGTGCGGAAGAACTTCGTGAAAAATATGGCAGTACTTCTTCAATCCCGTTGGGTAGAAGTGGTAAATTGTCTGAAGTTGCTGACTTGGTCGTATTCCTTGCCTCCGAACGTGCCTCTTATATCCACGGCACCACGGTGAATATTTCAGGCGGGAAATCGAGAGGGTAGGCTTCTATACTCTGATTTACCAGGTGGTGACGCCCTTCGCTAATATTAAATTAGCGTAGATTCGGGTATCTCCAGTCATTACTACTGCAAACGCTTTTCGGGTTTGGTCGTAAAAGTCGTATTTGCCAACTAAGGAAATGGGAGAAGTTTCTGGGTAATGTTTTTTAACAATAGAATCATACCCGTCATGTACTAGTTGATAATCGGCCGCAATTTTTGGATTTGCTTTATCTTCGGGGAGAGGCGCCATCATCATAACCGGTTTTTCAATTACATGATCTAGTACAAAGAGGGGTAGAATTGCATCGAGAAGATCATTTATTCCTAATCCGTCGGCCCGAATAATAGTATCGTTGCAACTTTCACCAGGGAAATGAGCATCTCCCAATACGATTTCATCGTGGTGACCCATTCGATAGAGCGTTTCTAAAAGTTGTGGACTGAGAAGAGGTGAAATTCCGCGAAGCATTCAAATTTGCTACTAGTTTAATCCATTTTAGTCAAGAAACTCAGAGGTTTAAAAAGGATAAAATAACAAAAAAAGTGCCGTTGTACGGCACTTTTTTGATCTTTAAAAGTTGAATTTTAATTTACTTCACAATGTGTAAATCATCGAAATTGCGGAATAAATTTCACAAAATTAAAGAATTTTTTTTTCTGAACAATTTATATTAGCTCAATTTTGTAAACTTGTCCAATTAGGGAAGCATTTTTCGTAGATTGTTCTTTCAGTTTAAAAAAAATCCAAAAAAAAAGTGCCAGGGGTCTTTGGCACTTTTATAAAACTGATCGATTTTCTAGTCTGCTTATGCCTTCCTTTGCGGGTATAAAAGATAAATTTGATGAAGGTGCAGAACTTTCTGAACTGATTAATTTTTGAATAATGTAGTATAACTCAATAATTGAGATCTGTCCAATAATGGAGTGTTTTTTTTAAAATAGGTTCGATTAGAATGTCCTGTTGAGTAGTGCCAGGAGGTGAGCGATGCTGGATGAGGCTAACCCATTCAGGTTATATCCACCCTCTAATACGGAGACGACATTGCTGTTCGCGTATTCATCGCCAAGATTCAAAATAATTTTGGTCAATTCAAAAAAATCTTCATCCTCTAATTGAAACTGTCCTAGCGGGTCATTGATCCTCGAATCAAATCCAGCTGATATCAAAATTAACTCAGGCTTGAATTTAGCCATATGCTTGGGCAGTTCGCTTCCAAATGCATAATCAAGAATTTCTTTTTTCCCTGAACCTGCGGGAAAGGGGTAATTTAGATTATAGCCTACGCCTTTGCCCGTTCCTTTTTCTTCCGTTCTTCCGGTACCAGGATACCATGGACTTTGATGGGTACTAAAGAAGAAGATTGAATCATCTTCATAAAAAATATCCTGCGTTCCATTGCCATGATGGACATCCCAGTCGACAATTAAAATTTTGTGCACACCCAGTTTCTGTTGTGCGTAACGGGCGGCCACAGCGACATGGTTAAATAGACAAAATCCCATACCCTTATCTGCATTTGCATGGTGCCCCGGGGGACGCGTTATACAAAATGCATTTTTGAGACTCCCGGTAACCACTTGTTCAACGGCGTTAAGAATACCCCCGGTTACGGCGGAGGCGACATTCCATGATTGATCGCAAATGGCAGTATCGCCAGTACTAAGGGAGGAAAGTCCAGACTCGATTTCTCTTTTTGCTTTTCTTAGATAGTCAGGTTTGTGTGCTAATGAAAGGTGTTCAAAAGTACATTGCTTGATTGGAATATCCTTGGTGAATCGGAGTAATTCTTTTTCTTTGAGTTTTTGAAAAATAATGGAGGCTCGATTATTCCGTTCCGGGTGTCCTGCTCCCGTGTGATGCTTCTCCATGATTGGATCGTAGACAATTCCGCAATTAACAATTTGTTCAGGGTCGGAATTCATGGGCTTATATTATTGTTCGATTCCAATCAAAATGAAATGTTCAACGATAATATCGAAGAGAGCCTCAATGGGAACTTATAAGGCCCCTTTAGACCTTCGCCTTATGATCACTTACTAGTTGGTAAAATACCTGAAAGAGGTGGTTGGCATCATTGGGTCCGGGAGAAGCTTCCGGGTGATATTGAACCGAGAAAACGGGTCGATCCTTTAGTCGCATGCCCGAGACCGTTTGATCGTTTAAATTATATTCAGTAACGATGGCACCCATTTCTTCCAGTTTAGCCTTGTCGGCAGCAAAACCGTGATTTTGAGAAGTGATGGCCACTTTTTCTGTTTCAATATTCTTAACTGGTTGATTTCCTCCACGATGTCCAAATTTTAGTTTGTAGGTTTTTGCACCAATCGCATGGGTAAGTACCTGATGACCTAAGCAAATTCCGAAAATAGGATAATCTGGAAGCAGACTTTGAATTGTTTTATGGGCATAATCCAAGGCCGAGGGATCACCCGGTCCATTGGAAAGAAAAATGGCATCGGGATTATGCGAAATCGCATCTTCCGCACTGGAATGAGCAGGTAATACAATCACTTCAAAGCCAAATCTGCGTAAATTTTTATAAATGGCTCTTTTAGCCCCATAATCAAAGGCAACGATTCGATGCGTGCATTCCTGTTTAAAAGTGGAAGGAAGTTGGGTTCCTATCACAGTGAACGGCTGACTTTTTTCTCCGCTTGAATCCCATGTATATGACTCCTTACAGCTCACTTCCTTTACAAAATCTTTCCCTACAATTCCAGTCCAATCTCGCGCTCTCTTGAGTGCCTGTTCATCACTGATGTTCTCTGTGCTGATGCATGCTTTCAGGGCTCCATGAATACGAAGTCTTTTCGTAATGGCACGTGTATCGACTCCAGAAATCCCAGGAATCCCATGATTCTTGAGATAATCACCAAGAGATTGAGTCGCCCTCCAATTACTGACGACTGGACTGAGTTCGCGAACCACAAAGCCTCTTACCTTGGGGCCGTCTGACTCCTCGTCCTCTTCATTAACTCCGTAATTACCGATTTGGGGAGCGGTCATGGTTACAATTTGGCCATAATAGGAAGGATCGGTGAGGGTCTCCTGATAACCAGTCATTCCCGTATTAAAAACCGCTTCCCCTTCGACAGTAGATTTTGCTCCAAAGGAAAATCCTTTGAACACACTTCCATCTTCCAGGGCCAATATGGCATCTCTATGATTTTTCTGTCTATACATAAACAAATAACTGAGTTACAACTTCATGGAGAGATTGGCAAACTAGATTTCTATAATTCCTCAAAAAAGAACAAGTTTTATTATGAAAACGGAGGGAATGTTTGACTATCTACTTTCCCGTCCTTACCGACTATAAGTTATGGAATCTAAGACAGTTAATTATGATCGGAGTAAAACCAACAACCAGGCCTTGTTAAAATGGTTGGATAAAATGGTTGAAATGTGTGCACCACAAGATGTTCGTTGGTGCGATGGATCGGATCAGGAATGGGATGAACTTTGCACCTTGATGATTGGCCAAGGTTCCATGATTAAATTAAACGAGGATAAGCGCCCCAATAGTTTCCTTGTTCGCTCGGATCCTCGTGATGTAGCTCGTGTGGAAAGCCGTACTTTCATGTGCAGTTATGGTAAAGATGATGCGGGTGCCACTAATAATTGGGAAGATCCAAGAAAAATGCGTGCTAAATTAAAACGCTTATTTAAAGGGGCAATGGAGGGGCGTACGATGTATATCATTCCCTTTTGCATGGGACCATTGGGGTCACCTTTGTCTCAATTTGGAGTTCAGGTAACAGATTCCCCCTATGTAGTTTTAAATCTTCGTATTATGACCAGGATGGGACAATCTGTACTGGATGTGATGGGAGAAAAAGATTTTTTTGTACCCTGTCTTCATTCTGTAGGATTTCCATTAACTCCGGGAACAAAAGATGTGCCTTGGCCCTGCAATCCGGAGGACACTCACATCGTACATTTCCCGGAACAACGCACAATTGTATCATTCGGGAGTGGCTATGGAGGAAATGCCTTGTTGGGCAAGAAGTGCTTAGCTCTCCGCATTGCCTCCTGTATGGCACGAGATAATGATTGGATGGCGGAGCATATGCTGATCCTTGGTGTGGAGAATCCGGAGGGTAAGAAGACCTACGTTGCGGGTGCCTTTCCGAGTGCATGTGGTAAAACGAACATGGCAATGCTAGTTGCTCCTCCGGCAATGAAGGGGTGGAAGGTTTCTACGGTGGGAGATGATATCGCCTGGTTAAAACCCGATGATAATGGAATGCTCCGAGCAATTAATCCAGAAGCGGGCTTTTTTGGAGTCGCTCCTGGAACATCTTGGGAAACGAACCCCAATGCAATGGAGTCAATGAAGGAAAACACATTATTTACCAATGTCGCGTTGACTGAAGAGGGAGATGTTTGGTGGGAGGGTCTCACTGAAGAACCTCCCGCTGGTTTAATTGACTGGCAGGGACGCGAGTGGAGCCCCGAATTGGATTATCCTGCAGCCCACCCGAATGCCCGTTTTACAGCTCCGGCATCTCAGTGTCCCACGATTGACCCGGATTGGGAAAATCCGGAAGGAGTTCCTATTTCCGCCTTTATTTTTGGCGGGAGAAGGATGTCCGATATCCCATTAGTTTATCAATCATTCAACTGGAATCATGGCGTTTATTTAGGAGCAACCCTGGCATCTGAAACGACTGCTGCCGCAGAGGGAGTATTGGGAAATTTAAGAAGAGATCCAATGGCAATGCTTCCTTTCTGTGGTTATAATATGGGCGATTATTTTAAGCATTGGATGAAGATGGGTAAAAAGCTTAAGAATAAACCAAGAATTTTTCATGTTAATTGGTTTCGCAAGGATGAAGACGGAAGTTTTTTATGGCCCGGGTTTTGTGATAATATGCGAGTTCTACGTTGGATTGTGGAACGATCTTCAGGACAGGGTAGTGCCCATGAAGGAAGACTCGGATGGATGCCTTATAAGGAAGACTTGGATTGGTCCGGTTTGGAGTTTAGTGATGAAGACTGGGAAAAATTAATGAAAATTGAACCTGAAAAACTGAGGATGCAAACATTGAGGCACGAGGAATTATTTCTTCAATTATCCGAATCGTTACCTAAAGAAATGCTTTTTGAGCGAGAGTTGTTAGTCTCGCGCCTGTAGCTTTCTAAAAGAACTAATATTTCTGTTCTTTCGACCATCGATAAAAGATGGAAGAAAGAACACTTACTGAAACTATCATGTTGGCTAGTTTCATCAGGACTCCGCCCGTTTTTTGATCCTCAAGCGGGCTTAAGTTCATCACTCGTTCCGCATAGAAATAAGTATCATAAAGTACCTCTTTAGAAAAGGTAAGCACAGCAAAGATAGGAGTTTGTCCAAGCATGATTGCAAGAATATACAACATTTGAGGGCCATACTTGGAGGGGGGGATTCTCTTCGATGGACCGCAAATTGGCCACCACATTGCCACTGAAGTAAAGAACATTGATAGATGTTCTGCCATGTGAATTGTCTTATTTCTAATTGCTGCTTCATAAAACGCTGCAAAATGCCAAAAAGAAAATACAAATGTAAAAAGTAATCCGGCGATAATGGGATGAAATAAAAACTTAAGAAGTTTTTCCAAAATTGGTTTATTTTCTAGATACTCATCCACAATTTCTCTTGGTATCCCCAGGAGTAAAAATAATGGGCTTAAATACATGAGAATATTATGCTGAATCATGTGTGCAAAAAATAGGAAGTTCTCTCCCATTGCATCCAGTGGAGAGCCAACTGCCAGATAAAAGGTAATTACAGCAGCACTAAACCAAAGAGTATGCCTATGAGAATAGGGTAGGTTGGGAGAGAAGTTTTTCCGGTAGGGTCCAACAATAATTGCGTAGCACCAGCAAATAAATAATAACCCCCCGATAAGGGCAGGTTCTGTATGCCAATGACTTAATGTGACTGGTGAATTCATCTATGCTTGGATGAACCCAATCATACAATTTTCAAAAGGTTACTGATTTTCCACCCAAAACGCTTCGGATCGTACCTTAATTCTAAAATCTTCTGTGGATGCACTTTCTGCGAGTAGAGATATTTTAGAACCTTCGATATTATCTTCGGGATAGGGGTGGTATTGGTGAAAGAAGGGATTACCCGGTTTTAAGGAATTAATTTCAATCATATCTCCCGTGCTTACTTTCCAACTGATTTGATGAGGAATACCTTCCACTTTTTTCCACGAGTTAACCGGTTCATTATCAAGCATAATTTGTGTGGAGAATGTATCACCAGATTGATGGGCTATCTCGGCGACATAATAGGAGTCATTATGTTTGGTGTAGTCTCCCTTGACATATTCTGTTTTTGCTTCCCAATCCTGTTCTAATGGGGTAACTGAAAACTCCTTTACCTCGGGTGGATTATCAAGCATGTACATCACCGCAAAAAAGGTGAAAACGGCAATTACAAGCCCCATTAAAAAGAGGACCGTATTCAGTATTTTATCCCATCGTAGATGCATGAACCAGGTCATTACCCCCACAAACTTGATCACAGAGCATATGGATAAAACTGTTATTATTACTGGTCCGTCAAAGGCTCGAACATAAATGATAACAATCTCAATGCCAGTTATGGCAACAAGTAGCATGGATAAATTAAAGAATGTGAAGAAGCGTTTGCTTTCTTCTAATACTGGGTCTTCCGAGTGTCCGCTCATAATAATAAGTATTTAAAAATTTCTAAATCGTTCAGAATGCGTATTCCATTAGATATACTACCGGAAAAATAAGGATCCATACAATATCAACGAAGTGCCAATATAACCCACAACATTCAATATCGAGCGCATCTGCAGTACTCATTTTTCCGGTAAATGAATATACAAACCACCCAATGAGCCAAAAGACTCCAATCGCAACATGAGTACCATGCGTTCCGGTAAGAACATAAAAAGTGGACCCGAATACATGCGGTTCTCCCCGGTAACTTGAAAGGGTGAGTTCATTACCCGGAACATGAACGAAATGGGTAAACTCATAGACTTGGCAGGCAAGAAAGATTGCACCAAATATGATTGTACCGAAGAGCATCCAACGGGTACTGGATAAATTCCCTTTATGGATAGCAGATACGGCTAGTGCCATAAATAAAGAACTCGCTAAGAGAATGAAGGTACTAAATGAAGTGAGTTCAATATCGAATATATCGCGAACATCCAAAGTGTTTCCACCAACTGTGGCTGAAATTTTACGGTAGATTAAATGAGTGGAAATCAGGGTGCCGAAAAACATACAGTCGGAACCTAGAAAAGCCCACATTAAGACTTTTTTGTTTGGGATGCCAGTGCTGGTTTCTGGCTCGTGATGCTCAAGGGCATGTGCGGATGCTTCACTCATGATAATTCAAATTTTATAGTATAACGGTCGTGTGAAAATTATTCTTCGGTTTCTTTGGGAAAGAGGTGGTATCCTGCCGGTCCTTCAAGGGACCACATAATAATACCAAATATTGCGATACTTCCTCCCGCTATCGCGTAGGTATAATCCCTCAGTATCTCTCCTGTGTTTGCATCGACAGATTGGTGAAATAGTAATCCAAGAACGAGTCCGAGAAAACCCAGTCCACTTACCAACGGATACCAGGAGCGGTCAGGCATGTGTACACCGTGGTCGTCGAGAGGCACCTTGTCGGAATGGTTTTCCTTGGGGCCATAATTATTTTCCCAGGCCTGATCCCTTGATTTGATAATAGGGGTTCGTGCAAAATTATATTCTTTCACAGGAGAAGAAAGAGTCCATTCCAATGTTCTTGCATCCCAAGGATTTTTGCCAGCATCCTTCAATTTCTTATTAAAAAATGCGGTAACAAACTGATAAACCCCGATCAGGATTCCAACGCCGAGAATGAAAGCTCCAATCGTTGCGATTTGATTCCATGTCTCAAATCCGTGGCCTTCATTGTAACTGTGTGTTCTGCGAGGTTGGCCAATCATTCCTAAATAATGCATCGGAAAGAATGTTACATTAAAACCAATGAACATAAGGGTGAATACAAATTTACCGAGTTTTTCATTAAGCATTTTACCGGTTAACTTCGGTAACCAAAAATAAAATCCCGCGAATAAACCAAATAACGCACCGCCAATTAGAACATAATGAAAGTGAGCCACTACGAAATAAGAATCTTGATGTTGTGCATCAATCGGGACCGATGAGTGCATGATCCCAGTAAATCCGCCAACCATAAACATGGTGATGAATCCAAGAGCGAAAAGCATTGGAGTTTCAAAACGAATTCGTCCGCCCCACATAGTTCCAATCCAGTTGAAAATCTTGATCCCGGTTGGAATAGCAATAAGCATGGTGAGGATAGAAAAAGCGGATGTGGCTACAATTCCCATTCCAGTTGTAAACATATGGTGACTCCATACTGCAAATCCCATGAATCCAATGATTGCACCAGAAAATACAATTAATCCGTATCCAAAAAGCGGCTTTCTGGAAAAAACAGGAATGATCTCAGACACAATTCCCATTGCTGGAAGTATCAAAATATAGACTTCAGGATGGCCGAAAATCCAGAAAAGATGCTGCCAGAGGTGTGGTTTTCCACCTTCCAAAAAGTCGTAAAAATTGGTGCCGTATGTTCGGTCGAACATTAACTCAACTAGTGCAATTGTGATGGCAGGAAAGGCGAGAATGATTAAAAAACTGACGATGAGTGTCATCCATGTGAACACGGGCAATCTCATCATTGTCATCCCCGGAGCACGCATGTTAATGATGGTGGTAATAAAATTGAAAGAGGCAAGCAGGGATGCAAGGCCAAGGATTTGCAAAGAGAATATCCAAAAATCGGGTCCCATATCTCCTATTACTTCAGCAAATCGGGTGTCGGTAAGTGGTGCATAGCCGAACCAGCCAATCGCGGGAGATCCTCCGGTGAAGAACCAACTTAAATTCAAGGTTATCCCGCCCGCAATGAAGCACCAAAGACTGAGGGTGTTCATTCGTGGAAATGCAACATCACGTGCCCCGATCTGTAGGGGCATGATGAAATTAAAAAATGCAGCACTCAACGGCATGATGACAAGAAAGACCATCGTTGTTCCATGCATTGTGAACATTTGATTATACTCACGGTTGCTTAAAACCTCCATGTTGTGATTCCACAACTGAGATCTAATTAATAATGCTTCAACTCCCCCTAAAATTAAGAAAAAGAGGGCGGCCAGGCCATACATTACCCCAATTTTCTTGTGATCGATCGTGGTTAACCAGTTCACAATGCCGGAGGTGTTTTGGTGAGGTCTCGGAAAGGCTTTCGATTTAAGCTTAGTTTCAGTTTCCGGGGTGAGGTATTTTATTGATTCAGTTGCCATGGTATTTCAATAGTTGAGTGTAAAAGTTTGGATTAAATGAATGGGGTTATTTGAGACCCAATAAATAAGTAACCAACTGGTTTACTTTTTCATCATCGTTTTCAAGGTTGCGGAGAGGGTGATCGTCGTCCACTCCCTCACCGTTCCACATTAAATTACCGAATTTGACTTCATTTGAGTTACGAAGCCATTTGGAAAGATTTTCTTCGTCATTTCTCATCCAACCCGCAGCAAGAGAAGTACGAATTCCAAAAAGAGTTAAATTCGGTCCCTTCGAACCCAGTCCAGTCCGGTTTATTGCGTGGCATTGAACGCATTGAAGAGAAGAAAAGAGTTTTTTCCCCATTTCGTAGTCGTCAGAGTGTGCTTTTTTCCAAACCTTCTTGTCTAGATTGGGAGCTTGTCCTTTCGCGATTGCTTGAACGGCTCGAAATTCCCGGGTGCCGGAATCACCAAGCGCAGGATCCGCGAATTGGACTATCGAATCTTTCTGGTATTCTTCCTCCGGGTTGTAAGTTCCGGGTTGTAGGTTTGGATTTTGGGAGTTTTGAAAGCGTTTTACCCAAGAGTCAAAATCATCGTCCGTTTGTGCAAGTGCTCGGAATGACATGTAGGCGTGAGAATTTCCACAGTACTCCGCGCATTGCCCGTAAAAAAGTCCGCCAACAGCTTCGAATTCATCGGTGAATTTTTGTTTAGCGAAAATTCGTTCCCTCATTTTACCGTTAAATACGGAAGGCATTGCAATTTCGGTGGAAACGAGAGTCATGTTACCGTCCGAATCCTTTCTCGTCCGGATTTTTTCTTCGTTTGCAATAAACCATAAGAAATTTTCCTGACCGGGCATGAGATCCATTTTGCCGGCTAGTTTGGGGAGCCAAAAACTATGTATCACATCCTCAGTTCTGAGGTTTATGCGAACTGCTTTGGAGGCAGGAAAAACAAGTTCATTTGAGGTAACAATTCCAAATTGTGGATACTCAAAAATCCAGAAAAAACGCTTGCCAGTCACATTAACCGTAATTGCATCATCAATCGCGCTTCGATCTAAGCCAAGTTTCTCGAGTGTTTCAGAATCATTAGGATCTGGGACCCGATTCATGAGGACAACACCCTGAAGTGTGGGAACGGCCAAGATGATTAAGATAAGAGTAGAGGCAATAATTAAAGAAATTTCAACTTTGGAATTTCCATGAGACTGTGGGGGAACCTCCATTGCTTCTTCCGGTGTTTTGGCTCGGTATTTCCACAGAACATACATTAGGCAACCACCTACTGCACAAAAAAGAAATATAGTAATCCAGACGGAAAGCATGAATATGTCGTATTGATTCTGCGAAACCAGACCTTTGGGATCAAGAGCGGATTGCTTATGATCAATTCGTGAACAACCTCCAATAAAAGAGAAGAAGGCCGGAAGGATAATGTATGACAAGGTTTGAATCTTGTTGAGCAATGTTTTCATAGTTCTTGGTTGTATCAAAGAAAGCGATCCACTACTAGCGTGGCGAAGAGTAGGGGTAGATAAATGATGGTTACAAAAAAAAGTTTTTTAGCCGATTTGTCCCGATTGGAGGAATTTAGAAATTGGAATGAGTTTATCAAAATATATACGGTGAGTAAGCAGGCGGAAATAAGATAAAGTAATCCAGGATTCGGTTGTGTGGTTTCGATGTAATAGGGGGAGAAGATGAACAATGATAAGATGATAGAATAAATAAAGCTCTTGCGGGCAAGATGAAAACCGTTCGGATTTCCTAAGTTATGTAGTTGAAATCCACCCTTTTGATAATCCTGACGGAAATTCCATGCGATTGCCATAAAATGAGGAACTTGCCAGGTAAAGAGAATACCAAATAAAATCCAACCGTATGTGGTTGGTCCACCGGAAGCAGCAACCCATCCGATCAGCGGGGGGAGTGCACCAGAAATGGCACCCACTTCAGTTGCATAGGGGGTTCTTTTTTTAAGGGGGGTATAAACAAGAAGGTAAACGACCAAAGTTAGAAAAGTTAAAGAACATGCCCATGGGTTAGTGCCAATCCAAAGAATTGCGAGTCCGATGGAGGAAAGGCAAACTCCGAAGATAAGCGCAATTTCAGGTTCAATTTGTTGTGCGGGGATTGGTCTGTCAGCAGTACGACGCATTAATAAATCTTCGTCTCGCTCCATCCACTGATTGAGTGCAGCAGCACCACCGGCGGCAAGTGCAGTACCAACTGTGAGACAAAAGAAAATATAAAAGTGGGGGGTTAGGGGGAAGTGAACAAGGTAACCTAGTGAGGCAGTAAACACTGACATTAAACTGAGGCGGGGCTTGGTTAACTCAAGCAATCCATGCATAGTAGTACTCACAGATACAGGGAGGGGCGGAGCATCAGATTTGGCAGTAATGTTTTTGTAACTATTCACTAGATGAAATTAGTTACCTATAAAATGATATTTTAAGGGGAGACAAGCAAGGTCATAACTTATAAATATCCGATCGTTAGATTTTCTAATACATCAATTCAGAGACTTTAACTGCTCAAGATATGTCAAGTGATTTTAAATTGAAATAATTTTCTCAGTTAATGCCTGAAAATAACATTTTTATAATGGTTTTAGTTAACTTATTTTTGTGGAGTATTTTCTAAATGTGGGAAAGAACTCCTTTGGAATTGCTTCCTTAAAAATGACTTATAGATTAGTGATCCTTATGCAACTTTATCTAAGAACTTTCTTAATTTGTTTATTGTCCTTCTTTTTTGCATTTGCGAAAAATGGATGCTCTGATGAAAGCCCGAGCGGAGTCCGCTCTGATGTAGTGGAAAATATTTTGAGGGGAAAAGTATTAAATATTGATGTTAACAACAGTACAGTAGAAGTTGAAATTCTTGCCCGAAGTCATAACCTGTCAGACAAAATTTCCAGAAGGATAGGAAGTAAGATAAGCCTCCAGGTTCAACCGGGAGATCTTTCCCTTCTTTCCAAGAAAAAGGTGTTCAAGGGAAATCTGCAAGAAACCTTTTCTTCAACTGTTGGTAAGACTTTCCTGCTATACAATGTTTGGCCTGATGAAAAGGCGGAGCGAATTCGGGTGAAAAATGTGAATCGTTTATTACGACGAGATACATTGGGAATGGGAGAATCGATGTTACGAACAGTGGGAGATAATTTGCCTCCGTTTGCACTTTATGATCAGGATGGCGGAGTAGTCACCACGGATTACTTTGATGGTTCGGTAACTATTCTAAATTTCATTTTCTCGCGGTGTTCAGTCGCTGAAATGTGTCCTGCCGCAACGATTAAAATGAAAAAACTACAAGAATTGGCCCAAAAAATAAAAATTCCAAACATTCGCTTTTTATCAATTACTTTAGACCCAGCTTTTGACTCACCTGGTGTCCTTAAGTCTTACGCACGCGGTTACAACCTAGACGAAAGCAATTTTAAGGTATGTACCGCAGAAAAACCTGTTATCGACGACTTGACCCGTCAATTTGGGATACTTCGAGAGACTGCCCCTGATCAACCACTCGATCATACTATGAGGACAATGATCGTTAATTCAAAAAGACAGATTGTATATCAGGTTCCCGGCAGAAACTGGAGGGTCGAAGATTTTCTTTCTCGATTACAGGGAGGGCTTTAGATAGTAAAGATTGAAATGATTACTCCCCCCAAACCTTTCACTAATCCTCTGTCGCTTTCTCTCCTCATGGGAATTCCCTTTGTTGTGTTATTTGTAATTGCACGGAACCTCCCCGTTGAGCCTTGCGAGTTCTTACACGAAGAAACCTATAACGAAGAAGGTGAGTTAGATTACTGTGGAGCAGATGAGACTGGTTTTGTGGATCTTTCAATTCGCAAGTGGCCGATGAAGATTGACTTTCGTCCCATTGGTTCACTCGAGATGAACGAGGAGTGTAAATTTGAATTTAAAATTGAGAAGGCGGACGGTTCGCCCCTTACTTCTCAAGATGTTGCTTTAAGCCATACCCAAAAAATCCACCTTTTAGCGGTGGATAAAACCTTAAACGACTATCATCACATCCATCCAGTTGCAGATAGTTTATTTGATGGAGTTTGGCATTTTTCCTTAACCCCTAAATTGGCAGGAAAATATTCTGTATTCCTAGATTTTATTCCCCAAAAAAGCCCGAGAAGGGTTTTAATTTCTTCTTCGTTTGAGGTCGTAGGGAAGAGCCAATCTCCTTTGAAACGAGAAGAATGTTTAGTATTTTCGAAGGAAAACATCGACTTTAAATTAATCAAAATTCCAGCTGAGCCGGGACAGGACCAAATTCAACTTCGATTGTTGGCGAGGGATAAAAAGGGTCATGATATTACTCTTCACCCTGTAATGGGGGCATTTGCACACATGGTCGCATTCGATAAAAATGTGAATGGTTTTGCTCACCTACACCCACTCAACGAAGATTTGGGTAATGTCAAAAAAACGACTTTTCAGGGGCCTCTCACCTTTGGTTTCTCACCGCCAGGGGAGGGCGTTTACCGATTGTGGGCCCAAGTCAGAACTGACATAGAGGAAGAGGTTTTTATCCCTTTTGACCTTGCAATAGGATCCTAATCAAGAACTAAATATGAGTGATATTGATCGTTACCTTGCACGCCAAGAGAATCTTGTTTTAGGCAAAAAACTAAAAATCCTGGTTTGGATTATTAGCGGAGCTGTTTTATTTTTGGTTAGCCTAATGAGGGAGGTTAAAATTGAACTTCCGGAGGGCACTGACCTTACTTTTCTTCCTCCGATTCATGCTGTCCTGAACAGCATTGCTGCGTTTTCTCTTATTATGGCAATTATTTCAATCAAGAGGAAATTAGTGATCCACCACCAAAGGTGGATTTATTTGGCGATGGCTTGCTCCTTTCTTTTTCTTCTTTCCTACGTTGCTTACCATTTCACCAGTGCAGAAACCTTATATGGAGATAGTAACAAAGATGGAATTGTAAGTGTGGAAGAAAAAAATGCGGTCGGTATCATGAGGATCGTTTATCTCGGGATTTTAATTACACACATTATTTTAGCTGCGATTAGTCTTCCTTTTATCCTGCTCACCTTTGTCTATGGGTTTACGAATCAATTCCAAAAACACCGTATTCTAGCCAAGAAAATCTTTCCGGTGTGGCTGTATGTCGCAGTAACTGGCCCAGTGGTTTACCTGCTTCTTCAACCTTACTATTGAGAGCTAGACTGCAGGAATTGCAAAGTGGAATACCTATTTATTCCTGCACCATTTCCCGATCGTAAAATCTTCATTTTTCTCGAGAGTTTCGGTACAATGGAAATCGTTTTTATAGGACGGGAAAAATGCATCACCGTCTTGGATTATTTGTGGGACCTCGGTGAGGTAGATTTCTTCACATTTGGGTAGGAACGCAGAATATATTTCACCTCCTCCAATAATAAAAACAGTCCGATCTCCAGCAGTGTTTTCAACTTCATCGAAAGATGTGAAAACCTTTGTGTTTTCAATTGAATGATTCGAACGGGAGAGAATCCAGTTTTCCCGTCCTGGTAATAATCCAGGCAAAGAATCCCAAGTCTTCCTACCCATTACAATTATGTGCCCCATGGTTATTTTTTTAAACCACTTTAATTCACCGGGAATTCGCCAAGGCAAATCGCCCTTTTTTCCGATCACTCCGTTGAGTGAAACAGCTGCAATTGCTTTAATCTTTGCCATGATTTAAATCGCAATAGGTGCTTTTATTGCTGGGTAGGGGTCGTAGTTAATAAGTTCAAAGTCTTCAAATTTAAAGTCAGAAAGTTCCTCCTGATTTCCATGAATATTCATTTTGGGGAGTGTTCTCGGATTTCTTTCAAGTTGTAATATTGCCTGTTCTTTATGGTTTGCGTATAAATGTAGATCTCCAAATGTATGAATAAATTCATAGGCTTGTAGACCACAGATTTTTGCAACCATCATTGTTAGAATGCTATATGACGCGATATTAAATGGGACGCCTAAGAATATATCAGCACTCCTTTGATAGAGTTGACAGCTGAGTTTTCCATTGGAGACATAAAATTGAAAGAGCGCATGGCAAGGGGGAAGAGCCATCAGGTGTAATTCGCCGGGGTTCCATGCACAAACAATATGCCTTCGGCTATCTGGGTTCGTTCTTATCGAGTGAACGACATCCTGGATTTGATTGACTAGTTTTCCGTCTGCTCTTTTCCAATTTGTCCATTGTGCGCCATAAACCGGTCCAAGATCCCCGTTTTTATCAGCCCATTCGTCCCAGATTTTAACCTGGTTATCATTTAAATATTTTATATTGGTATCTCCTTTCAGAAACCAAAGTAATTCATAAATAATGGAACGTAGGTGAAGCTTCTTGGTGGTTAATAGGGGAAATGTGGTATCTAATCTAAATCGTTCCTGTTCACCAAAAACTGACCAGGTCCCGGTCCCGGTTCTATCATCGCGATAATCCCCGTTTTCCAGAACTCTTGAGACAAGATTTAAATAATTCTTCATTTACAGTAGGATAAAAAAATTGTGGGTTGTAATTAAAGTTGAGGTCCCACCATTTATTTATATATGTTAGTGAAATGTCGAGAATTTCATTAAATAAAACTCCGATTATAATTCTTCTTAGTTTCTCGTTGTTTTCTTTTTGCTTTTCTCAACAACGGGCAAATGACTTTACCAAGCGTGTGCGATCTTTGGATGGTAGATTAAACCAAATGTCTTCGAAGAGATTATCTTCGAGTCGAATTAATTCTATTTCCACCCAACGTTTTTCTGTAAACGAATGGCCAAGCCGTTATTCTTCTTTTGGAGGGAGGAGATTTCCTGCACAAAATAAAAAAACCTGGGGAAGCGAGCGTTTCGATACAAAAATTATTGAAAATGAACTTTCTTCTAATCAAAAATTCGCTTCCGAGAACTTTGAAAGAGTTTCAAATATTGATCTAGGAAACAGAAGCCCCGCAGCCGCTTCGATCGAATTTCGAGATGCCGTTTACGCGGAACTAGATAAAAGAGTGGATGATATGATGAATAATGTAAATAACATGTCACTGCGCGATATTAATCGATTTCAATTTCGAAAAGGTCGATCCAGTGAACCAGGCTTTCCTGTACAAAAAGCAGGATCCAAAAATGTACCGATGGGTTCTTCCGAGCGAAGACTTGGAGAGTCTTCAGTACGTGGGGTAATCCCATCGGGTAAGGGAAATTCGGGTGCTAATCCAAGCAGTTACTGGCTCGGTCCTAAGAAAATGGTTTCTTCTTCAAATTCAGGCAAGGTTTCTCCGTCTGCATCTAGTCAGGCGAACTCTGTTCGAGTAAGTAAAAAATATGGTTCACCAATCAAGCCAGTACTTGGTCCCAAAAAAATTAGGGTGTCTAAAAAGTAAAGTAATTATTCACGCTTGCCACATTAATGCGTTTCATTAGTATAATCTGACTTTTAAATTTTAAACTTTGGACGGCTAGCTCAGTTGGTTAGAGCAACTGGTTTACACCCAGTAGGTCACAGGTTCGAGTCCTGTGTCGTCCACCACTTTTCCTTCTTTACTTCATGCGACATGTAATCTCCGTTCTGGTTGAAAACAAATTTGGTGTACTTGCCAGAATTGCCGGCCTGTTTAGTGGCCGGGGATTCAATATTGATACCTTAAATGTGGGGCCAACCCACCAAGAGGGCCGATCTAGGATTACAGCCACATTGAACGGTGATGAGAAAGCACTTGATCAATGCGTCAAGCAATTGGACAAGTTGATTGATGTGATTGATATTCAAAATTTCTCAGATAACGAGAGTGTAGGCCGAGAGTTAGTCATGATAAAAGTAAAAGCCAATTCGTCCAATCGCTCTGAAGTTACCCAGATTTGCGATGTATTTCGTGGGAAAATTATCGATGTGGCAAAAGAATCGTTAGTCGTGGAGGCAACCGGAAACGGTAATAAAATTGTTGCATTCATAGAATTGATCGAACCCTTTGGTATTATCGAACTTGCACGAACGGGAACAGTTTCCCTGCGACGGGGGCGAGCAGATCATTAATCGTCTTACATTTTCACTATATAAACAGTAACACAAAAAAATATACGGCCATGCCCGCTAAAGTATACACTCAAAAAGAGGCTAAAGTAACAGCCATTAAGAAGAAAACGCTAGCCGTTATAGGATACGGATCACAGGGACACGCACACGCGCTGAACCTGAAAGAAAGTGGGTGCAATGTCATCATTGG